>JAITUY010000270.1 GCA_031286095.1 Treponema sp. | reverse complement strand
ACGTTTCCTCTTTGTATAGGCAAGACTTTTTCTATCTGCCTATACTGGTCTTCTTTTAGTTTCATTCCTTATTTTTATCTTATTTTATCTCTTTTTTCTAGTGTGAACACGCCCTAGTTAGCGTCTGTCTGTAAAATCGGTTACTTTGCGGACAGACCTTGTATTTTCTCGCCTAAAGGCTACGAAAATACGTTTTTTAAGGCAGTCTGTCTATAATGAGTCCGTATTATAGACAGACTCTAGTTAATCAATTTAGCCAGAAACATAGCCCGTCCTTTGTTCTTGCCGTCAATAATGCCGAATTTACGGAAAATATTTGTTACATGAAACGCGATGGTGCTGTTGGATAAAAAAATACGCTCGCCAATATCTTTATTATCAAGCCCCTCCACCATTAAACGGGCAATTTCCTTTTCACGTTCTGTTAAACCGAATGAATTGAATGCTTTTTCGCGCGCAGAAGCGGGATTAGTCGCTTTTTCCAGTAGCGTGCTTTTTTCTTTAAGTTCCCTGTTTTTTATGACGGACATTCTGAATAACATAAATGTGTCCGCCAACGCAAAGACAACTATACTATAACTGGTTAAATCCAGCGAGTAATGCATGGCAAGAGAATCAATAAGATCAAAGATTGAGGTTAGGACGAGCACTAAGAAGACAATTAACAAATTTCCCGGATAAGTATTGACCAATGTATCGGCAATTTTTTTGCCGCTTTTCAATTCTTGTGCAAACGGCAGGATAATATTATGAATATAAATCCACGCCAGTGCAAAAATGCTGGCAAACTGCCAGACAGCCGCCGCCTCGCTTCCGTAAGTACGCGAGAAAAACAAATTGGACACAGCCAGAATAAAACAAAAAACGCCGTATATTTTTGTTACAATAAAAAAACGCCTGTTGCAAAGTTTGTCCGTGTAAGCCATAGCGGCAAGTATCGTAAAATAAAGCGTAAAATATTCCAGTCTAATCACAACATCGGTATTGGGGATAATTTGATGTATCCAGTGAGTGCGCCATAGATAATACAAACCCATACAAAGAGAGAGAAATCCGCATATCAAGTTATAGCGGTTCTCACGGAAAACGGCAAAAAACAGGAAGTGGTATATTCCCAGTATGGCAAGTATCGATATTATGATTATTTTGTCAATTTCGTTATGTCTGCGCATTATGTAATCATAGTCAGAAATATAATAAGGAGATTTATATGTAAAACCCGTTGTGTAATCGGTTGGGTCTCCGGTAATGCGGAACACGAGAACATTTGCGCCTTTTTGCAACAGGTTACTGTTTATGGGAACGATTACATCGCGCTCGTAGTGTTGTTCAATGATACGTCCGCCGTCTAAATGCATTTCCTTCTTTATCAATGTCCCGTTCAGATATATTTCCCAGTTGATACCTATAGACGCCAGATATAAACATGGAATTATCGGAGTGTCGACTTCAACCGTAAAGGGAAGTACAAAAGTCCATTCTTGTTCCGGTCTTCCATATGGCGAAAGAAAGGCGCGTTTCGGCAAGCATGGCTGACCATGTGGCCCTTGCAGATTAAGCCTGCGTATAACAGCTCCATACCATTGTTCCCTGATCTGCCACGAGCCGTCCTTTAAATCAGGAGAAATAACATCGGAAGGATTAAAATCAGCCTTAATGTAAATAGGGAATTTCTGTAAATCAATATAAAACTTGTCTTCCTGACCCCCCCCAAATGCTGTAAGGGCGCAAACAGTAAAAAAGACAGCAAAGGAGAACCTAGAATCCATTATAGTTTTTTCCTTGTATATACGAATTCGAAACCATTACAGGTCTCAAATAAGAATTGCTAGTTATAATATACTATGAGCGAAATGAAAGAAACAATACCTGTTGAGGTAAATTCCGCTCAATAAATCATCGTGATTTTCTGCCGAGCTGTAGGAGTCATAAAAAGGAGTTTTAAAATGAAAAACTTTTTCAGATGTTTAGGAATTGCCGCCGTTATTATGGTAATTGGATTTTTAATAACTTGCAGCAACGACACGCCCGGTTCCGTCAAAGACCAAACCACGGCAACGGCGGATTTACAGGGAACTATTACCATCACCCCTAACAGCGGAGTTGTAACCGGAACGGAATTAACCGCTGTTTACAGCGGGAGCGAACCGGTGGCGTATCAATGGGAAAAAGACGGTAATAATGTCGGCGCAAATTCTAACAAGTACACGCCAACCGTAACAGGAAGTTACACAGTAACGGTAAGCGCGAAAGGGTACAATCCTAAAATCAGCGAGGCTGTTAACGTGGGCGAGCCTTCCCTTTTCACTTTGCAGGGAACTATCGCTATTACACCGAACAGCGGCGTTCAAATTAATACGGAATTGATCGCAACCTACAGCGGGAGCGAACAGATCGCGTATCAGTGGAAAAAAGACGGCAATAATGTCGGCGCAAATTCTAACAAGTATAAGCCAGCCACAGCGGGAAGCTATACCGTAACGGTAAGCGCAGAAGGGTACAACCCTAAAACCAGCGCGGTTGTTGACGTGAGCGATCCTTCTCTTTCCACTTTGCAGGGAACTGTCAATATCACCCCTAACAGCGGAGTTATAACCGGAACGGAATTAACCGCCGTTTACAGCGGGAGCGAACCGGTGGCGTATCAGTGGAAAAAAGACGGCAATAATGTCGGCGTAAATTCTAACAAGTATAAGCCAGCCACAGCGGGAAGTTATACCGTAACGGTAAGCGCGTCAAACTACAACCCCAAAACCAGCGCGGCGGTAAACGTAACCGTACCAACATTTAACGCCGCTACTGCGTTTAAAACGTGGTTAGACGCCCAGCCCGCCAATACCGCTGTAACGCCCTATACTGTTGTGCTGAATGTGGGCAGTCTCAGCGGTGATGCAAGCATTCCAGGAAGCGTTGGAGCCGCACTTCTTGCCAACAACTCCAAGTATGTAAGTCTTGATATTTCCAGTAGTACATTTACCAGTATTGAGTTTTATGCTTTTCAAAACTGTACCAATCTTTCCGGTGTAACCTTACCGGACAGTGTTAACAGCATTGGGCGGGACGCTTTTCAGGGAACAGCATGGTTAGATAACCAGCCAAATGGTTTAGTTTACGCGGGAAAAGTAGCGTTAACGTACAAAGGAACTATGCCTGCAAATACAAATATAATTTTAAGTAATGGCACAAAAGGAATTGCTGATACCGCTTTCTCCTCTTGCAGTAACCTTACCGGTATAACCATACCGAACAGCGTTACCAATATTGGGAATAGCGCTTTTATTCATTGCACTGGTCTTGTCAGCATAAACATACCAAACAGCGTTACCAGCATTGGGAATAACGTTTTCTTGGGCTGTAATAGTCTTACTGGTACGCTTGTTATACCAAACAGCGTTACAAACATTGGAGATGCCGCTTTTAATAATTGTACTGGTATTGTCAGCGTAATATTGCCTGCCAACGCCGGTTTTACCAGTATTGGGAAAAGCGTTTTTTTTAAATGCGGTATTACCAGTGTAACTATACCCAACAATGTTACCAGCATTAGAGAAGACGCTTTCTACAATTGCTCCAACCTTGCCAGTGTAACCATACCGGGCAGTGTTATCAGTATTGAGGATTCCGCTTTTATGGATTGTAACAATCTTACCAGCGTAATGTTTCAAGGCGCAATTCCTTCGAGCGGGTTTAGCGCCGCTACCGGTATATCTGCCCCGTTCCTGGGCGACTTGCGAACCAAGTTTTACACGTCAAACACTACCAACGGAACACCGGGAACGTATAAGACAACCGCGCCTGTAAGCGCAAATTCGACATGGACGAAACAGCCGTAGGGGCAGGGAAAGAATTGCCGCTTGTGTGCAAAGCAAGCGACAGCCCTTGTTTTTTACGCTTGTAAAGTAAAAAAAGGCTGTTTAGCCGTACAATTCCCGCGCTCACAGGGTTGTACGGCTTTTTTATTGCCATATTAAAATAAGCCGGAATGTGAGCCGGTACGATGAAATGTAACAACGGGCTGTCCAGAAAGCTGGTTGGTTTTTGAACATCGCCGTCAGGCGAACTTCACTTCCAGATCGATACCGCGGCGGGCGATTACTTTGCACTTGGCAAACTTTCCCATTTGCTGGCTTTTTCCGTCTGCGTTGTCCGCGATTACTGCTGTGCCGTCAATTTCCGGAGCTTGACAGTAAATCCGCCCAAGCCAAAAATTTTCTCCGTCTTCTCCGGCGTCTATCCGTTCCTCAATCAAGACATCCAGCGTTTGTCCGGGGAAGCGATCCATATTTTTTTCCGTTATGGATATTTGCCTTTCTTCAATTTCCCTTTTTCGAGCCGTAGCGATTTTTGCGGAAACGCGCCCCTTCATCGAGAAGGCGGCTGTTTCTTCTTCCCTTGAGTATGTAAAACAGCCAAGCCAGTCCAGACTCGCCTTTTTCTGAAAATCAAGTAACGCGGAAAAATCTTCTTCCGTCTCGCCTGGAAAACCAAGTAAAAAAGTAGAACGAATAACGGCGCGCGGAAGGCGGCTTCTGATAGTTTCGAGTAATGCAAGATACTGTTCCGCATTGCCGCGCCGGTTCATTGCGGAAAGTATTTTTGGCGAAGCGTGCTGAAAAGGAATGTCAAAGTAGGGCAAAAAGCGCGTATCTTTTTCCATGATGTCAAGAATTTGCGCTGGAAAATGATCAGGGTGAATATAAAGCAGGCGTACCCAAAAATGCCCCTCAAGCGAGGAAATTGCCTTTAGCAGTTCGGGCAGTTTTGCTTCCCTTCCGCCGTCTGCGCCATAAGCGCCAATGTCCTGCCCGATTATGCAAAGTTCCACTATACCCCTCTCAAGAAGCGCGCGGCATTCGTCTGCAATGTCAGGGATTGAACGGCTGACAAGTTTTCCGCGGATTAGCGGAATGGCGCAGAAGGAACAGCGATTGTTACACCCTTCGCTGATTTTTACATAAGCCGAACCCGGCAAAGATAGAAGCGGTCTCTTTCCCGTGTCCGTTTTGCCGCCTGCGGATTTTGCTTGCGCGCAACTGAGAATTTTTGAAACTGCGCTTGTAATATCCGCGATGTTTTCCACTCCGAAAAAACCGTCCGCTTCCGTCAAAGTTCCGGCAAGTTCTTTTGCGTAACGCTGTGCGAGACATCCCGCAAGAAGTATTTTTTTGTTTGGATAAAGTTTTCGCCATTCAAGTACGGCGTTTATCGACTCACGTTTTGCGCTTTCTATAAAACCGCATGAATTAACAATGATTAAATCCGCGTCTTCGGCGGATGCGCTTTCCCAGCCCTCTTTGTTAAGAAAGGACATCATATTTTCGGCGTCAACCTGATTTTTTACACAACCGAAAGGATCAAGAAAATAGCGCAAGGGGCGTCAACTGCCTGTTTCCAGTCTTATAAGAACAAGCCGGTAGCGTTTATCCTCGTCCCTGACCCAGCGGAAATCGGAAACAACTACTTCACCCGCTGTGCCTATTTCTACCGGCACACTGCGCCCTGCGCCGATGATTTGAAATTTTGCCGCTTGCGCGTTTGACACCCAAATACGTATGCCGTTTTGCGCCTGAATATTCAGCTCTTCCGCGCGCTGAAAATAGCGCTGGTTTTTATCCTTGCGATCCCGCTCGTTAAGAATTTCCCAGCGGAACATGCAATAACCCTGAAAGTTAACTTGCAAGGTAAAAGGGTACGCGCTTTGTGTAGCTGGAATTAACGTGGTGCTTACAGAGCTCACCGTATTTGGTATATATGGAATTTCCTGTTCTGATCCTTCGACGGACTTGTCGTATAACCCAACGGCATCCGTCATGTAAAAATATAAAAGAACTCCCATGTCGGTTTTGTTTTTTGCAAAATCCGCTACCGTTATGCGTAACTCAGGAATTCCGTCGTTGTTCAGGTCTACGCTTGCATCCTGGCTTAAATCCAGAATTACAGGACCTATAGGCGTATTAATTGTTACCACTTCTCCCAAATTTGCCAGCTCTAATTTGTACATTTCTGTTCCGGCGGGAACCAAAAGCGAGTCGTTTTTGTAAAAACGCTTCTCCATGAAATTACCGTCCAATACATATTCGATCGGTTTGTGGATAACAGGTACATTTTCCGCAATTTTTTTCTGCCTGTGTATAATTAATTTGTAAATGCCAAAACCGCTCGCGCCTACAGCGATAAGAATTAAAACCAAAGGCAGTAAGAATTTAGGCGGTTTTCGTTTGTTTCTTAAAAGCTGTTCTACCGGAACAGGCTGTTCCTGAATTTTCAGCGCTCTGTAAAGTGAAATTAATTTTTGAATGTCAAGCTCAAGATAAGAGCCGTAATTTTTTAAAAAGCCGATAACGTACGGTTCACTGGGAAAAACGCCGAAGTTTTCGGCTTCAAGCGCTTCCAGATAACGAAGAGAAATATTTGTTTCACGGCATATTTGATCAAAGCTAAGCCCTTTTGAAGTACGGGCGATTTTTAATTTCTCACCAAGAGATTCCATTCTTTTTTCCGCTCCTTAATCGGGGTCCTTAAATAAAAAATTGTGGTACATATTCGCCGATGCGGGAGAATCGTAAACAAACCGCAGTTCGGGAATTCCCTGATTAATTTTAATACTTGTAAAGTCGAAACGCAGATCGCCTTCCGCGATAGTCCTTCCTTCGATCCGCCGTATTAGTTTTGTATCTGGATTAATACTTAAGATAATCTCCCTAAACCCTTCCGAAATAGAACGTCTTGTAAGGCGCAGTTTTATAACCCTTTCTCTGGAATTGCTTTCCAGCGGTTCGGGATTAGGACCGGTAACGAAAGAAGGGACATAATTGCGTTTTAACATGGAAAGTCCCTGCGCGGTTGCAAGTCCGGCTCCTGAAGTTCTTCCGCTTTGTTTGACATTCTGAGTCAATGCCGCCCTGAATTCCGGCAGGTATATTGTAAGTTCTTCGCCGTTAAACACGATAACTTGTTCAGCCGGTTTCGTAAAATCGATACGTAAAAAAGACGGCGTTAAATGGCTTACATTCCCTGCCATTTCCGTACTTCCCGAACGTATTACAATATGCGCCTCGTAGTCCCTGATTGAACCGTATGTTTCCGATACCATTTCCAGATACTTTTCGGCGGTAATTATTTCCTGCCCAAAAAGGGCGCTAATATTTAAACCCAATAATAAAAAAAGGGAAAACCATCGTTTTGACACTATAAACCTCTAATATTTATCTTAATGTAAAAATATGGTCAAAGGCAAGAGCACGGAATTCAATATTTGTTTTTAACCGAGGACATTCGGTTCGAGTTGATTGTCCCATGGTCAGCTACGCTGACCAGTCCTGCATTTTTTCGGGCTAAAGCAAGCTTTAAACCCTGCAAAAATACTTTTTTTGCAGTTATTCGGAAAACTGAAGTTTCCGGACAACTTATTAGAGTAAGTTCAAATGCCCCATAAGTAATTGTGTCATAGGCGGTAAATTGACATACCCCCCTTATAATGATACCCTATGTGAGCAGGTCCAGTAGCTCAGTGGATAGAGCGGCCGCCTCCTAAGCGGCAGGTCGGCCGTTCGATTCGGCCCTGGATCATTGCCTGGCCGCATAAACTTTGTTAAGGCCGGGTGGTTTTTTGACAAAATTGCGGCCGTCGTATAACGGTATTACCCTAGCTTCCCAAGCTCGTGACGCGGGTTCGACTCCCGTCGGCCGCTAAAAGAAAAGTTAAGAAAAACAGATTGAATCTGTTTTTTAGGAGAGGATATGTCTGATAAAAACAATGAATGTAAATGTCCGTATGGGTGCGCTCGGCACGGTAACTGCAAAGCTTGTCAGGAGTACCACAAGAAAGACGGCTCGCGTACAAATTGCGGAAAAACCGGATACGAAGATAAAAAATAGCGCTTTTATACTGCCAGCAATCATGTTAAGTTAAATAGAGTAGAGTTGTTCGGAAACTTCAGTTTCTGAACAACTTCATATAAAAAACGCGGTTTTGTCGAACTTTCGGACTAAAGTCCGCGTTCGCAGGCTTATAGCCTGAAAAACCGCAAGACTGGT
>JAITUY010000210.1 GCA_031286095.1 Treponema sp. | reverse complement strand
AGGGACGAGCGGCGGAAATCGGATCTGAAGGAACTGCGCCTGCGTCAAAAAGAACTGGAACTAAAAGCTGGACACGCTGGCAAACTCCGCCTGCTGTTAGACGAAAGCCGTAAAACCCTTGAAAATCTTGTGCGCGAACTCAAGGAGGGCGCGGTTTCCAACGAAGACACGCCGGGAGACGCGCATTCTCAAGAGAACACATTGTCCCGCGAGAAGATATTAAAAGTAAAAGGCTTTTTGAATGAGCTTGCCCAAACAGTCGAAGCGGAGAACGCCGTCTTGGAACAGGAAGAACGCGCATTAGCCAAAGAACGCCGCGGCACTGAGACTGCCGGAGAAGTTACGGCAAGTTTTACCCCAGGCATGGAAGTACTTGCGGGCGAGTCAGGGCGGCGCGGGGTTCTCGTCCGTCCTGATAAAAAGAGTCCCGGCGGCAATACATGGATAGTGGAAATCGGTTCGCTCAAAATAAGTTTCCCCGAACAGGAACTTGTCCCCGCCGTCTCCGTACGCAGCAAACTGCAACAGGTTACTGCGCAGGTGGATTGGGTGCAGGTTCCGACCGCGCGCGCAGAAATAAATCTTTGCGGAATGAGGCTGGAGGAGGCGCTTGAAGCGCTGCGCCGCCAAATAGAAGCGTCAACGCTGTGTGGGCTGAAGACGTTCGCCGTTATTCACGGAAAAGGGGAGGGCATTTTGCAAAGAGGCGTGCACGAATTACTGAAGAAAGACCCTTTCATCGCGGACTACTATTTTTCCCACCCGGAGTTTGGCGGGTTTGGCAGAACTGAAGTAGTGCTGAAGTAAGGAGCGTTAATGAATTTATTTTTCCGCCGAGCGGCGCTTTGTCTTATCGGAAACTTCGTGCTTGCAATCGGCGTGGCCGTAACTGTAAAAGCCGATATGGGAATCACCCCTGTCAATTCCATCGCCTTTGTCCTTAGCAGGGTTTTTTCACTTGACCACGGTTTAATGACAGGCGTTATCTACGCCGGTTATGTGCTAATTCAACTGGCGATACTGAGAAGGGAATTCCGCATCAACAACCTTCTACAGGGCGGAGCCGCCCTTGTTTTCGGCTGGTTTGTCTTTCTCTGTAATCATGCCCTTGTGTTCCTGGTTCCGCAGCTTTATCCTGTGCGGCTCTTGTTCCTGTTTGCCGGCATAGGTATAATCGGCCTGGGCATAATGCTTTACCTCAGAGCCGATATATTACCGCAGCCTGCGGAAGGGCTTATCCTCGCGATTCAAAAAAAGACCGGCTGGAAACTGCACAATATCAAAGTTGTTTTTGATTCCTCTGTTGTTGTTATTGCGGCGGCGATTTCATTTATCATCACCAAAGAGATCGTAGGCATCAGGGAAGGAACGCTCATCTCAATGATCGGCATAGGCAAGTGCATGGGCTTCTTTAACAGACACCTTGGCGGTAAAATCGACGCCCTTTTCCGGCTTCAGGTGTAAAGCTGGCAGCATGTGCCTGACAGGGAACCGGAATATTCATGTATTTATTCACCGCTGTTTCTCTCTATGAAACTTATTATCCCTTCAGTAATATCATGCCCTATTATAAGATGGCCGCCGTCAGGGTATATTAATGTTTCGGCCTTAACGCGTTTTAGAAAATATTCCGTGTCTTCATATTTTGCCATAGGGTCATCTTTTGCGTTAATAACCAAAATGGGAACAGTTATTTTTTCAACCGGATAATCATTAAAATTAACAGCCATATCTATATTGTTGATTTCCGTATCGTAAATAACGCCTTTTTTTCGCGGTTTTACAGGCAGCATAATATCAAATACCTCATCGGGAACATTCTTAGAACCGAACATGGAATAAAAAATACCCTTAAAATTTCTTATAGAAAACAGCATAAGCCTGTCATTAAGGATGAATTTAGGCGGCCCTGACATTCCAAGTTCTTTTTTTGTTTTTGGAATTGAAGGCACTCCGGAAGATAATAATATTAATCCTTTTACCCTGTCAGGATAATTTAATACAAATTTAATTCCGGCGGTTCCGCCTGCGGACGCGGTGATTAAAAATACTTTATCAATTTTCAATTCATCAATTAAGTTCAAAAATACTTTTGCCTGTTTATCAGGAGTCGGTTCATCGGGTAACGCCGAGCCTGGATAACCAAACCGGGAAACCGCTATTTTTCTGTAGTTCCCGCCAAAAATGTTATACAAGTTTGAATATCCTTGATCATAACCCCCGAATATGCCATGAGAAATGATAACAGCTTCACCTGATCCCTCGTCAACATAACTCATTTTTCCGAATTCCGTATCAAATGTTTTGACATTGTATGTTTCCAATTGTTGATAAGATTCGTTTATTATTTTAGAATATGATGTACATGAAAAATACAGTATCAATCCGCCAATAATAATTAAAATAAAAATAATATATTTTAAATTGCTGATATTCATGATTTTAACCGTCCTTAAATGGTAATAAGTTTATCCTGCGGAACATATTTATACATCCATATTGACAATACGCATGTATAAATGATTATCGAATATATATTTACACGCTCAGCGACTCCGAAATATTCTTTTGGTATTATATTTACTGATATTGCTCCAACTACGAGAGAAATAAAAGCGCATAATGAAATAATGCCAAGGTATTTATATTTTTCTGTTCTAAAAAAACCGATACAAAACAGTATTAATGAAATTATCGTAAAAACCACAACAAGAATAGTTACCAGAATATGCATTCTATCCTGAACTGTTCCGGCGTAAC
>JAITUY010000195.1 GCA_031286095.1 Treponema sp. | reverse complement strand
GAACTTTCGGACTAAAGTCTGCGTTCGCAGGCTTATAGCCTGAAAAACCGCAAGACTGGTCAGCGTAGCTGACATGAGACAACCAACTCGAACCGAAGGTTCGCAGTTGTCGAACAAGTCCAATATATAAAAGATATACAATATTAAGATTGAGAATAACATACACTGTTACGGACAGGCGTAGTTACAGCCAAAATGTAAAAAACAGCTATTCAAGCCCAATCCAGCCTATTGTCGCGCTCCCTGTGCCTTTGAAAATAAAAAACAGCGCCTGTATGCCGCAGGGGACAGCGATGTTTGCGGAAAACTCTTTCCAGATGTTGCTTGATTCAATTTGAATAACGCCAAGCGGTTTTTCGTCCAATGATGTTTTTACTTCAAATAAGCCGCGGCTGTACCCTCGTGTTTTTACTTTTACGCGTGTTACTCCCTTGCAGTCAAAAAATTTAAAGCCTACTCCATAATTGTCGTTAATGTTTGTTACAAAGCCCGTCTCTTCATCGCCGTCTTTTCCGTCTTGTGAAACGAAGGGCAGGCGTGTGTCGCGCCGAGGCCATTTCCCCTTTGGCAACTCATCCCATTCCTGTTTCTCATTATCTGACATGGAAAAAAAGTTGCACGCGATATAGGCGGGATATTCCCCGGCTCCGGCGAGAGGCGCGTTGTTCGGTCCGCAGGAAGTCATCATCGCCTGTTTGATTTTTCCGTTCTTGTCCATTTCAAGCGGCTCCATGCAAGCCTGCCGCGAAAAATCTTTTCCGTTTGTGTGCCTGTGGTAAAAAACATACCATTTTCCCTTTATTTCGATAATACTGCCGTGATTGTTGCCGTTGTTGTTCATTGGTTTTCCGAAGTGCATATCGGTGTTACTTACAATGACGCCGCCGTAGGTAAAGTCTTTTAAAGGATTTATGCTTGTCGCATAACACAATTCATTTAAGGTTACGGAAGAATAGACAAAATAGTAAACGCCGCCGTATTTTCTGATTGAAGACGCTTCAAAAAATTCATGCCCCTCAAAACCCGTGCCTTTACTGTAACATGAGCCGGGAATAATAAAAAACGGTCCTTGCAAAATTGTAAGCATATCCGCGTCCAGAACGGCGGCAAGCGAACCTTTTCTGGACTTGTCGCCCGGCCAGCATTGACCCGTATAAAGATACGTTTTTTCCCCTTCTGTAAGAACGCTGGGATCAAACTGGGGCAAGTCGCCTTCTTTTCTGCCGTACATGGTTCCGTCAGGGTAGCGCACATATCCCAAAAATTCGTATTTCCCCGCCGGAACCGCGCAAACTGCGACAGATACAACATCAGTTTTATCTAGAACATAATAAAGATAGTACCGCCCGTCAGGACCGCGCGTAACATCGGGCGCGTAAAGGTTCATGCTTCCGTCCACATTTAACGGATCGTTCGTCTTTTTGAAAATTACGCCTTCATAGCGCCAGTCCGCTAAATCATTTTCATCCGCCGACCAGCAAACATAATCGTTCATGCAGTAAACATAACCGTTGAATTTATCATGGGAACCGTATACATATACTCTGCCGTCAAATAAATGAGGTTCGCCGTCGGGGATATATTCCCATGACGGGAGAAAAGGATTGAACCCTTGTTTTTTCATGCCTGCAAAAAGGGCATTGAGGGGTGCGGCTGTCGGTTTAAATGCCAAATATTGATAAGCATATCAATAACGTTATCGTATTCGGGACCTGAAAAACCGCCCATAAATTTTTGGCTGTCCATAAGAATATATTCCGGTCCCCATATTTTATTACAATTTATATTAGAGTGGTCAATAATTTTAAGCATTTATACCCTTTAAAGCATTATCGGCATATTTTGTATGGATTTTTAACGCTGAAATATGGTATAATAGCGTTAAAATGAGGTAATTATTAAAACAGAACTTTTTACATTTTGTGATTTCGCACAGGAAAACGGCGGAAAGTTAACCATTGTCGGGACTTTCGACACAATAATATCCCGTAATTTCCCGTGCGTTCACCCGCAGTTATCTGTAGTAATCCGTCTGCGCTTTGACATGTGGGAATTTTCAAACCACAATTTCCGCATAGAAACGCGCGATTTGGACGGTGAGGCGACTATGGAGCCTATAAACGGCAATCTTGAGGTGAGAGGCGTGGGGAATTCTACCGCTGTTTCCCATCTTGTGTTTAGTATAACGAATCTGCACTTTAAAGAGCCTGGAGTGATAAGTTTCGTACTTTTTATTGATGATAAAGAAATCGGCCACCTTCCACTGTATATCCGCAAAGGTTAATTATTTTTTCTGAAAAAGTTTCTGCAGAGAGGTGCGATAGTTTGGAGAGAAACCTGTTGCAGAGGCGTATCGTGAGGCTTTGGATTGCACAGCAATTTTAAGTTTATCTCTTTCAATCTTAATCTATATTTAACTTACTTCTAAATACTCTCACGCAGAGGGCGTCAAGGCGCAGAGCTATAAGTAATACGTAAGTCAGTCGCTGTTTTCATGCTTCTTCTTCTAAAACTGAAGTTTCCGAACAACTCTATTAATGAAGTAGAAAAATATTTAAATTATAAAGGAATATATAATGGAAAGCAAAATTAACTTCGCTCAACGAAGTTGCAGAAAAACTGTTTTTGAACAAAAAAGTAACGGACTTGTTAAATAACCCCGTTGTTTATTGAACAAGTCCATTGATTTAGTAATTATTGACCAACTTAACTACAGGTTAAGTTTTTATAGAAAAAACAACTCAAAATACATGGCAAGATGTTTATACTTTCTGTA
>JAITUY010000156.1 GCA_031286095.1 Treponema sp. | reverse complement strand
GTTCCAGCTTTTTGATAGTCTGCCCGTATGGGCGGGTAAATTCATTTGATTTCCCTGCAAAAAAGCGGGGGAAAGAAGGAGTTCAAAATGAAGAACTTTTGGAAAATTTTTGGGATTATCGCCCTGGTAGCGATAATCGGATTCTCTATGCTCGCCTGCGAGGAAGAATCCAGCGACGATGATGACAGTGACGTTGACAGCGAAACAACACTTACCGAGGTAACAGCAACTATTAAAAATGAATGTTCAAGCGGTGGTACATGGACACATATTAAAGTTACAGATTTTTATGATAATGACAAAGTAGTGTATGACCAAGATGTTAACGTTGCTCTTAATGCTTCTGTGGAAGTTAAGTTCAAAGTTTTATCCTATGCGGCAGACCAAGGCGGATACATGGCTGATTTCACTTTTTCAAACGCAAGCGGAATCATTAATGCTACGCCCATTTCGTTGGGAGGGGAACGAGCAACAACCGTAAGTGTAATATGGGGTGGCGGCTGGTTCACTGACGCTGACTAACAAACCGCTTACAGAGCAACCATAGTACAACACAACGGTAACATTTCATTTGCCGTACAATCCATTGCTCACAGGATTGTGCGGCTCTTTTTTTATAACAAAAATAGAGTCATTTAGAAACTGGACTTGTTCGACAACTCGGTTAGTTGTCTCACAAGTCTTGCAAAATGCTATACATTTTGATGTTTTTAAGCGGAAGTTGTTCAGAAACTGAAGTTTCCGAACAACTCTACTGAAGTTTTTATAGATTCCCAGAAACAACTTCCTTATAAAATTACATTTTTGTCGAACTTTCGGACTAAAGTCCGCGTTCGCGGGCTTATAGCCTGAAAAACCGCAAGACTTGTTTAACAACCCCGTAGGTTATAACCTCTTTGGTTATTGAACAAGTCTAATATATCAATCTTTAGGATGATGATAAAACTTTCCGTTTATATGCTCGGTTTTTATAACATTAACAAAAGATTCGTCATCTATCTTCTTAATTTCAGGAATAATATCTTTCACCTGACTCGCGGTTATCACCGAGTAAAGCAAAGTACGCTTTTGTTTTTCAAAACTGCCGAAACAATCTATTATTGTCGCTCCGTGGTTGGTTTTTTGATGTATCATACGGTGCATCTCCTCAGGCATTTTAGTAATAATAAAAAGGGTGCTCTGCTGATAATTCCGGTAGAGAGCCCCCAAAGTCAACGTTGTAACATACTGGAAAATAATTGAATACAGGGCTTTATTCAGACTGAACAGAATACCCGCAATGGCAAGAACAATACAGTTTCCGAAAAATATATAGTACCATGCTTCTTTACGGTATTTTTCTGAAATGTAAATAGCGATAAAATCTGTACCTCCAGAACTGGCGTCTGCGTAGAGGCAAAGAACTATGGAAATCCCGTTGATTATTCCGCCGAATACGGCTGAAAGCAGAGTATCATGTAATTGAATAAAATTTATAAACATGGCGGGCATATAATCGGTAAGAAAGCCTGATACGGTAATCATAAGTATTGAATAAAATGTAAATTTCCTGCCGATATACTTGAAGCAGAATGCCGCCGGAATCGCGTTAAGCGCGTAATATAAAACGCTGAACGGTATATGAAAATTGCCGTACCGCTGACAGATTTCCTGAACAAGAAGTACAACTCCCGTGAAACCGCCGGGAAGCAGTCCTCCGGCATGAACAAATGTGTTAATATTAAAAGCCATTATTACCCCGCCCAAAACAACGAGGAAAAAACGCTTCAGGGTATAGAAAATTTTATTGTCCATAATTTAATTTTATATGAAAACGGCAATTACGGCTATATCAGCACCATTGATGAAGCGAAAAAGATACCGGACTTGTTTAAATACTGAACGGTGTACGAGAAGTTTAAAAAACTTGTTCGGACAGCCCAGAGTTGGTTGCCGAACAACTCTGCTCTTTTAACAGTTAAGTGAAACTCTGACTGCGGTTAATCATAATCCATGGCGGAAGGCTCGCCGCTCTTTTCAGGCTTTATAAAGAAAGGGTATTACATTATACTGTCAACATGATTAAACTTGCCGCTTTTTTGGGTAATCCAGGACGGGACTACGCGCTTAACAGACACAATGCGGGGCGCATGATTGCGGAGGCTTTGCCCTTCTTCTCTTCCCTTTCATGGCAAAAAAAATTTAAAGGGTTGTACTCCTCGCGCGATAATATTCACTTTTTAATGCCGGAAACCTACATGAATCTTTCAGGCGAATCGGTTTTTTCCGCCGCCTCTTTTTATAAAATCAAATTAGAAGAAATAATCATAGTTCACGATGAATTGGAACTCCCCCTTGGGACTCTTTCGTTAAAATTTTCAGGCGGTCTTGGCGGACACAACGGGCTTCGCTCAATGAAAAATGTTTTTGGCAACGCGGACTTTTGGCGTCTGCGTGTCGGCATCGGCAGACCAGACGCGCGTTTGCCTGGCGAAGGCGGCCCGGCGGGTAGCGGGGAGGGAATACATGACTGGGTGCTGACGGACTTTACCGCCGAGGAGAAAGAAACGCTTGTCCCTGTCCTCGGCGCCGGCGCGAACCTTTTAACGCAAACTTTTACCTGTGATCCCGAAGCCTTGTTGAAAGAATGGAAAAAGAAAAAAATCTCGCCGGAAGAATCCCGGCAAAAAAGCGAAGTTTCCGCTGTGGAGGCAATATGACCGTAAGCGAGGCATTTAAGGCATTATACGACACCGTAGTAAAACTGCGCGGTCCCGGCGGCTGTCCGTGGGATCAGGAGCAGACTCCCGTTACCCTGCGGGGATCGCTGGTCGAAGAAACTTATGAATGTCTCGAAGCCATCGATGAAAACGACAGCGATCATGTCGCCGAAGAACTGGGCGACTTGTTTCTGCTTGTAACAATGATCGGCTATATGCACGAACAGGAGGGCAAGTTTACGGTCGCGTCTGCTCTTAAAAAAATAAACGACAAATTGATCCGCAGACATCCTCATGTGTTCGGAGAGGTAAAAGTTAAAGACAGCGCGGAAGCGCTTGAAAACTGGGCGGCGATAAAAGTGAATCAGGAGGGGCGCAAACCAAAAGATTCCATTCTTGACGAGGTCAGCGGCGGGCTTCCCCCTATGGATCGCGCGTTCAAACTGCAGAAAAAAGCGGCAAAGACCGGGTTCGACTGGACGGACGCGGAAGGGGTAATTTCTAAAATAAGAGAAGAACTTGAAGAAGTAACATCAGCCAAAAAAAATATTGCGCATAACGGAGAGACAGAGCTTGAAAAAGAGCTTGGCGACCTGCTTTTTTCGGTAATCAACCTTTGCCGTTTTCATAAAATTGACCCTTCGTCTGCGCTGAACCGTACCAACGTAAAATTTACCGGACGTTTTAAGTATGTCGAAAAAAAAATGAAAGAAACGGGCAATGAAATGCAAAAAGAGAATTTAGAAATAATGGACAAATTTTGGAATGAAGCAAAAAGAAACAACCCTTGAAAAAGACCGCTTTCTTGTGTATAAATAACTATGGCGACTGCAAAAAGTGTTACAAAGAAATTCGGCATATTAACGGCGGGTGGCGATTGCCCTGGCTTAAACGCGGCTATCCGCGGCGTTTGCCGTACAGCCCATGACCGTTACGGTATGGAGATCGTCGGTATTGCCAATGGTTTTCGCGGTCTTATCGATGAAGACGTTAGAATACTCAAACCGGAAGATTTTACCGGCATTCTTACGCGCGGCGGGACGATTCTCGGTTCCAGTAGGGAAAAGCCCTTTACGCCTACAAGCGACAAAGACGACGACGTAACCGACAAAGTTTCGGCGATAAAAGACACATACGCTAAACTAGGACTTGACTGCCTTGTCGTGCTGGGAGGAAACGGAACCAACACGACCGGATATAAGCTTTCGCGCGAAGGACTGAATGTGATCGGTCTTCCAAAAACAATAGACAACGACATTTTTGGCACTGATAAAACTTTCGGTTTTGATTCCGCGCTTACAATCGGGACGGAGGCTATTGACCGTCTGCATTCCACCGCGCAGAGCCACAGCCGTATCATCGTTATCGAGTTAATGGGACACAAAGCGGGCTGGCTGGCACTTTACGCCGGACTCGCTGGCGGCGGCGACGTTATTCTTCTGCCGGAATTCCCGTACGATATCCGCGTAATTTCCCGCCATCTTGAAAAACGCGCAAAATCCGGCAGAATGTTTTCCATTGTGGTCGCCGCCGAAGGAGCGATATCGGTCAAAGAATCGGAGATGGATAAAAAAGACCGAAAAAAATTCCGCGCGGAAAACGGTCCTTCCGTGGCTTATCGCGTAGCCCAAAAAATTAACGAAGATACCGGAATGGAAACACGCGCCACTGTTTTGGGGTACGTTCAGCGCGGAGGAATACCAAGCGCGTCCGACCGCATTCTTGCGACAAGTTTGGGAACAGCCGCCGCAGAACTCCTGGCAAAAGGCCAGTACGGACGCATGGTCGCCCTGCAAGGGGACGCTATAGGTTCAGTAGACCTCAGCATTCCCGAAGGCAAAGTTAAAAATGTTCCAAACGATCATTATATGATAGACACTGCAAAAGCCGTTGGAACCTGCATGGGCTTCGAGTAAAAGCGCTTACTTTAACCCCTCTTTCAGCTTAAACGAAGGGCAATTTGCCCCTGTCGCCCTAAACACTTCCGCGGAAGGCAAATTACCGCATTTAATGGAAAAAATCTCACAAGAACGCGGAAACGCCGGGTCCCATGTAACCTTGAAAAAAGCGCATTTTAAGCAATTCGGCGGACGCGAGGGAATTTTTATATCTGCACTATCATCATACATTGATTAGACTATATATCCATAAAGCTAGTATGTAAATTATCCGAAAATGAAACGGAGGTATATATTTTGAGCAAATCTGAAGTTAAACCCCGAACTATTGCCGTATGGCTGGCAGTTTTTCTTGGGCTTTGCGGTTTTTTGATGTGTTTTTCAATGTTTTCCGTTTTGTTCGGAATAGGGGTTTTCCCAGGTATCGTGGGCAGATTTTTCGCTCGATCCTTTGGGGTTCTTTCCTTATTTATACCCGTGTATCTTGGTTACGCGGCTTTTACCCTTGCCGACCCCCAATGGCGGCCTGACCGTATTTTTGTTTTAAGCGCCGGGATTTTCCCTTTTTTAACCCTTGCCATAGGATTCGCCTTTATCCGCGATTTTGAATACCGTTCCGTTCAATTTTCTTTTTTAAATTTTACAGGAAAAACAGGATTCAGCCTTCTTATAATTTTTATCACCGTAATGGAAATTCTTGTTCTTCAGGTTTTAAAAACATCGATCTTTAAGCAAAAAGCCGTCATCAGTAAAAAAACCGGACTTCTTCCTCCGCCTAAAAATGTAAATATTTCAACGCAAACGCTTTCCGTAAAATCAATTGAACTGATTCCGGCGAAAACAGCGGTAACGGCAGAGATACCGGAAATAACGGAGATGGCGGAAAACGGAATTAAAGACGAGGAAGATGAGCTTATTGAACGAATGTTTAAAGAAATAGAAAATTTTAACGGAGCGGACACAAACGCTAATCCGCAGACAATATCAGACGACTTTGACGGCGGCGCGCAGAAGACTGAAAACGAAAATATCATTGGTAATATTGATGATTTTGAGGCATTTGACACTAACGGCGGTCAAGAAGACGATCAAATTAATCTTCAAATTGATGATATTCAAAGCGAAGCTCAAAACGAAACCTCACAAATTGACGACCCAATTGACGATATTTACGAATTGGACTCGGAACCCGAACCGTTGTCAGCTGAACCAATCGAAGAAAGCAATGGGGTAGAGCGCGCTCTTGAGAAAGCGGCCGAAGCCGCGGCTCTTTACGCCGAACAGGTCAGAAAAAAAAACTCCGCAAATAATACCAAAAAGAAAAAGTACAAAATACCTGTTGATATTCTGAACGAATACCCCGACGGCGAATACTGGATTATTGATCAGGCTACGCGGGACGCGGCAATGGCATTGAAAGAAACTCTGGAAGAATTTAAAATTCAGGCGGAAGTTACCGGAATACGAAAAGGACCTGTTATCACCTTGTTTGAAATCCTTCCCGCGCCGGGCGTAAAACTTTCAAAAATAGTCGGCTTGCAGGACAATATCGCCCTGCGTCTTGCCGCATCTTCGGTGCGGATTGTAGCTCCAATTCCGGGCAAACACGCGGTAGGTATCGAAGTTCCTAACGCAAAACGGAATATCGTCTCTTTCAGGGAAATTATCGAAAGCCAGCTGTCGCAGGAAGAGCAAAAAATGGAAATACCCGTGGTCATGGGCAAGGACATTTCTGGTGAAGCCCAAACCATCGATCTTGTGCAGATGCCCCATCTTCTTATCGCGGGAGCGACAGGTTCAGGAAAATCTGTCTGCGTCAATTCGATGATTCTTTCTATACTGTACCAGCGCACTCCGGCGGAATGCCGCCTGATCCTTATCGATCCGAAAATTGTAGAACTCAAATTGTACAACGATATTCCGCATTTACTTACGCCGGTAATTACCGAGCCGAAAAAAGCATTTCAGGCTCTTCAATACTGCATCTACGAAATGGAACGGCGTTACGCCTGCCTTGATTCAATGGGGGTGCGCGATATCCGTAGTTACAACAAGCGCATTAAAGAGAAAAACATCGCTCAGGAACACATGCCCTACATTGTCGTTGTAATTGATGAATTTGCCGATCTTATGGCGACTACAGGAAAAGAGCTGGAATCGACTGTAGCCCGCCTTGCCGCAATGAGCCGCGCAGTCGGGATTCATCTTGTGCTTGCCACCCAGCGCCCTTCGATTGACGTTATCACCGGACTTATCAAGGCGAACATTCCAAGCCGTATCGCCTTTATGGTGGCGGGAAAAATGGACAGCCGTATCATTATTGATACGGTCGGCGCTGAAAAACTTTTAGGCAAGGGCGATATGCTTTATTCCGGCGTTGTTGACCCGTTCCCGATCCGCATGCAGGGCGCGTTTGTCTCCGAAGAAGAAGTCGAGGCTGTTGTTGAACATGTAAAAAGCTTCGGCAAGCCCGACTACATTGACGACGAGATTTTCTTTGAAGAGGAAGAAGAAGAAGACGGAAACTTGTCGCTGTTTTCAGACGGCGATGATCCGTTGTATGAGAAAGCGCTTGAAATCGTTTATCAACAGGGCAAAGCGAGCGCGAGTTACATTCAGCGCCGTCTGAAAATCGGCTTTAACCGCGCCGCGCGCCTTGTGGACGAAATGGAACATCACGGCGTAGTCGGTCCCGCTCAGGGAAGCAAGCCCCGCGAACTGTTACGTGGCGCATGACAGGCAAGGCAAGTTTCAAGCAGAAACCTGCCGCCTGTCTTCCCGTATTTTTCCTTACAATTATCTAATGGACTTGTAAGACAACCCGGTTGGTTGTCTTACAAGTCCTGCATTTTTATCGAACTTTAGTTCGCGGGCTTATAGCCTAAAAAAACGCAAGATTTGTTCAATAACCAACGGGGTTATTAAACAAGCCTAATAGCAAAAAATGGTATTAAAAATACAGGATAATTAATATCATTAAGGCGGCTCTCTAGCCGCTTTCTTAATTATTGTCTGTCCATAAAGCCGGTTACTTTGCGGACACAGACCTTGCGTTTTTTCGCCAACGAACCTACGGTTCGCAGACTACGAAAATGTGATTTTTTGGCAGTCGCATACCTTCGGTACGAGTCTATAATGTGCCCTAGACAGACTATAATTACAGCGGCTCAACATGAATTGTCGCGGACATATTAAATTTTTCCAAAATTGTGTTTTCAATTTCTGACGCGACAATATGCCCTTTTCCTATCGTAATATCTTTTTTTAACCGTATATGAAAAGTTAGTTCCTTATGCGAAATATAATTATGTATATGGAAGTGATGTATATTCAAATCGTCTTTGTAAATGCTTTTAATCTCATTTGTAATATCGTCTATTAATTTTTGATCCGGCTCTTCCCCCAAGATTTTTGTAACTGATTCCTTTAAAATTTCAAAAGCCGCGTAAAATAACATTAAAGCGATAATAAATCCAAGCAAGCTGTCTATCCACCAGAATTTACCCGCAAAAAATATGCCTATCAGTACAACAACCGAAGACAGCGCGTCCGACCTGTGATGCCAGCCGTCGGCTTTTACGCTGGAATTTCCTGTCTTACGTCCAATGTAAAACGCGTATTGTGCCAGCAATTCCTTTACAACTATTGAGACCGCCGTTACTATAATTGCGATTTTTCCGAATCCGGCGGCTTTTTCATGATTTAAAAATTCCCGTATGGATTCTTCAAGAAACATAAAAGCGATCATGCCCAAAATAAACGCGATGAATATCGATGCTATTTGTTCCCAGCGCCCATGTCCGAACGGGTGTTCCTTGTCCGCTTTTTTAGACGCCAGTTTTGCGGCAATAATAACGACAACAGAGCTGAAAGAATCGGAAAGTGTATGCCAAGCGTCCGCCGCAAGCGCGATTGAGCCTGTTATTATGCTTGCCCACAATTTGAGGGCAAACAGGGCGGCATTAACGGCTATTGATACAACGCCCTCGGCATATCCTGCTCTTGTTTTGTCCATTTTTCTCCTAACACCATGTTTTAAAACGCCGTTTTTAACGCTTGTCTATATCTGTATATAAATGACGCCGCTGAATACATTTGTAAGCAGGGCGTATGATTCTTCCGCCGGCGATAATTTCTTCCATGCGGTGAGCGCACCAGCCCGCCACGCGGCTTACCGCAAAAATAGGCGTGTTAAGCTCCGGCGGAATACCGAGCATTTTATAAACAAAGCCGGAATAAAAATCAACATTGGTGCAAATATCCTTATCCGAACCTTTTACCTTTTTAAAAACAGAAGGCGTAAGTTTTTCGATAAGGCGATAAAGGTTAAATTCGTCTATTAAATTCTTTTCTTCGGCAAGCGCCAGCGCCTTGTCGCGTAATAGAGAAGCGCGCGGGTCGGTTATCGTATAAACAGCGTGTCCCTGACCGTAGATTAAGCCTGTGCCGTCGTAAGCTTTGCCTTTTAATATCTTTTCCAGATAAGCGGCAACTTCATGTTCGTTTTCCCAATTTTTAACATTTTTCTTGATGTCGTCCATCATTCCGATAACTTTTGCATTTGCGCCGCCGTGCTTAAAACCTTTAAGAGAACCAATTCCGGCGGCAATCGCGGAATAAGTATCGGTATCTGAAGAAGAAATAACGTGTACGGTAAATGTTGAATTGTTGCCGCCGCCATGTTCCGCGTGCAACGTCAAAGCCAAATCCAGAAGTTGCGCTTCATATTGGGTGTACTTTTGATCCGGTCTTATAAGCGAAAGCAGGGTTTCGGCAATAGAACAGGAAGGATCAACCTGATGTATTACAAGACTTTCGTTATGAAAATAATGCCTCATTGCCATATATGAAAACGCGACAATGGTGGGGAAACGCGCAATTATTTCCAGACATTGGCGCAAAACATTTTCCGGCGACTGGTTTTCCGGGTCGTCATCATAGGTGTAAAGCGCAAGTATGGAAGACGCCAGCTTGTTCATAATGTCGCGAGACGGCATTTTTAATATTACATCTTCCGCAAAATTTTTTGGTAGCGTCCTGAATTTACTGGTTAAATCGTGAAGATCATCAAGCTGTTTTTTAGCCGGCAGTTTCCCGAACAAAAGAAGGTATACTGTTTCCTCAAAACAAAAACGTCCTTCCCTTGAAGCGGCGGCGACAATATCCTCGACATCAAATCCTCTGTAGTAAAGTTTACCGGGAACGGCGACTTTATCGCCTTCGTCCATAATGTAACCGTGTACGTCGCCTACGCGGGTAAGACCGACAAGTACGCCGGTTCCGTCCGCGTTGCGTAAACCGCGTTTTACGTTAAACTTGGTATACAAGTCGCTGTCAATATAATCGTTACCTGCAATCTCTGTCAGGTGTTCTTTTATCTCTGAAATATCCATGTTTTTTTCCTGTTATTTAGTTTGATCTTCATCCCGAATCTGCACACGGCGGATTTTTCCGCTTATGGTTTTGGGAAGCTCGTCAACAAATTCAATTATCCTCGGATACTTGTAGGGCGCGGTAGTCTTCTTCACATGGTTCTGTAATTCCACTTTAAGTTCCTCGGAAGGCTCGTACCCCTTTGCCAGTATCACAGTCGCTTTTACTACCGATCCGCGATCCTCATCTGGAACGCCCGTTATTGCGCATTCAAGCACGGCGGGGTGTTCCATAAGGGCGCTTTCTACCTCGAACGGACCAATGCGGTATCCCGAACTTTTGATTACATCGTCATTGCGTCCGACAAACCAAAAATAGCCGTCTTCGTCTTTCCACGCAACATCACCTGTATAATAAACATCATCATGCCATACGCTGGCTGTAAGATCATCATCGCGGTAATAGCCATTGAACATTCCCCACGGCTTGCGTTTATCAGTGCGGACTACAATTTCCCCTTCTTCGCCCATGCCGCAGGAAGCACCGTCTTCAAGCACAAGATCGATATCGTAACCGGGCGCGGGCTTTCCCATAGAGCCAGGCTTCGGTTTTAACCACGGATATGTGCAAAGAGTTACCGTAAGCTCCGTTTGCCCGTAACACTCGCGCAGTTTAAGTCCCGTACCTTCCAAAAATTTATCAAAAATTTCAGGGTTAAGCGGCTCGCCGGCGACAGTGCAAGTTTTAAGCGAGGAAAAATCGTACTTCTTTAAATCTTCTTTTATAAAGAAGCGGTATATTGTGGGAGGAGCGCAAAAGCTTGTAAGGCGGTATTTGCTGATAACATTCAACATTTCTGCCGGCACAAAACGATCATAATCGTACACAAAAATTCCCGCGCCGCAAAGCCACTGGCCGTATATGCACCCCCACGCGGCTTTTGCCCAGCCAGTATCAGCAACAGTTAGGTGCAACCCTTCAGGGACGACCTGATGCCAGTATTTTGCGGTAGCGATATGCCCCAGCGGATAGGTATAATCATGGCGTACCATCTTTGGCATTCCTGTCGTGCCGGAGGTAAAGTAGAGAAGCATAATGTCATCGTTGGAATTTGCTTTTTCCGGCCTTTTAAAATTAGCGTCTGCCGATTTTAAAAGAGGGCTAAAATCGGTCCACGATAACAGCTTGTCCGCCGCTGAAAATTGATTTTCCGCCCCTTGCTCTGTTTTAGCCGGATCGTGATCTTTTGGAGTATGAACCGAGCGAATATATGCCTTGTAGCGCAGAGTATCAAGCCCGTTGGAACCGGAATTGTTAACCATAATCTCTGTCGCCTCGTCTATGCGGCGCATAAGATCATGATCGTCTACGCAGATAATTCCCTTTATGCCGGCGGCATTACACCTGTAAACAATGTCTTTTGTCGTAAGCAGATGGGTCGCGGGAATGGCGATTGCCCCAAGTTTATGCAAGGCAAGGATCACAGGCCAGTATTCCCAGCGGCGTTTCAGTATCAGCATTACAGGATCACCCTTGCCGATTCCGGCAGAACGCAGAACATTTGCCGCCTTGTTGGAATAATCTTTAATTTCGTTAAATGTAAAAGACGCCGATGCGCCTTTTTCGTCGCACCACGCCAGCGCGCGCTCACTGCCTTTTTCCAGCGCAAGCGTATCAACTACATCGTAGGCAAAATTAAAGTTTTCGGGATATGTAATCGTAAAATTTTTATAAAAGTCTTCGTATGAATCAAACTCTGTTTTTGGCAAATATTTGTCAATCAGCGCCATTTATCTTTTCTCCTGTTTATTAAAACACAATCGCCAAAAAGCGCGCGGCTTTTCCGCCCAACGCTTTCATTCCGTGAGGCTCGCTGGAGTCGTAATACACGCAGTCGCCGGGCCCCAGTTCAATATCATGTCCGCTAATCGAAATTAATAGCCGCCCCTCCAGCACATAATTAAATTCCTGTCCTGGGTGAGTGTTTAGACTGATAGGTTTGCCCTCTGTTTCAGCGTCTGCTGAAACCAGAAACGGTTCCGCTTTTTTACGGTGAAAATTAAAAGCAAGATTCCAGTACCCGTACATTGGGCGTCTGCTTACTTCCGGAGCCTGCCCCGCGCGCGTAACGCAAAAAGTTTTAAGTTTGGAAGCCGCTCCGCTGATAAGCTCCGCAAGATCAACCTTAAAGCGCGCGGCAATTTCTACAAGCGCGCCAACGGGAAATTCTTTTTGCGCGCTTTCCCAGTCTTTGTAATCCTGCAATTCAAAACCCAATTCTTTTGCCAGAGCTTCAACAGGAATTTCCTCTATTTCCCTGAGTACCCGCACACGGGCGGCAATTTCTTTTATATTTTCTTTCATTTTACGCCTCTTGTTTCTATTGTTCCGTTTGCATGGGCAATATAAACTACGGGTATATTTCCCGTAAAAAACCCATTCTCCACAACACCGGGTGTTTTATTAATCTCGGTCTCCATTGCTACAGGATCAACCGTGGCGCTAAAACGAATGTCAAGAATTATATTCCCGTGTTCGGTGATAACCGGCCCGGCTTTACGCAAAGCCTCTCTAAGTATAACAGACGCGCCAAGTTTTTCAAATACCCTTACAACCTGAACTCTGGCGGAAGGAACAACCTCTACCGGGACAGGAAAACCCGTTCCCAGGGTTTGTACAATTTTTGACTCGTCCACAATAACAGCGAATAACGCGGAAGAATATGCGGCTAACTTTTCTATTAACATAGCTCCGCCGCCGCCTTTAATCAGGCGGTTCTGAGGATCAACTTCGTCGGCTCCGTCGATGGTAAGGTCCAGCCCTCCCGCAAGCTCTTTTGAATTCAAAGTGTACGCGGGAATCCCCAGTTTTTCACACTCAATCTCCGTCTGAAAACTGGTAGCAAACGCGCTGATGTCGCGTAATGTTCCCTGCGCCAGAAGCTCGCCGACTCTGCGAACCGCGTGAATGGCGGTAGACCCCGTACCCAAACCAAGTTTCATGCCGCTTTTTACCAGCGCATCTACCGCGGCTTTGCCTGCGGCTTCTTTCATTAACCTTCCAGAATCTTGTTCCATGGGCTCGCTCCAGTCATATTAATAATACGTGATAAAAGTTGATGGGATATTTCCTTTCCCATAATCTGTTTATATTGATAACACAATTGACGAATTACCATATTGTAACCGCTGATGGTTTTGCATCCGGCTTCTTCGGCGCGTTTTAAAAAACGAGTCTGCGCCGGTAAATATATCAAATCCATCACTATTTCTTTTCCTGTAAAATTATAGAGTTCCAGAGGATCAAAAACCTCATGTCCTTCCATTCCAACAGATGTTGCCTGTATAATTATATCCGAATATTTATTTATTAACGTAACCCCGCGCGTATCCAGCCCCCCCCAGCGAAAATTATACATTGACGCGATATCTTTAGCTTTGTGAATGGTACGATTTAAAATAAGCGCACTACCGCCCAAACGAAAAACTTCGGCGGCTACCGCGCGGGCGACACCGCCCGCCCCAACAATGGTAATCTTTTTCCATCTAAGATTTTTTTTGCCAAGAAAATTCAGAACTGTCGCCGAAAAACCAATGCAATCGGTATTATCCCCAAACCAGCCGTCTGCGGAACGGTACATAATGTTGCAAGCGCCTATGGAATGTACTTCCGCAGAACTTTTTGTAAGCGAGGACAAAACCGCTTCCTTGTAAGGAATTGTGACCCCAAGCGCCTGAACCTGTAATTCTTCGGCAAGCTCCAAAATATCGCTAATTGAGTCTGACGGAAACGGCACATGCACAGCATCGGTATTTTCAAGATCGAAAACAGTATTATAAATCAACGGACCTATACTGGCTTTTAGCGGACAACCGGTAACGCCATAAATTTTTGTCTTTTTTGTAATTTTGCGAAAATGGTACAACTCGTCCAACTCCCGGACATCAAGTTGCCCTGTCGCCCCAGAAACTACAGTTTCAGATAACGCGCTTGAATAAGTCATGATAGAGCCGAATCTTTCGGAAAGAATGCGCGTATAAGACCCGTAATGACCCATGCAAATCAATATCTTGTCCTGAATAGTACATTCTTTAGCGGAGCGAAAAACTTTAACAACATCTTTTGTGGTATTGGTTTTTAACGCCACTTTAACAATTTCGTCCCCGGTGTGCTTCATGGAATTCATTTTTGCGGGAATATTATCAATAATTCCGTCTATATTGTGGTATGAGCGGATAATTTTGGTTCCAAAAGTTCTTGCCGCTTCTTCAAGACTTGGCACTTCAAGGTCTTCCTCAATATCCACATAGGCAAAATTCATTCTTCTGTCGGCTTCCGCAAAAGCAAGCCCGCGCGCAAGTAATTTTATTCTTGAACCCTCGCCGCTCGTAAAATATCCCCCATCAATTTTCCGTCTGATTGTCAGAATAACGGGCAAACCTGCAAGCTCAGGAAAGCGGCGTATATGCAGACGCTCATCGGGGGTAAGGCAATCCACGCGCAATTCCGCCACGTCTGCAAACTTGCGGTATTTATCCAAAATTTCCAAATCTTTTTGAATGGTTTTTGCTGTCAGACACAAGCAAAGTTTTGCCAAGAAAGCCCCCTTAAAAATCAGGCCGGTAAATAAAAATTGCGGCGACACGCCCCGTATTATTAATGTTCACCCTGAACATCAACGGCCAGTCTTTGCCGGCTAACGACATAAGCAGATGATCCCCCACGTCTTGCGCCTTTGCGCCTAAAGCCAGCAATGCCGCCTGTTTAGGATCACCTGAATTAATACCAAGCGCGGAAGCAAGTTTTACCTGCCAAACACGATCCTTAACTATAAAAAAATCCGCGCCGGCATACTGAAAGACAACATCGTCCTGCCAAATCTCGTTGCCCCGGACGGCAAAAACCGCTATTGGCGGCCCAAACCGTTCGACAAGCTCCGCCAACTTCATGCCAACAAGGGAAAAAGGGTCTGCGGTTGCGCCTGCCTGCTCCTGCGGCCACAGCGGAAGAGCAAAAAACAGCAGTAGTAGAAATAACAGCCTCCGCTTCATATATAACCATAATAGCCAATTGAAGGCTTTGTGGACAGAGGGCTAAAGTCTTGAAAAAATCCAGATTTTGTCGCTACAACGCAGTATTCCGGCTGAAGAAATCCACACATTATAACCGGAACGAACGGGAAAAACCGTACTTTCTCCTCCCTCAAAAGCCAGCGGTTCGCTAAACGGGGAAGTTCCGTACCAAGGACCGCAACCCGCAGGAATATTCACATATTCCGCTTTTTCAGGAACAAGACGTCTGCGGTCAAAATTCGCGTTCATTGTTTTTTCGGCGACAGAATGCCAATCGACAAGCCAAGGGTCTTTGCGGACAGCCTCGTTTAAGGCCTCATCATTAAAAAGTTCCCTAAACCGAGGCCAGTCAAAATTTGCGGGAATTTTTGAGGCTTTGTAACTGTTCACAAGAGCAAGTTCCCAATAAAAAACTGTGTCCGTTCCGCCCTTCCAGCTTAAGCAAAGAAGATCGTCTTCCGCATCGAAGGGAAACAACGCTCCGGCAGGCTTAAAAATACCGGCGGGCAGGTTATAGTCCGGCCAATAAGGCCACGCGGTAACCGGGTTTGCCCATGTTACAGGAATCTCAATTTTCATGCTTTTACCGGGCAAAATATCCGCTTTTTGCCGTACGCCGCTTTTATCCAGCCATTCCAGACGCCAATGCGGTTCGCCCAGCAGGGATACCCACGATTCAGGCGCAGGCGGCGGAAATACAGTGTACGAGGAAGGAGTAAAATCCCCGCACCCGGCAAGCAATAAGAACAAAGCAAGAAATTTTAAATTAAATAACTTCATACAATATATACGGTGCGGACTTGCGTTTTTGCTTTACTTTACAGGAGAAATTTTAAATTTATACCCTAAAAAAGAGCTTAAAACAGGTTGATTTTGGGGGTATTTCTTGAATTTTCCATACATTTATATAATAATTATATTATGGCAGAAACTGCATCGGCACAAACAGCCTATATTGAAACCCTGCAACAAGTCCTTGCTTCCCGGAAAGAGTGGATGGAAAAGGAAGAAATGGGAAGACTCAAAGAGGAACTTAGGAATTTTCACTCTTCCTATGCTTCTTTATACAATATTTACTTAAAGAAAAAATTAATAAACGAAGACCCTTACAAGCAGGAAACAAAAATTACAGAGCTGGAAATACCTGATTCAACGTCTTTTAACGAAGCAAAGCGCGTGGAGCAATTATCTATAAGACTATCTAATTACGATAACCAACTGGACTTTTTGGTCAATTTTTACCAGTTAGGCATGGATTTCCTAAACCTTGATCGCATAAAACGGATTGTCGGTCTTGTACGCTATATCGACTGGGTAAGCCTATCACCCGATAACCAAGGCATTATGACCAAAGCCGTTGCGGAAATATCAATTAGTTCAAAAGCCGGAGTTGATTCATTAACGCTCAGTATAATAGGCGAAAGTCTTTCCAGGCTGTCCAAGACAACGGCGGCGGCTATGGGTATATTAAAGAATCTAAGTATCTATTACAGGGAATATTATAAGCTTGAGATTCGTCAAAAAATAACACAGGGAATGTCCGCAAGCGAAGCCACCCTTGAAAGCATAAAGAAAAAAATGCCTTCGGCAATGCCTGGATCGCCTTTTTATAAAGAGCTGGTTGAAGAAGTTATCAAAGAAGATTATTCCAAAGAAGGCCAAGACTTAAGAGATATGGTTCTTAATACCATAAAAGTCCCCACAGTAAAGCAAAAAGCGGTGAAAGCCCCTGTAAATTTCAAAAATATTCTGTTGGACGGTATTCAAGTAATAGGCGGAGCTTCGTCATCGCTAACAGAAATCATAACAAAATTTGATGAAAATCAAACCATAATGGAAAGCTATAAAAAAACTTTAATGCAGATGATCAAGGAGCTTATCAGGCAGATTACAAACGCCGAACCGGAAGAAGTTATTTACACCGTAGAATATCTGGATCAAACCAAGGGCACGGCGGTAAAAGAAAAGGTAAATTTTTTCCAGTTAAGAGATGAATTAGAAAAAAAGATAAGATTCTTGGCCAGTTTAATGCGCGGACCTGCTTACCAGAAATTGTCCTCAATGACAGAAGACCAGATCATAGGCTATCTGGAAAAAAATATCAACGAAATGCAGAATTATCACAAAGTTTTGAGCGCGCTTGATGAATTTTTCAAAACAAAAGTACCTGCGGAAAACAGGGACAAAATAAAGGGAATAAAACCGGAGCTGTCGGCGTTAAAAAACTCCTATGTAAAAGCCAACCAGTTACGCTATGAGTACAGCGCTCAAAAAGAAGAAGAAGAACAGCTAAAACGCCTTGGCGTAAACCCAACAGAAGCCGATGCTGTATCGGCAATGGTAGCGGCGACCGCTGGTGAAGGTTCCCCCGCAGGAGCGGATATTTCATAATTTTGGGCTTTTTTCTTTTCAGGTTTTGCCTTTTTTATTACCGGAAATTTACCGATAATAGAAGATAAGCAGGAATAAGCGTTGTCTACATACAAAAAACCGGCTCTGGTGTTAATTATCTCAATTCTACTCTTTGCGGGAACGGTTTTTTTACTGGATTTTGAGCCGCTGGAATATGTACAAACACATTTTTACAACCCTTCTTTTGTAAATTCCATTGTCAAAGAAAATGAAAAAGCCGCGAAAATTGTACAAAACCACATTTTGGAGCTTCAAAACAGATTTGCCGATACACTCAACGAACCATCTGTAAAAAGCAGTTTCCTTTACAGCCAAACCGCCGCGGATATTTTTGAGCGCTCTAAAGTGTTTGGAATACTGGTGGAATCTGTCAGCGGTCTTCAGGCGGTACAATTTGTGGACAGCAACGGGATAAGAATTCACTACTCTACTTCCACCCGCGATGTAATCAGCCAAAACAGTAATTCAGCCTCTTACCGCAATTATACCGACGACAGCAGAGCCTTGCCCTATGACAATATAAGCGTAACCGCAAACGAGAACCCAAAATATACCATGGACGATTCTCATGACAGAATAATTTTTTCGTTCCCCTTTTATGACTCCATGGACGTTTACAGGGGAACGGCTCTTTTCACCCTCTCCGTCAGAGCGCTTGCCGAAAGACTTATCATTTCGGGAAGCCTGAACCCAACAGACGACGTTTCGGTTATACGGACGCCAAAGGGGGTTGTCTTTGGAAGCCCCAGTACTTCAAAATCTGTTATTTTAGAGCAAATTTCTTCTGTCTGGAGCGCCGGTTTTCAGGAATATATCACTCTTAACGCGGAAGATGCCGGCGTTAAATACGCGCTAATTTCTACAAAAACAGACGCCAATCTGTTTTTTGGGCGTATAATAAATGATTCGATTTTTTCCATTTCCGACTCTATGAAGCTAATTTTTCAGCTCTCAATGTTCCTTACATTATTTCTTACTTTATATTTCATTATTAACTTTAAGCCCCACCCTTTAACACTGGTACAAAATCGCATAAAAGCGCTTAGATCAAATCTTTTTGAACAGTTATACATAAAAAAAACCGGACAGGACAGGGCAAAATGGATACTGGAACTTGAACAGCGCAGGGACGAGATTCGTTTTGAGTTAAAAAGCAGGGTTAGAATAAAACGCGCGCTGGAAAATAAAATTGATGATATAATTGATAAAGCCTGGGACGAACTGCTGGCTGTCATGAAGTCCGGCTACGATCTGGCTTCGCTGGAAGAAATAGTCAAAACCCGCGCTGTAAAAATAGAAAAACCCAAAACTGTAGAAACTGAGCAATTTGCAAAACAAACTTTTGCGGAACAACCCTTAACCGGAATTTCTGATGAGATTGAAGAATTTGACAGCTTAAAAGAAGCTGCCGAAATCGAAGAAACTGGCGAAGCGGAAGAAATTAAAGCCTACACGAAAATTCAACTGTCAAAGGGTCTGTTAAAAGCCGCAAGTGAAATCCTTGCAAAGATAAAGAAAGAAGAAGCAAAAGCATCCGCGCCTGCCAGTGCCAGAAAGGGATTGCTTAGACTTGCGATTGATTTCCTTAAATCGAAAGAAACAGGAGACATGTCCGCCAGCGCCGGCGGTAAAGGACTGCTTAGACTTGCAATTGATTTCCTTAAATCCATAGAAATTAAAAAAGCGAAAGAAACGGGAGAACCTGATACAAAAGGGCTTATGGCTCATGTTGAAAGACGTCCAAAACAAAAACCTGTTATTCTTTCGGCAGATAATTTCTCGGTAAGGGAAGTTGAACATGATAATTATTCCGAAGAAATTGAAGAAGAGTTACAGGAATTATCATTTGAAATGGAAGTTGTCTCGCCGTTTTTATCGATGTTTTCTTCCCTTGAAGCGGAGAAAGAAAACGCTACTTCATCAACGATCGAGGATTAACAGTAACCCCGTTTTTATAAACCATGAAATGCAGATGCGGCCCCGTACTAAGCCCAGTGCTTCCTACGTCGCCGACACGTTCTCCGGTTCCGACATACGCGCCGTTCCTTGTCCTGATAACGCTCAAATGGGCATAGAGCGTGCGGTAACCGGAATGGTGGTTAACAACCACATAATTCCCCAAAACAGGGTCATAACCGGTATTGCTGACACGTCCAGCCATAGCCGCTTTGACAGAGGTTCCCGTACTTCCCCTTATATCAAGACCAGTGTGAAACGACCGGCGTCCGCTGAAAGGGTCCTTTCTGTAACCATAAGGGGAAGTTATCACGCCGCTTACAGGCCATATAAATAAATCACCGTTAATTTCCTGAAGACTGACCCAATCAAGTTTTGCCCCTGGGATAAACAGCTCTGTTCCCGTCTTTATTTTATCTGAAAAAAGTTCGTTCGCTATTTTAATATCTTCCGGCTCGGCCTTGTACTTTTCGGCAATAGAACCAATGGTATCTCCGCTTTTGACCGCGTGCAAAACACCGTCTTGATTCGGAATTTTTAAAACTTTACCTGCCTGCAGAAGGCGGGTATTTGTTATTTTGTTTACGGAAATAATTGTTCCTTGATTAAGCCCCATATTGACCGCAAGGGTACTAATATTTTCACCCTGCGTAACTTTATAAGCGTCGTAAAGCAAAACACGGGGTTTTGATAATGATTCCGGCTCAAGAGCGCCAGCCTCAAGAGATGTTTCCTCCAATGACGCAAGATTTACCGAAATGTCATCGTTATTAAAACTTCCGCCGCCAATACCGTTTTCATTGTCAGAAACTTTCCACTGTTTTTGGGGGAAACCTGGAATTAACAAATAAAACAGGTATAATACTACCGCGAGTCTAAAAACTATTTTGCCATTATAGATAGAAAGCGACATACTTACATTATCGTATAAAGTATAAAATTTTGCAATAGAGTCGTCAGGTCTTACCGCATAATTTATACTGCCAGACAGTTGCTGAACAAGCCTTAATCATCATCGCCGCTTTCAAGTTTTTTAATTAAATCCCTTATTTCTGCCGCTTGCTCATATTCTTCCTCGGCAACCGCCTGTTCCAGTTGTTCAAAAAGGGACTTATTCCGGTTATTCGGGGACTTTTCAGCAGGTTCAAGGAAAAAATCCAGAGGTATAGCCGTCTGCTCTACAATAGAGGCATAAATAAAGAAGGGACACTTTTTACGCACTGCGATGGCAAGAGCGTCAGAAGGTCGGCTGTCCAGAATAAGAGGATTTTCGTTAGTGTATTCTCCTCCGGTTATTATCAAGCGGGCGTGAAAAGTATCGTCTTTTAGCTCATAGATTTCGACTCTTTTAACGGAAAGGTTTACATGGTTTAACATATTAAGAAACAGATCGTGGGTCATCGGGCGCGAAAGGGCTTTTCCTTCTATGGCAAATAAAATGGACTGCATTTCCAAAGTACCGATAAAAATCGGCACTGCCGCATCAATGCCGCGCGGTTTTAACAGTATTGCGTTACCATGTCTGACCTTTACTATAGACCAGATGTCGCTAACAAGCATTTCCCGCACTTGTTACCTCAACTAACCGCTTCAATTAGACCATCAAGAAGAAGACGGCTTCTTTTGTTTACGGTAAACTTGTCGATTTCTATTGAAGAAAAACTTTCGCGCGCCGACAACAGCATAGAATGAGCCTTTTCTTCGGATTCACTTAAAACACCCGCGGCGTTTAAAGTGTTAATTAATTCTTCCACTTCCGGCACGGCTGAACCGTTTATTTTAGCGGCATGGAAACAATAGTATACCATTTCGCGTTTTTCGGGATACCTCGTAAGATACAACAGAACCGGCAGGCTCTTTTTTCCCTCGACTACATCGTCTCCGCGCAGTTTCCCCGGAACTCCTGTCGTCAGGTTTTTAACGTCGTCCAGTATTTGAAAACCAATTCCCAATTTCTCGGCGGCAGAACCAAACTTCCCGGCTATTTCCCCGTTAGCGCCGGCTATGTACGCTCCGGCTTCGGCGGCAAGCCGCGCAAGGCTTCCTGTTTTAAGAGCGCACATAACAAAATATTCGTCGATTGTCGGAACAAACGAAACTTTTCTATGCCAACTAATGTCCATTGCCTGCCCAAGATGAAGTCCGCGCATATATTCCGCCCAAAGTTTGTAAACAAGCGTTTTGTTATCCCCTTTGTAGGATTCGATACAGGACAACGCCAAAAAGTAAAGGAAGGAGCCGGAATTTATCGCGGTATCAAGACCGTATATTTTGTGAATTGCAGGTTTGCCCCTTCGTTCTTCGGAATCGTCCTCAATATCGTCATGTATCAATGTTGCGTTATGCGAAAATTCAACAAGCGGCGCAAGAGGAAGGGCGGCGTCGCCTCCTCCAAGACATTCGCACACAAGCGTCAGCAAGAGAGGTCTCCAGCGCTTGCCTCCGCGGGACAGCATGTCTTTTACCGGGGTAAGAAGAACGCGCAAAGATTCATCGTCGATTTTCTTTACATCTTCAGGAAACACTTCCTGAGCCCATGCAGAGCCAGTTGAGGTAGCCTGAAAAGCGGGGATTCCGGTATTATTAATACCCGGTAGCCATTTTTCAAGCTCCGCTTCAATCTTTTTAATTTGTATATTATACTCAATATCCATAACCTTATTATACAGGATAAAAATGGCAGATTACAAGAAAATTGATCATTGGCAGGAAAAAGCGCGAAAAGAGGGCTATCCTGCAAGGTCTGTCTATAAATTAAAAGAAATTGATGAAAAATTTCCTGTTTTTAAACCTGTCAGTAGCATAAACAGCGGAAATAACATGCGTATTCTCGACATTGGAGCCGCCCCTGGAAGCTGGAGTCTCTATGTACTGCGTAAATTCGGGGCGCGCTGTTTACTTTCCGCCGTAGACCTTTCGCCCCTTTCCCGTGAATTTGACAAGGGGCTTTTTGACGGCGGCAATTTTTTCTTTATTCAAGGCGACATTACTTCGGTGCAAGTCCGCGGCTCCCTTTTTGAAAAAGGCCCCTACTCGACTATTATCAGCGACGCCGCGCCAAGCACTACCGGAAATCACACGGTAGACTCTACCCGTTCATTGGCTATCGCGGAAGAGGTAGTTAACTACGCGGAGAATACGCTCGCAGTCTGCGGTAATTTGGCGCTCAAAGTTTTTCAGGGCGGCGACAGCGCGGCTTTGCTTAAACGCATGAAACTAATTTTTGAAACGGCAAAAAGTTTTAAACCGCAAGCTTGCAGAGGAGAATCGGTTGAAACTTATTATTTAGGACTCAATAAACGGAAATCAGCAACCTAGTCTAAAAAAACGTAGCGTTAACCCGCTCAACACGAATAGGTATGCCCCAAAGGCATCGGTAACACCCATTGTGAAAAAAGACGTTGCCACAATTCTATGCAGAGTAAAGAGATAGCGTAAATTTTCTTGATAAAGCATGATAAATCGCTATACGCAAATTACACCTAAATCTATATGCTATAAGGAGTTATATCAAAATTTATGTTACCAGATAAACATGGTCATTTTTTTATTAAATCATTAATCTGTAAGGATTTAAATAAAAGTGTTACCGATGTTTCTGTACAAAGGTGTGAACGATGTCTCTGACATACCCCATAAAATTATACCTACCGTTCCGGCTGTAACTGACGTTTGGGCGGGCATATAAGGGCTTTGCGAAGCAAAGACCGCCCGCCCAAATGTGCCGGAATGAGGCGTGGGAGCCTTTAGGCAACCTAACCGAATGTAGACCGAGGCGTAAATAGTCGTTAGGCGAAATGCCAGTATCCCCAATTTAATCTCATATATAACAAATTCCCTGTAAAACCCCTTCATAAAATATCATTAAAAAATGTCCCTTGCCCAGCCGGTATAAATTTATCACTATTTTTTCATTTTCCGAACCCTTGTCTCTTGCGACAATATGATAACTGGACCTTCCAAATAAATCTTGCCCAGCATCAATACTCAATGGAACATTAAATTTTGTTTTTAATTTTTCGATTGGTTTTATTACTCCAACAAGAAATCCCATTTCTATGTAAACATGAGTTAATGCAATGGACTTGTTCGACAACCCGGTTGGTTGTCTCACAAGTCTTGCGGTTTTTCAGGCTAAAGCCTTACAAAACCGCGTTTTTTATATGAAGTTGTTCAGAAACTGAAGTTTCCGAACA
>JAITUY010000261.1 GCA_031286095.1 Treponema sp. | reverse complement strand
AAGCAGTTGAGATTTAAGCAGTCGTTCCAGTCGGCGCGCCCAATCAACGGAAGCCCGTGCGGCCCGGTGTGCGTTACGGTATAATCAAAAGAACGTTTTAAGTGAACGAAAAGAGTGTCGGCTAACGATTCGTTGTTGTCGAACGGCACTTTTTCGTCAAGTATGCTGTAGTCGCCCGTCTCCTTGATGTACGCGGCGACCCCGCAGATGAGCCACAAGGGATCATCGTTAAAGCCCGAACCGATCTCGTTATTGCCGCGTTTTGTAAGCGGCTGATACTGATGATACGCGCTTCCATCGGGGAACTGAGTCGCCGCGATGTCCAAAATGCGGGCGCGGGCGCGTTCCGGGACAAGGTGTACAAAGCCAAGCAAGTCCTGGTTTGAATCGCGGAAGCCCATGCCGCGCCCAATCCCCGATTCAAAATAAGACGCGCTACGCGACATGTTAAACGTAACCATGCACTGGTACTGGTTCCAAACGCCCGCCATACGCGCCATTTTTTTGTCTTCCGCGTCCACGGTAAAGCGGCCAAGCAGGTTTTTCCAGTACTCGTTAAGCTCGTCCAATGCCTTGTCCGCCGCGTCAGAAGTACCGTATTTCGCAAGAAGCGTATTCGCGGTTTTTTTGTTGATTACTCCCTGCTTCTCCCATTTTTGATCTTCGGGATTTTCGCAGTAACCAAGAACAAAAACAAAAGTTTTGGATTCGCCCGGCCCAAGTTTCGCCTTTATATAGTGAGAACCGACAGGAGCCCAGCCTGAGGCGATGGAATTTTTTGCCTTTCCGTCAAAAACCGCCTGCGGGTGATCAAAGCCGTTGTAAAGACCGAGGAATGTCTGCCTGTCCGTGTCAAAGCCCTCAATTGGAACATTTACCGCCCACACCGCGTAATGGTTGCGCCTTTCGCGGTATTCGGTTTTGTGATAAATGCGCGAACCGTCAATCTCTACCTCGCCAATGCTGAAGTTACGCTGGAAGTTGGTCATATCGTCGTTGGCGTTCCACAGGCAGAATTCAATAAAGGAAAAAAGACCGATGTTTTTTTCTGATTTTGATTCGTTGGTAAGCGTAACTTTATGAATCTCGCAGGTATCGTGTAACGGCACAAAAGATGTTTGCGAAAACGCAAGACCGTTACGCGCGGAGGAAATTTTTGAATAGCCCATTCCGTGCCTGCACTCGTAGCGTGAAAGTTCTGATTTCATCGGCATCCATGAGGGAGTCCACACATCCTCATTATCGCGCAGGTAAAAATACCGCCCGCCCGCGTCGACCGGAACGTTGTTGTAGCGGTAGCGCGTCAATCTTAACATTCGCGCGTCGCGGTAAAAACAATAACCGCCCGACGTATTGGAAAAAAGCCCGTAAAAATTTTCACAACCAAGATAGTTAATCCACGGATAAGGCGTATCGGGGCGTGTAATCACATATTCCCTCGCGTTATCATCAAAAAAACCGTACTGCATGATAATCTCCTTTATATGTAGAATATATTATGGGTTCATTTAATTCAATAATAGAGTTGTTCGGAAACTTCAGTTTTCCGGACAACTACCAATAAAAAAGTATTTTTGCAGGGCTAAAGCTTGCTTTAGCCCGAAAAAATGCAGGACTGGTCAGCGTAGCTGACCATGAGACAACCAACCGGGTTGTCGAACAAGTCCAATGGACTTGTTCGGCAACTGAATGTTTCCGAACAACTCAATATTTATAAAGTTGAAACGAATTTGTATCAATTTGACACAAAAAAAGCCTGTTTTTTTCTTACTGTGTCATTTTTACCCGAAACCAAATCAAAAAACGCTGAATTCATATAAAAAATGACTAATTTTGCGTTTTTTGCGCTTGGCACGGTTTTTGCTAATATATAAGCGTCGACGGGGAAGAGCGGAAATAAAGGAGGTGGTTCGTTGAACCGTTGTTTCCGCCTAATCCCGCCGGACAACAGAGGAAAAGGAAATGAAAACGTTAACCATGTACCGCCCCAACACAATTCAGAACGCGCTGAGCGATTTTGACAGGTACTTTGAGTCCTTTTTTGGCGACTCAATTCTGTCTCCGTCAGCGAGAATGTTCAATCATATTCCAGCGGTAGACATTCAGGAAACCGAAAACGGTTATGTTTTGGATATGGAACTGCCGGGCTATGATGAAAAGAACATTGAGGTTCATGTAGACGGCTCAAGCCTGACGATCTCTTCCAAAGAAGAGTCGGCGAAGGAAGAAAAGAAGAACAATGAAAACACGGGAACTTACATTCTTCGCGAACGAAAGCTCAGCTCTTTTACCCGTTCTTTCAAACTGCCGGAAAATGCCGATCCCGACGCGGTAAACGCGGCGTTCAAAAACGGCATTCTAAATCTGCAAATTAAAAAACGCGCCGAATCGCAGAAGAAAATGATTCAGATCAATGCCGCATGATATGCGGAGGTAAAAACGTTCGTAATACGGAAACAACACGGGGTTCGCTCCGTGTTATTTCCGTAAATATATATTCAATTTTTCCAAAACTTCTTTAAAATCCAGCGGCTTTCCGACATGACCGTTCATTCCAGCCGTAAGACATCTTTCAATATCTTCCTTAAATACGTTTGCTGTCATGGCAATAATGGGAACGGTTTTTGCCGCCGGAAAATCTAAAGCCCGAATACGTTTAGTCGCCTCGTAGCCGTCCATTTCCGGCATCTGCACATCCATGAAAATCATCTCATATTTTTCCGGGTCTTTGCTAAACATACTGACAGCCTCTAATCCGTTTTCGGCGCAGTATATCTCTAACTGTGTAGGCCCAAGCAAAGTTTGTACAATCTCGCGGTTAATTTCCACATCTTCAGCCAAAAGCACGCGCCGTCCGGCAAACAAACCGGCAATATCTTCCTGCACATTTTCTATTTTCTTTTTATTCGTACCCATACACTCGCTTATAATTTCCGCGACTGTAGACGGGAATAATGGTTTGGACAGAAATTTGTCAACACCCGCTTTTTTTGCCTCTTCCGCAACAGTACTCCACTCGGCGGCGGAAATCATTATCACTACGGAATTTTCTGACATTTGCGCTTTAAGTTTATTGGCAAGTTGTATGCCGTTCATACCCGGCATTTTCCAGTCTACAAAATAAATATGATATGGTCCATTTTGCTTAATAAGCACAAGCGCTTCTTCTCCGCTTGCGGCGGTGTCGCATGTTATTCCAAACTCCAGCATAATATCATGGAAATATGTTAAAATATCTTTATCATCGTCCACTGCCAAAATACGGATATTGTTCAAATTTACATCCGGGGACAAAAATATTTGTTTTCTCTCTTTTCCGCGTTGAAGTTTAACCGTAAAGGCAAAAGTCGAGCCTCTTCCAATATCGGACTGAACCCAAATATTGCCGCCCATCATTTCCACTATGCTTTTGGAAATTGCAAGACCAAGCCCCGTACCTCCGTATCTGCGCGTCGTACTGGACTCCGCCTGTTCAAAAGACTGGAACAATTTTGCCTGTTGTTCGGCGCTTATGCCAATTCCGGTATCGCTTATGCCAACCTGCAAAGTGCAGACGCCGTTTTCCTCGTCTGCAAGGCGAACGGTAACGGTGATAGAACCTTTTTCCGGCGTGAATTTAATCGCATTTCCAAGCAGATTGGTAATAACCTGCGCAAGACGCTGGTCGTCTCCTACAAGCGTGCGCGGAATTGAAGAGTCAATGTGCACCGAAAATTTCTGCCGTTTTTCATCTATGCGGAAATTGATAACATTCACAACCCTCTGTAGCATTTTCTCAAATTCAAATTCCGCGCAAGACAGTTCAAATTTATTGGCTTCGATTTTTGACATATCCAGAATATCATTTATTACCCCCAGCAGATGGTTAGAAGCGTCCTCTATTTTCATAAAGCAGTAATCTTTACGCTCAATATCGACTGCGGATTTTCCTATCGTAATCATACCGATTATCGCGTTCATCGGCGTGCGTATCTCGTGGCTCATGTTGGCAAGAAATGCGCTCTTATGCCTGTTCTCCAAGTCCGATTTTTGTTTGGCGGCGTCTACGCGAACCAGCACCATAATCAGAATCGACGCAAGCACCGCGCCCAATATGCTCAAAGTAATAGCCATAGTCTTTACGTTCTTATAATAAAGATTTTTTACAGCCAAAAGCCCCAAATACCAGCCGTTAGAAAGAGGACGTGTAAAAGCAATGGTTTTTTCGCCTTTCCAGTTTATCAGCGGAGTTTCCGAAACTTTGCCTCCGTTCAACATATCGCTCACCAGCGATGAAAGAGGAATTTCAATATCGGTTATTTTTCTTCCGACAAATTCAGGATTTGGGTGGGCAATCAATGTCAGATCATTGGAAACCAAAAACCCGTAACCGTCTTTTGTAAGAGCCGTATTAACGATTTTTTTCCTGACATGATCAAGCCGGACATCAATGCAGACAACGCCCAAATAACTGTCTTCATTATCATAAATATTTTGTGAAAAAGTTATAATTATTTCGCCTGTTACCGCATCAATGTAAGGCGGCGTTTCGGCAATGCTGTCGCCTGCCACAACAGAAGACAGATACCAAGGTCTGCTTATAGGAGAAAAGTCAGCTGGCATAGCCATATCAAGACCGTTAAGAAACACAGGACCGTCAGGATATTTTTCAATATAACCATAAAAACCTTCGATCTTTAAACCAGTGTGTTCCTTTGACCGGAAAAAACCGGATATTTCATTGGTATAATTTATTATTTTAGCTTTTCCTTCCCTGTTCAGAAGCATACTGCGCACAGTTTGCGCAAAACTGCCCAGAGCCGCCTTTACCTCCGTTATGTCAGATTGTATTTGAGAGTCTACAAAATCAAGAATGCTTTCCGTATTGCGCACCAGATCGTTCAACACTATTTTGTTCACAAAATTATAACTTAAAACAACCATCACCAAAAACGCAAAAATGGTAAACGTAATTTGTATGTAAACCGGACGTTTGGGAATTATTTTTTTTATCAATTCACGCATAAATTAAATCTCCATCATTGGACTTGTTCGACAACCCGGTTGGTTGTCTTACAAGTCCTGCATTTTTTATTGGTAGTTGTTCGGAAAACTGAAGTTTCCGAACAACTCTATTGAACAAAATAGCTATTCAGTTTTTCCAGAACATCATTAAAACTCAACGGCTTGCCCAAATGACCGTTCATACCGGCAGACGCGCACTTTTCAATATCTTCCCGGAAAACATTAGCTGTCATGGCTATGATAGGTATTGGCTTTGCATTGCGTTCCGCTTCTATAGCCCGGATACGCCGCGTCGCCTCATAACCGTCCATTTCCGGCATCTGCACATCCATAAAAATTAAATCGTACTTATCCGGCGCTAAATTGAATTTTCGGACAGCTTCTATGCCGTTTTCAGCGCAATCTATCTCCAACTTTGTCGGTTCAAGAAATGTTTGTACAATCTCGCGGTTTATCTCCACGTCTTCTGCCAAAAGTATGCGTCGTCCGGCAAAAAGTCCGTCAAGCTTAATCTTTTCTTCTTTCTCCTTGCGCTCTATCCCCAAACAACCATCTATTATACCGGCAATTGTAGACGGAAACAGGGGTTTAGACAAGAAACTATCAATTCCCGCGTTTCTTGCTTTGTCTTCAATGGCGCTCCATTCTATTGCGGAAATCATTATCACTACCGGACTTCCGGAACCGGAAAACTGCTCCCTTAATTTTATGGCCAGCTCTATTCCGTCTATACCCGGCATTTTCCAATCGGCAAAATAAAGATTATAGGAACCGTTTTGTTCCGCTAGTTTTAGAGCTTCTTCCCCGCTTTCGGCAGTATCACAGTACACGCCTAGTTGATTAGCTATTTTTTTGAAGTTTATTAAAATATCACGATCATCGTCTACAACAAGAACGCGCAAATTACTCCGGTTTACGCCGTCATCAGGGAATCTCTGCTTTACCTGTTCGCCTTTCTTCGCCTGTATCGTAAAAATAAAAACAGAACCTTGTCCGGATTCGGATTTAACCCATATTTTGCCGCCCATCATTTCGACAATGTTACGGGAAATAACAAGCCCTAAACCGGTTCCGCCAAAACGTCGCGTTGTATCGGCTTCCGCCTGTTGAAATGATTTAAACAGATTTTTCTGCTGTTCGGCGCTCATACCAATACCCGTATCGCTTACGCTGATTTCTATAGTGCAAAGACCGTCTTCTTCCCCCAGAAACCGCGTATCAAGCCTGATAGCGCCTTTTTCAGGAGTAAACTTCACAGCGTTTCCCAGAAGGTTGGTAATAACCTGAACCAGCCGCTGATCGTCGGCGATTAGCATTTGAGGAATAGCGCTGTCGATCTGCACGGTAAGTTTTTGCTCTTTTTCGTCCACGCGGAAATTGACTACATCTACAGCCCGTTGCAGTACCTTCTCAAAATTGAATTCAACAGCCGAAAGCTCAAATTTGTTAGCTTCAATTTTGGACATATCCAGAATATCGTTAATTACACCTAACAGGTGCTTTGACGCGCCTTCTATTTTGGTAAAACAGTAATCTTTACGCTCAATATCAGTAGCGGACTTTCCTATCGCACTCATTCCGGTAATAGCGTTAAGCGGAGTGCGTATCTCGTGGCTCATGTTGGCAAGGAATGTGGATTTGGCTCTGCTTGCCTCTTTCGCGGCTGAAAGCGCTATTTCCAGTTTCCGCTTTAATCTAAAAAGTTCGGTCAAGGTGTTTTGCATATCCGAAGCGATTTCGCCGCGCTTAATAGCCCCGACAGCAAGAAAGCCCCACGAACGCAAGATAAACAATTCAGTTTCAGGAAAAGTACGCTTATTATGATAATCGTCAAAACTGACATAACCCCAGAATTCATCTTTTAAAAAAATCGGGAATGTCAGCATAGATTTAATTGAAAATTTCATTAAGGCCGAACGTTCAGGCTCGGTAATGTTGTCAACAATCTCGTTAACATACCCTCCGCTGTTAAATATAGCTTCCCAGTTAGGCATAATATCCTGATACGCAAAATCGGTATTCGAGTCCAATTCCGGCAAACTTTCACTCGCCCATTGGCATACAAGCTGGTAGTAAAGCCTTCCGTCGTTTTTTCTGCTGTTTTGCCATATACTCACACGGTCTGCGTTCACCTTCCTGCCAATTATCTCCATACCTTTGATCATCGCATCTAAGTAATCCTTATCGTTCGATTCCAGAAGAAGAATAGCAATATCATTTATCAAACTTACAAGCTCATGCTGTTTGTAAATTTCGGCGGTACGTTTCTGTACCAGTTTTTCAAGGTCCCTTCCCGTATGGCGGCTTTTTTGAAAGAAGAAAAACAAAAGCACAAGCACGCAGAAAAATAAAATTACCACTACTGTTAACCATATCCGGTGCAAACGCGCCAGCTTTGCGCTGTAGTCATAAGTTTTACGCATCCAATTTCCGGAAATCCCCTCTGTGTCGATAAGCCGGAGCGCCTTGTTTACAATAGAACACAGAATCGTCTCGTTTTTATTAAATCCAAAAGTTGACTCATAAGCAAAATCAAATACGAAATTTGCCTTATAACCGGTGCGCTCATAGTAATTGGTCAGCATAAGAAGCTGGCTGACGTTTGCCATTACCATATCAACTTCGCCGCGTTCCAAAGCGTCAAAAGCGATTGTGGAAGTTTCATATTCTACGATGTTATCATGATCCGGGAACCAGCTTCTAAACGATTCAGCATATGCGGAATCTTTCATCAAACCTACTTTAACGCGCAAAATATCACTGATATTAATATTCTGGTAGGTTGCTTTGGAAACAAGCGCGTAATAATCTGTCATAATCATAGTTTCCGGCCACAGGAACGACCCAACGCGATCTTCCGTGCGTAAAAGCTCGCTTATCATGGACACTTCTCCTGTTTCAAGCAAATGCAGTAATTCAGACCATTCAGCGTTTCGAGCGTTAGTAATATTAAAAGTTAATCCGGTAAGCATTTCCACTTCGCTTAATACATCATGAGAAATCCCCTGCCACTCTCCTTCATGTTTATTAAAAAAACTGATCGGGTAATTATCATATTCAGAGGCAAGTGATATTACGGGGTGATTTTGAATATACAATTTCTCTTCCGCGGACAGGTTCTTAAACAGCTTATGCCGCCGGTTCTCACCTTCTCCCTTCTTATACAGGTTGATTAAAAAATCCAGAGAGCTATTATGCATGACCTTTTGCATTACAGAGATGACGGATTGGAGATCGGGATTGATGGTCGTCATAGAAACAGGAATGTAAACCAAAGGGGAAAAATCTTCGGTAATCACATCGCCGTATGTATCAAAAACATCCTCCGCAAGACACTCAAGAAAACATACATCGGCTTTTCCGGTTTTGAGCGCCCGATAAAAATCATTAAAGTTTTTCAAAAGAACAATCTCATACTCGTCATGCAGGCGCGAAGTAACATCATTAATTGTGTTAGAGCCTTCAAAAAAGCCGCAACGCAGAGGGCGCGAGCTGACAATTTCTGAAATTGGTTTACTGCCCGCAAGCCGGAAAGTTTTTACGGAACGTTCGGCAATAGGGTCGGTCATAAACCATGTTTTACGGCGTTCATCGGTAGCGGTCATTTCGCCCGAAAAATCAATCTCGTACGATCTTAATCCGGCGGTCAATTCGTCCCATTCATAAATAGCGGGCTTGAACTGAATTCCAAAGAGCAGAGATATCCACTCGCAGAACAGGGCGGTAAATCCCCCAATTTCACCGTTGTCCATGACAAAAGTTTCAGTGGTCGAAAGCATTCCGTAAATAAAGAACGGCGTTTTTTCTTTAAGCGCCTCAATATCCCTAATTTCATTTTCTGTTACGCCGGGAATATCGCGGTACGAAGTATAAGCGTTGTGCCTTTGATCATGCAAAGATTTTCCGCAACCGGAAAATACAATCATGAAAAACAAAGCGGCGACAAATCTCAACTTTCTCCGGCATTGCATTCGCAACATCTACCACTACCGCCTAATATAAAATTTTCATTTTAATAAATAATCCCTTAATTTTCCCACAACCTCATTAAAATTAATCGGTTTACTTATATGATCATTCATACCCGCAGAAAGACATTTTTCAATATCCTCTTTAAACACATTCGCAGTCATGGCAATAATAGGAATTTGCTTATGCAAAGCTCCTTCATAACTTCGAGTTTTCTTTTTTGACTTCTTTTTTTTATTACGTTCCGCTTCGATAACCCTGATTTGCCGCGTCGCCTCGTAGCCGTCCATTTCTGGCATTTGTATATCCATAAAAATCAAGTCGTATTTGTCAGGGGATTCAGCAAACATACGCACGGCTTGTCCGCCGTTTTCAGCGCAGTCTATTCCCAACTGCGTCGATTCAAGCAGTACCTGTACAACCTCTCGGTTAATTTCTACATCTTCTACAAGTAAAATACGGTGTCCATCAAAAATATCTTTAACATTTGCCTGAGTTTCCTCTTTTTTCTTTTTGTCTGCGCCGTTATCTTTATGGACGGGTTCGGCGATTGTGCCTTTCTCCACATTAACCGTAAAGAAAAAAGTAGAACCTCTATCTTTCTCGGACGCAACCCATATTCTGCCGCCCATCATTTCTACGATACTTTTACAGATCGCCAAACCCAGCCCCGTACCGCCGTATTTGCGCGTTGTACTGGACTCCGCCTGCTGAAAAGAACTGAACAGGCGTTTTTGCTGTTCAACAGTTATGCCGATTCCCGTATCGCTTACAGAAACCTGTATTGTGTAAAGCCCGTTTTTCTCTCCCGCAAAGCGCGCTGAAAGAGTAATCGCGCCTTCTTCCGGCGTAAATTTAACCGCATTCCCCAAAAGATTGGTAACAACCTGAGCCAGCCTTTGATCATCGGCGATTAACATTTTGGGAATTTTTTCATCTATGTCTAATATAAGTTTTTGCTTCTTTTCGTCTATGCGGAAATTGACAACAGCGATTACTTTTTCCAGCATCTTTTCAAAATTAAATTCAACAGGAGACAATTCCAGCATATTCGCTTCGATCTTTGACATATCAAGAACATCGTTAATAACGCCAAGCAGATGTGTAGACGCATCTTCAATCTTGTTCAGGGCGTAATCTTTTCTGCTTACGTCTTTCGAGTTCTTGCCAATCGCCGTCATGCCGACTATCGCGTTCAGCGGCGTTCGCATTTCGTGACTCATGTTGGAAAGAAATTCGCTTTTCGCCTTGCTTGCCGCGTTAGCCTTGTCCAAAGCGTCTTTAATTTTTGTATTATAAAGATCGCGCATGATTACGCCGGAGATAGTAGCCGCTATCATGCCGACAAAACCTTTTTCAACGCTCGTCCACTGGCGGGGCGTATGTTTTTGCCCCACGTTTATAATTCCCCACAAACGCCCCTCGACATAAAGCGGAGCGATAATAAAAGCGTGTAAGTCGACAAATAACATAGGACGTAAAGCTTGATCCGCGCTGTTTGCAATATCATCGCAAAAAACCACAGCCGTTGTCGTGTTGCCGGACAGCCTTTCGGGAAAATAGGATTTAATCAGCGCCAGCAGATCAAGCGACGCGGTAACTGGATAGCTATTGTCCGCAACCCAATTATACGCCAGGTAGGTATTGCCGCGATCGTAATCAATGCCGAAAATATACACCAAAGAAACTTTATGATAGTATCCCAATTTGGCGATGGATTCTTTTACCAGCATTTCCGAATCGCCGGACGAAATAAAACTTTTTGAAAGCTCAGAAATTAATTCCTGTTGTTCCAGCTTAATTTTAAGCCGTTCGCTCTGCTCTCGTATGTTCTCCATCATTTCTTTGATATTGCGCAGATCATATTGATATCCAAGCAATATATTTTTTCCGTTATACCTCGTGCGTGTAAGCGTAATCTCAAAAGGGATAAGCTCTCCTAAAGAAGTACGGTGTGTCCACTCAAACACCATATTTTCGCCGTTCAATGTACGACTAATTAAATCAAGCGCCTTTTCCGCAGATTTTGCCCCGTCGCTCTGATATTCAGGTGAAAATTCAAAAAAATGTTCCATATAGTATTTTCTTGTAGTTCCAAATGTTTTCAGAATAAAATCGTTGCAGTCCATCATTTCGATGTTTTCATTGAAAACGGTAAAACCTATCGGAGAAGCGTCAATCATAGAACGGTTAAATTCATTAGCGTTGGCGATTTCACGTTCCATGTCGGCGCGTACGACAGTGTTCGCGCACAGGAACGCCGCCGAACGCAACACTTCCACACTGTCCTTTTCAAAAAAGCGTTCGTTATGGCGGTCTTCAAGAAGGGCAAATCCCCAAAAAATGTTGTTGATAAAAATCGGCGTAACAAACGCCGACACACAGTTAAATGATTTTAGTATATCGGCTTCCGGCAGAAGCCTTGCAGGACTGTTAATTATTTCTCCGTTTGCAAGCAGTTTTTCCCATCGCGGCGCAAACTTGGCATAAGTAACATCTTCCAGACCTTTTGTCGTTAAAGTAGTCCCGCCCGATTCTTTGTCCCAGCGGTATATTTGAGATACATGCATACTGCCCAAAACGATAGAGTTACGCCAAATAGAAAGTCTGTCTAAATTGAATTCATAGGCAATTTCCTTAATGCCCGCCGTCATTGTGTTTTCAAAAGAATCCTCATTCTGCGAAAGAAAAATAATAGCCGCTCTGTTTAACGAATCCGCCATTCTTTCGCGGCGCTTAAGCGCGTTAATAGCTTTCTCGGTAGTGCGCTCCATTTCCATTCTGATAATAGCGTTCGAGAATACGCGCGCGGACGAATACAGTAAATCGGCGCAGTCTTCGTCAAAATAACGATTGTCGGTATGATTCTGAAAAGCTACGCATCCCCATAAAACATTGTGCGTAAAAATGGGTAAAAGCAGTATCGATCTAATTCCGTAGTTGCGCAAAAAAGCAGATTCCCTTTTAGAATAATCGCTTTCCTTAAGCCGTATACTGCCGCCATTTGATATAATCGATATCCATTTTTTCAACACAGGAATATCAGGTAAAACCTTTAGTTCTTCCGCCAGAGACATTAACCCGCCTTCCGACTTGTCCCAGCGGTAAACTTGCCCAAAACGTTTGCCCCCTTCAGCGTCCACCAGCCTGTAAAAGACCACTCTGTCCAAACCAATAGCGTTCGCAACAGGCCATATACCGTTGGTCATTACTTCGTCAAATGTATCTTCTTTACTGGCGGAAAATATCTCTACCGAATTGTTAAGGGCGTCTAAAATTTCTGCTCTGCGCATAGATAGCTCTCGCGCTGGTTTCCCGGCAAAATCACCATTTTTTTCCGCTGTACGGTTAATTTTTGCGATTATATTTAGTAATAACTTCTGTATTACAAGCATAAATCTACCATAATAAGGTAACATACAGTAGAGTGGACAGTAAACCCCACCTTATCTAGTGTCTGTCCGTAAAGTCGGCTACTTTATGGACAAACTTTGTATTTTCCCGGCTAAAGGCGACAAAAATGCATTTTTAAAGTAGACTGTCTATATTGTATCCACATTATAGGCAGATTCTATCTAAGAAGCAGAAAATAACATATTAGACTTGTTTATCAACTTGGTTAGTTTTTATATAACTCTCTCTATTGATACTTTCAAATTAGTCATTTATTATAAAATAACAGGAAGTATATTAAAAATGAACAAAAGCAGGGGGTTGCTTGTTTTCGCGCTGGTTTTGGCTGTATTTACAGGGTGCGGAAAACATGTAAAAGAACAGCCTGATTCATATAAAGCTGTTCCCTTCCGTAATGTACCCGGCGTTACCGCCGAAGAAATAAAAGCGATAGGAAATCTGCAAAATAAATACGATTATCTTGTCTATGGAACGGGTATGTCCACCGAGGCTTTTACCGGAAAAGGCGGCGAAATACACGGGTATGCCCCTTTGTTTTGTAGTTGGCTTACAGATGTTTTTGGTATACCATTCAGAATCAAGTTTTATGAATGGGACGATTTGCTTAAAGGACTGGAGAGCGGCGAAATTGATTTTACCAGCGAGATTTCAACCGTCGCCGATCAGGATAAGACCTATTTAATGACCTGCCCCATTGTGGAACGTTCGTTAAAAATATACCGCATAAAAGGCAGTGAACCAATAGAGGATATTTTAAAATCGCGTCCTCCCAGATACGCCTTTCTGAAAGGGGCTATATTAAACACCGATGTTAAAGAAAACACGGAATACAATTTTGAAACTATTTATGTTAACAACAATAACGCCGCCTACCGCATGCTAAAAAACGGCAATGCCGATGCGTATATAGGCATGGATATTTCAGAGGCCGCGTTTAATGAATACGCGGATATGATTATCGAAGATTTTTTCCCTTTAATTCCCAGATCGTCTTGCCTTTCAACGCAAAAGGAGGAGCTTAAGCCGGTTATCAGCGTAGTAGAAAAAGCGCTTGATAAACACGCCCTTAATTATCTTACCGGAATGTACAAAGACGGGTATCAGGAATATCTGGAAAACAAGCTGTTCAATATGCTGACCAAAGAGGAAAGGGCGTACATACATAACAACCCTGTTATACCAATCGTCGTGGAGTTAGATAATTATCCGGTTTGTTTTTTTGATACCAATACCGGCCAATGGCATGGTATATACTTTGACGCGCTGGATAAAATTTCAAAGTTAACGGGACTTAAGTTTGAACACACCAACAATAAAGACGCGCCGTATTCTGATTTGCTTAATCTTCTGGAAAACGGTTCAGCGTTAATCATACCTGAATTACTTCGCACTAAAGAAAACGAAGGCCGTTTTTTATGGTCTGAAACTCCGCTTTTACATGATAATTACGCGTTTTTGTCCAAATCGGATTATCCAGATATTGATATAAGCCGTGTTCCCCATTTAAAGATCGGAGTTCGCAAGGACACCTCATACTCTGAAATATTTAAAAAAATGTTTCCGAATCATATGCATCTTGCTGAATATGAAACTCAGGAAGAAGTCTGGAATGCGTTAAAACTGAACGAAGTCGATGTGATTTTTGCCTGCAACAGAAGACTGATTACATACACCAACTTTTACGAGGAAGCGGGTTACAAATTAAATTTAATACTCAATTATTCATTTGATACGTCGTTTGGCTATAACAAAGACGCGGTTATTCTAAAATCGATTATTGATAAGGCTTTTGGTATTATCAACATTAACAACATCTCTAACCAGTGGATGCTTAAATCCTATGATTACAGATATAAATTGACAAAGGCTCAGCGTCCATTGTTTTTAGGCGCATTGATCTTGTCTGTGCTGGTACTTGCTCTTGTGTTTATTCTTTTGATAAGAAGCAGAAGCACCGGCAGACAGCTCGAAACGCTTGTAAAACAGCGGACAAACGATCTTGCGTACCAAACTTCTTTGCTTAACACCATGATTAATTCTCTTCCCGACGCCATATTCAGCAAGGATACTGATCATAAATACACCATGTGCAATGAATATATGGCAAGTCTGTTTGGAAAAAAAATAAAAGATATATCTGGAGAAACCGATAAAACCGCCTTGGGTCTGTCAAACGAAGGCTTATCGATTGCCACCGAAACTGATCAAAAGGTTTTGAAAGAACAGCAAAAGATAACATATGAGCAATGGGTTCCGTGCGCGGACGGTGTTAGACGCCTTTTTGAAATTGTTAAAGCGCCGCTTACACAAGACGGCGATCTAGTCGGAATTCTGGCTATAGGACGCGATATAACCAGGCGAAAAATGATGGAAAACGAGATTCAGGCGGCTTCTCAGGCAAAGACGGCATTTCTTGCAAATATGAGCCATGAAATCCGCACTCCGCTTAACGTGATTATCGGTCTTACGGATTTAATTCTGGAAGATACCAGCCTAAATCCGCCCGTTATAGAAAACCTGTTAAAAATAAACAGCGCGGGCGGTACGCTTTTAGACATTGTAAACGATATATTGGATTTTTCCAAAATAGAATCCGGTAAACTTGAGTTAAAGCCTGTTGAATATTATATGTCCAGCCTCCTGAACGATACCATTACCCTTGCTGTTACCCGCCTTGGGGAAAAACCAGTTACATTCCGTTTGAATATAAACGACGATCTGCCGGCTAAACTGTACGGCGACGATCTGCGGGTAAGACAGATACTTACCAACCTGATTGGCAATGCTATCAAATATACGCATAGCGGAAGCATCGAATTAACCGTGCGTTGTAAACATAAAGACGGTATCATTTGGATGGAAATTACCGTAAGCGACACCGGAATTGGCATACGCAAGGAAGATTTGGAAAAACTATTTTCTGACTACAATCAGGTGGACACCAGAGCCAACCGCAATATAGAAGGAACTGGTTTGGGTCTATCCATTACCAAAAGACTATCTGAAATGATGGAAGGAAAAATAAATGTGGAAAGCGAATACGGCAAGGGAACCACTTTTATTGTCTGTATCAAACAGGGCTTTGTGGGCGATGCGGCGCTTGGCCGTGATATAGCTGACAAACTTCGCAGTTTCCGCTATTCCGATGATAAACGTCTTGTTTCCAAAAAGCTGGTGCGGCTTAATTTAAGTTACGCCAGAGTGCTGGTTGTTGACGATATGCAGACTAATCTGGACGTTGCGGCGGGTCTTCTGCGCAAATATAAAATGCAAGTTGACTGTTTAATCAGCGGACGGGAAGCGATTGAGCGAATACGGCAAGGCCGTCCGGTTTACAACGCGATATTTATGGATCACATGATGCCGGGAATGGACGGCATAGAAACAGCCGACCGTATTCGCGCTATAGGTACGGAATACGCCGAGAAAATACCAATTATCGCTCTTACAGCCAACGCCATACTTGGAACGGAAGACATGTTCTATAAACACGGCTTTCAGGCGTTTATATCCAAGCCAATTGACATAATGGAAATGGATTCTGTTATCAGAAAATGGGTGCGCAACAATAACATGGCGGAGGACGAACCTGCCGTCAACGAACCTAAAACAACCGAACAGGAACAGGAAACAGAAACCAAAAATGAAAAAGAAGAAAATGTTATAATAGATATACCGGGGGTAGATACAGAAAAAGGACTCGCCCTTTACGGCGGAGATATAGACATTTATTTGCCGCTTTTGCGTTCTTATGTTTTAAACACGCCAATAATTCTGAAAAAGCTAAAAGCGGTTACAAAAGAAACATTAAAAGACTATGTTATTTCTGTACACGGGTTAAAGGGAACCAGCGCCAGCATAGGCGCGGAAGCAATACGGGCGGCGGCGCTACATCTGGAAAACACGTCCAGAGCGGGAGACTTGGTAGGCGTTCTGGCCTTAAACAGCAACCTTATAAGTGATACGGAAATTATTGTAACGAATATAAGAATATGGCTGAATCAATACGACACCACTCATTTAAAACCGCGCTTAAAAGCCCCTAACAGAGACGTTCTGGCGCGTCTGCGGCAAAGCTGTGAAAAATTTGACATGAGCAACATTGACAAAACAATGGCGGAACTGGAAAGCTACGATTATGAAGAAGGCGGCGATCTAGTAAAATGGTTAAAAGAAAGAATTGAAATATCGGAAATAACAGAAGCGGCAATGCGGCTTGCTCAATTTGAAAAGGAGCTTACATGACAGAACCAAAAAAAATTATTATCGTAGACGATAATACAGAAAACCTAACCGCTATTAAGAATACGCTCAAAGATCATTATGAGGTGTACCCAAGCAACTCCGCCTTCAAGATGTTTGAACTGCTGGAACATATTACGCCCGATCTAATCCTTCTGGACGTTGAGATGCCTGAAATAAGCGGTTACGAAGCGGCAAAAAGGTTAAAAAGCAACGGCAAATTAAGAGAAATACCTATTATATTTTTAACCAACATGATCGACGCGAAAAGCGAAATAACCGGCTTGAATATCGGCGCTATCGATTATATCCATAAGCCGTTTGTAGCCCCTCTGCTTTTACGGCGCATAAAAACACATCTGTCCCTGATAGAACATCAACAGGACGCATTAAGCGCTTCCCGCGCAAAAGGCGAATTTTTGTCTCACATGAGCCATGAAATACGCACTCCGTTGAACGCCATTATAGGCATGATAAACATCGCGGGAAATACAGATGACATTTCAAAAATAAAATATTGTCTGCAAAGAGCGGGTAGCGCATCGAAACATCTTTTAAATATTATTAACGATATTCTTGATATGTCAAAGATAGAGGCGAATAAATTCGAGCTTGCTTACAGTGAATTTAACTTTGAAAAAATGCTGATGGATATTATCAATATAACAAATGTCCACGCGGAAGAAAAAAACCTGAACTTTGCCGTTATTTTAAATACAAATGTTCCGTCGTTACTAGTCGGCGATGAATTAAGACTTTCGCAAGTTATTATGAATCTGCTTAACAACGCGATAAAATTTACGCCGGAGAACGGCAAAGTTGTATTAAGGGTTGAAAAAACAGAAGAAAACGACGATGAAATTACTTTAAAAACGGAAGTTGCCGACAGCGGCATAGGAATGACGGAAGAACAGCAAAAACGGCTCTTTTCCGCTTACAGTCAGGCCGATACCAACATTTACAAAAATTTCGGCGGTTCGGGACTTGGTCTTGTTATTTCCAAGCAAATTATAGAACTAATGAACGGGGAAATATGGATTGAGTCGAAACCTAACGTAGGTTCAAAATTCATATTTACGATAAAGGTAAGAAAAGGGTTTGGCAAAGAAGATATGCAGTTGTCTCCAAAAATAAACAAAGACGATCTGCGAATCCTTGCGGTAGACGATTCCGAAGAAACAAGAATGTATTTTACCCATGTTATGGCGGCGTTTCACCTGCCGTGTGATATTGCGTGTAGCGGAAAAGAAGCGCTGGAAATGATGGAAAAAGCGGGGAACAAGCCATACAATTTATTCTTTATCGACTGGCAAATGCCCGAAATGGACGGAATAAAGCTGGCGAAAAAAATCAAGGAAATTACCGGTGATAAATCATTTATAATTATGTTATCCATGGCGGACTGGAGAACCATTGAGAGAGAAGCGATTGCGGCAGGAGTAAGACATTTTATTCCCAAACCAATTTTCCCGTCCACGCTTATAAACACTATTAATGAATGTATAGAAATAAAGCCCAAAGACGGTTCCGGCAAAACGGATAAATCAAAAGAAAGCGGTTTTGATTTTGAGGACTATACAATACTGGTCGCGGAAGACGTTGAAATTAACAGGGAAATTCTCTCTTCAATTTTGGAAGAAACCGGGATTTCAATTGATTTTGCTCAAAACGGGACAACTGCGGTTAATATGTTTCAGATGTACCCCGATAAATACGATCTTATTTTAATGGACCTTAATATGCCCGAAATGGACGGATACGAAGCGACACAGGCGATACGATCGCTTGAATTGACTCAGGCAGGAAATATTTGTATTATAGCTATGACGGCGAATGTTTTTCGTGAAGACATAGAAAAATGCATGGCGGCGGGCATGAACGATCATATAGGAAAACCTATTGCTCCAGAATCACTGTACGAAAAGTTAAGGAAATACCTTAAAAAAAAGGAACATAAGTGAAATGGCTGGTAAAATGAAAAAGATTATCGCAGTAGACGATAATATCGAAAACCTGACCGCTCTAAAAGACACTTTAAAAGAAATATACGAAGTTTATCCTAGCAATTCCGCGGCAAAGATGTTTGAATTACTGGAGCATATTATGCCGGATTTAATCCTTTTAGATGTTGAAATGCCGGGAATGAACGGCTATGAAGCCGCAAAAAAACTTAAAGACAACGAGAAATACAAAAACATACCTATTATGTTTTTGACTATCATGGACGACACAAAAAGCGAAATGGTAGGTTTAAAACTTGGCGCGATTGATTATATTCATAAACCGTTTATATCCGCTTTGCTGTTACAACGGATAAAAATACATCTTTCGTTACTTGATTATCAAAAAATTGAGGTTATTTCCGTAGCGACAGTAGCCGCTATGCAACACATTAACGAAGGTTTTATTTTGCTGGACGCGGATAATAATTACCTGTCCGCCAATTCAGCCGCGACAAAAATGATTCCGGGAATTGCAAACCTAAAAAAAGGGGAATCAATCCTCTCCGCAAAAGACTGGCCAGAGGAAATTAAAATTGTTCACGGCAGTTGTGTAGAGTTTTCCGTTATCGGGGGAGACATAAAATATTTTAAAGCCAGTATAAGTCCGGTCTATAGTGAAAATAAAACTTTATCAGCCGTGATTATTCTGATTACAGACATTACCGACAGCGTAAATTTTGTAAAAGAACTGGAAAAAACCGCCTATATAGACACTCTTACGGGTCTTTATAACAGAAAACATTTTAGAGAACTTGCGGAAGCGGAAATTAAAAGAGCGGCCAGAATGAATAAATCTCTCTATACAGTAATGCTGGACCTTGATTTCTTCAAAAACATAAATGATACCTACGGTCACGCCGCAGGAGACATGGTTTTAAAAGCAACTGCGGAAATTATCCGTAACAGCACCCGTTCCTATGATCTGCTTTGCCGCTACGGCGGGGAAGAATTTGTTTTCATGTTTTCCGTAAACGATGAAAAAGAAGTTCTTGAAACAGTAGAAAGAATTCGTGAGAACATAGAACGCAGTATTACAAGCTACGAGGGGAACGAGTTAAAAGTTACCTGTAGCATAGGCTTGACGAAATTCCTTGAAAACGACGCCCTTGAAGACTCCATAAGAAAGGCCGATGAAGCGCTTTACTGCGTTAAAAACTCCGGCCGTAACCAGATAAAAATATACAGCTCCTGATTTAATTCCCTATTATAGCTCCAATTTTTTCCAACAAGTCGCTCTTTTTGCATGGCTTATGAATAAAACCAGCCGCTCCTAAATGTTTTGACTTAATTACGTCTTCGGCATTTTCCGATGAGGAATAAATAACAATAGGAACATTGTGAACATCGCCAATCTGTCTTATCTTTTCGTAAATATCCCAGCCGCTCATACCCGGCATTACAAGGTCAAGCATAATGATATTGGGAACAAGCCCTTTGTAGAACATACCTAATGCTTCAATACCCGAAATCGCCGTAATAATTTCATAACTTTTGTTCAGCATACCGTCAACTGCGGTAAGCTGTGTCTCATCATCGTCTATTACCAGCACCTTTTTCTTTTCATTACCGGTTTCAATCTTAAATTTTTCCGTCTCCGCTTTTAGATCGCTAAAGTTATGGTTGTTTTCCATACTCATTTCGTCAACGTGCCTAATCGCCGTTTTTATTTCGCTTACGGCACCGTTCACGATATTGTTCATTCCGCCAACTACTTGTTTGCTGATCTTTATAAAATTATTGGTTGTCTTTATCAATTCCTTTCCGGATTTTGACATATCTTCGGCCCCTTTTTCGACCGACACGGTTATATCTTTCAGGCGGCCGACAGATTCCAGTATCTGTTTTCCGCCCTCTTCCTGTTCTTCCATTGAATTACGGATAACTTGTTCGTGTTCCGCCACTGTTTTTACGCCCGTATCTATGGTGCTAAAACGGGCAAGCACTTCGTTGGAAGACTTTGTAATGTTATCTATGGAAGCCTTTATTTTCTTTAACATTCCCGCCGTTGTTTTAGATTGCTTTCCCGACGATTCGGCAAGCTTGCGGATTTCATCGGCGACTACGGCAAATCCCCTGCCCGATTCTCCCGCATGAGCCGCCTCAATAGCCGCATTCATTGACAACAGATTAGTCTGACTAGCAATATTGTTCATTACCGCGTTAATTTCCAAAAGCCCCTCGGAATCGCGGGCAATTCCCTCTATCTCCTGCGCCACAGCCTGAAGCCCTGTTTTTCCAACTTCGGACGCTTCCGCAAGAGCGTCAACATTTTTACCGTTTTCTATCAATGTTCTTGTTACAGAATTAATGTTAGCCGTCATTTGCTCAACCGCCGAAGACGAAGTATTAACGCTTTCCGCCTGCGCCTCGACAAGTTTGGTCAAATTCTCAATATTGACCCTTATATTTTCACTCGCCGAATCCGCTTTTTGCGCTTCCTTTTCCTGTTCCCTTACCATGACGCCCATTTCTTCAAACTGCGATGAAATCTGCCCGACCGCCTCTCCGGTTTTTTCCATATTATTGGAAAGTTCCAAACCCGTATTGGTAAGCGCATTTACCTTATGTTTTATTATACCTACCAAACCTTTTATATTTTCAAATGTTTTGTTAAAGTATTGCGCCATATCGCCGATTTCATCTTTTCTTTTCACCTCAAGCCGTTTGGTTAAGTCTCCTTCGCCCTCGGATATTTCCTTGAGCATATCGGTTGCCTTATTAATAGGTCTTACCAATATAAACATTAAACTTGCCGAGTTAACCAAAGCAGAAGCCAATAAAAGTACAATCGCGATAATTATAATTATTTTTATCTGGCTAATCATGTTGTTATTTATTGTTTTTTCGATGTCTGTCATCTCGTTACCGATAAATAAAATGCCTATAACATCTGTGCCGTTTGCCGCAAAAACCGGGTGGTACTCTGTAAGATAATTTTTACCTAAAATCATCGCTTGCCCTGAATATTTTTTCCCGGAATGTATAGACGAATATGCGGCGCTGGCTTTTCCCAAAAAGGTATCTACCGCCCGTTTTCCCAAATTGTCTACAATACTTGTACTTATCCTGCGGTAATCATCGCCGTCCTTGACAAAGATAGTAGCCGCTATACTCAAATCTTTACTCAATTCATCTATCAGTTCATAATTATATTTAAGAGAAATACCGTCTTTACTTACCAGCTCGTCGCCTTTAAGAGTTAAATTTCCGAATTCAAGTTTCATTCTATGCTCTAAATGAATCATATCGCTTACAAGTTTACTTTTTCCCATGATAACGGCGGTTTCCAGACTTGATACCTGTATCGAATGAATACTGATAAAAGAAAATACAATTATCGATAAAAGCATAAAAGTAATTGATATGCTTGATAATTTAAGCTGTAAGCCTATACGTCCTGAGTCTTTATTGTTGCTCATTATTTACCTCTTTTTAGAAGATAATACCATTATAATACAAATTTACTCAATATGCATTAAAATACTTCAATTTTTTTATTCGCAAGTGGGTTTAAGACTCCGCCGTACTCGTCAAGTTACGCTTTCGGAGTATACAAAAAGCAAGATTTTACCACGAACCAACACAAACCGCATACCTTCGGTATGCTCACGAACTTTTAGTTTCTGCATTATCGTTATTCGCGTTATATTGCGTTAATTTGCAAGATATGTTTCTTCTGTTCGTATTGGTTTTGTGGTAAAGAATCTTTTTCGGACACCCATTTTACCTAATAGAGTTGTTCGGAAACTTCAGTTTTCCGAACAACTACCAATAAAAAAGTATTTTTGCAGGGCTAAAGCTTGCTTTAGCCCGAAAAAATGCAGGACTTGTAAGACAACCAACCGGG
>JAITUY010000222.1 GCA_031286095.1 Treponema sp. | reverse complement strand
TATCTATAATATCATTTGAAAATGAAAAAAACGCACTTGGTTGAAAATACTCTGCCGGTTTATTATACCCTTCCGGTTCCACCCCATATCTTAATAGGAATATTTTTCCTACCAATTCTTTAATTTTATCTCTATTACTATTCGATTTCCTGATAAGTATGGATTCATAATAAAATTTTTGAATTATGTTGTCATAAGCTTCTGTTCCATTGGAAACATAAACATATCCGGGTAGCGTGACAATGCAGCTTTCTCCATGCCCCAATACGCCGGTATTAGCAGGATGAATTATATCCCATTTTGATATAAATTCTCTTGATACGGTAAAACACCTTTCCGAAAAACCTGTTATGGTTTCTATCCATGGCACATTATGGTATAATGATTGTAATTTGCCGCCTTGATTTAAATTTGAATGGAAATATTCCGCTACATGATAACAGATGCCTTTGTCCATTCTCCCTGTTTGTGGTGATGATAGTTTATTACTTGAGTAAAAATATTCCGTCCATTTTGTATTTTCAACATTTGGCGTAAAAAGAAAACCGCTTTTATATAACAATTTCATTTTTTCCTCCTTAATAAACTACAGCATTATAGCTTTAAATTCACCTATTGGTATGTTATCAATAATGCTGTTTCCTTCTGATATTTCGATTTCTTTTTGCTCGCCGTTAGGAAACAATAACAGTAACTTTTTCCCTTGTTTCATTTTTATATTTTTAATCGGCAATTGAAGTTTATCTTTCGTATACAACAACTTGCTCCCTCCGCTTTTAACTCCGCCGTAGTCCGCAACAAAGAAATACTCAGGTATCGTCCACCCTTTTTCCTCTATCTCTTCAGTTGTGTTGCTGTTTTCTTTTTCTTTATACTCAATTTTCCAGGCGGCCTGAACCTCGCCGTCTTTTACTTCACCTTCTACTTCATCAATGGGGTCGTCTTTGTTTTCTCCCTGCTCGAATATTTTGAACTTTACCATCTCCCCGTCGTCTATGTTCTTCACCTCGCAGAACAAGGTAACATCGTCGTCAATTAACGCATCTTCAATTGTTATCCCGTCCTTCTTCCAGAAGAGATCCCGAAACTCAGGCCCTTCTTCAACTATTTTACTGTCGCTGTTCGCAAAATAGCTGTTTATGTCAGGTATCTGTCTTTCTAAACTTTTTTTGCCATAAAAATGCCAGTACATAAGGGTTGAGCTATTTTCGTCTGCCTGCTGATACGAAGTTTTGATTAATAAATCGTCAAAATGATTGCGGATTTGCTGCCCCGGATCATCCCCATAGTAACGATACTCTGCACCCGGTCTTGGATACGGCGCGCCTCGTTGGTAATCCCTTGTCAGATCTTCGGTTTCACGGTAAAAAGACCTCCAAATATAATGTGATTTTATCATGTCCACGGTAATGGTTTTCCGGTTATAGTCTTCCACAAGCGCTAAAATCTCATCTTCAGATATCTTTTTCGGCAGGTTGGCTATAACATAAACTTCGCTTATTCTTAATAATCCATCTCTCTCAATGGACTGGCCTATTAAGAAAAACTCTGCCGGCTTGTCCGGAACGATAGGTTCGGGAAGTTTTTTTACGCACGCCGTGAACAATATGGGTATGAAAAGAAAAACAATATTCTTCACTTCAGTCCCCCATCCAGGTTTATGGTTCTTTCCATGACGGTAACAAAAGGCCGGTAGCCATAAAAATGCTGAAGGATAAACCACGCCCGAAATCCCTTAGCCATGAATTCATAACCAAATTTATTACCTGCAAAATCTTTTATCTTTGGGATCAACTGACTCATATCATTTTTTTCCTGGAAATGTTCTCTTATTTTTTCCGCAAGGCCAAAATTATTAATATCATTATAATCAAGGCCGAAATGATCAAATAACGTTATCTTCATTTTAGGCGTATATCTTTTTGAAGCATGGATATAGGTGTAATTGTCAAGCGTTACCCTAAACCCCCAAGTGTCATTTACCGCCAGCATTAATCCATTACTCATATTGTTAAGTTTTGGCCTTTCTTCAAAAAAGGTATCGTCTTTTGTAATAAGATTTCGCTCAACTTTATTGACATTGTCTTTGTGTTTTTTCAGTTTATCCGTAAGATCACGTTTGATTGATTCGTAAAATTCATTTGTACTGTGATGCTCAAATGCCGCTTTAGTCAATTCGGGATCAGAAAATCTATAAGTATCTGGTATTAATTGTACCGCAGAAATAGCGATTGTTTTTCGTTCTTTCATTATTTCTATCATTCTATATATTACGTCCGTAAGAGGCGGCGAAGAATTTAATGGCACAAGGCTTTTAAACCCGTTGTATAGTTTTAATTCAGCTTGATAATCGTTAGCTGTATTAGGAGCAATGCTCTTGTTGTATAGGTCTGCTTCAATTTGATAAACACCATTAAGATCTTGGTATATTTCTTTGAGATCTTTTCGTATTGCGTCGGCTAACTCCTTATTTCCCAATTTGTCCAGGCTAAAATTATCGGTATGCCGATGGTTTGTAATTCTTATCTCATTTCCTTGCAGGTTAATTGTAGCAATTCCAAAGTGCATATC
>JAITUY010000215.1 GCA_031286095.1 Treponema sp. | reverse complement strand
GCCGTAAAACGCCATAAGTTTTTCAATTATTTTTTCGGCGTCGGCGTCTCCGACCTCGTCCGCTAGAACGCCGCGTATTTTTTCGGCGGATTCCCCGTCAACTTTGTTTTGCGGAATATACAAAAGCTGTCCGCCGAAATAGCGGCACAGGGCGCGTAGACCGCGCCGCGCCGATTCCTGTTCCATGAGGCAGACTAAAGATGCTATCATGTCCTTTACAAAAACGTGGTTTTCCATCAGGTTACGCTCCCAGTTTTTCAGACGTGTCGGGATCAAATCCCGCTTTGAACATCATTTCGCGTAGCGCCAAGATGACATCGCGCGCGGTTTCTACCGTAAGGAGGCGGAGCGCTTTAACACGGGTAACGCGGTATACAAAAGCCAGTAACGCCGCATCGCTTTTATTGCGGGCGCAGACCGCCCACATTCCTTTTATGTATTCAAGTTGAGCCAAAGTCGCTCCGCCTTTTTCTTCAGGCTGTACGCGGTTCGGTATCTGGTTAAATCCGAGTCTCCGCATTGATTTGAGGGTTTTTTCAAGTTCGCGGACGGTCATGACGGAAGATGAATTCTTGCCGCATACGCCTTCTAAAAAAGCCCGGTAAGCATCATCGTCAAAACCCAGTTTGGCTTTTCCGATGTGTACCAGTTTTATTAGATTTTTCTTTTTTTCCGAAGTCATTTTCAATTCTCCAAATTAAGCCGTGGTCAGGGGAAAAACCGCCTCCCCTGACCTGCTTTTAAACCCTCATAGAGCCTTATCGCCGTATGGCGATTGAGTTCTATTCCATTCGCCTAATAAACTCTCAAATTCTTCTTTTTGCGCTGGTTTGAGAGGACATCGCTTGGTTTCAGAAATTGCGGTTTTCGCCGCGAAATCGCTGACCGTTGATCCTGGATACTTGACCTTAACGTAGGCTTCGACTTCCTTCCAATTCTCAAGCGTAACAATATAGGATTTTTTTACCGTCTCTGTACCGTACCCTAAAAACAGAGAACAGAGCCGTATCCGGGCAAGAACATTCGGTGATATGCCGCACTGCGCGGCTTCGGCACGAATTGCTGTTATAACGTTTTCGGGTAGTGTTATTTGCATTTGGATCATGATTTTTCCTCCTCTCCCTTCCATTTCTTGACACTTTTAGAGTGCATACATTCATCGTTGTGAACGCAAATATCATCGAAAAACCAGGGATAATTTTCAATGCGGTGTGAAACCGTATCTTCAATAAAAGCCTCTACTGTCGCAAACGGCTCTTTTGTTTCAATGTGTTCTTTTATTCTTTTCAAATGTTCATCAGATAAGGTAATTTGCATTTTTTTCCTCCTTAGTTATTTATTTACAAAGCGTTTACCACTTCGGCATCGACAAGTTCCGCGCCGAGTTCTACGGCAAGGTTCATCGCTTTGCGCGTCCAGTTGTTGATTAACAGCGGATACGCGACCGAGTAAACAACTTCCGTCCTTGTCTGCTTGCGGAGCCGCACGGCAATCGCCTCGCATCCTGAATCGGAAATAATCTCTTTGCGTTTTTTGCCCAGCCGTTTGAACTTGATGTCGAGGTAGTCGGCGATTTCCCTGCCGCTTCCAAGAGGGGATAGTTCCAAAATTTCCATGCGCCGGATTACTTCCCGAGCCTCCCAGTTCTTGGATTCGTCAAGTTTGTTTTTCATTTCGATTTGCCCGACCAAAACGATGGACAGAAGTTTTTTATAGCCGTCCTCGAGTTCCCAAAACCGTTTCAGATATTTGAGCGTGTTAATCGTCAAATCGTGCGCTTCCTCAATCATAAGGACATGGCTGTATCCAGCGTGGCTTGAATTCGCTAGAATCTTTTCTATTTGCCTTGCCTTTGCTTCAAGCGTCCGTTTTGGCGTTTCGCTTGAACAGTCGCGGATTATAGCGTCGCAAATAGAACTTGTGGTAAGCCGCGTCTTGTCAATCGTGCGCGGAATTATAACCCGCACTTTTTGCCCTTCGCGCTCCATGCGGTCTATCGCGTAACGGCGGATTGTCGTTTTACCGCTTCCGCTTTCGCCCACGAGCGTGACCATGCCGCCGGCTTTCGCCGCCTGCAAAAGATACTCCGCGATGAACCGCGTCTCGTCAGTCAGGTACACATCGTCAGCTTTAACCACGTCGCCCGTGAACGGGTCGGCTGTGATTCCGAATTTCTTAAAAGTTTTTAAGTTCAGCATACTTTCTCCTTTCTTTGCTTATGCCATTTTTCTTTGCGCTTCCGCCGCGATAAACGCTTCACCGTGCGCAAAATTTTCCAAGTCCGCCGCATTGCTTTCAAAAACGACGGCTTCCGATTTGTAATCCCTTTCCGTTTTATTCCTTTCTTTCCATTCCGCAACCAGAGCGTTCACGGCGGTTGTAGGAACGCCGTCGGGGTATTTGCTTCTTATGCTCGAAATAAATCCTTCTGGGATAATTCCAGTTTCCGCTTTGTAGCGTTTAGCCGCTTCTGTCGCGCTGATTAAGATTTCGCTTACCTTCACGGTTTCCGCCACGCTGATTTCCTCGCCTTCCCTTTGAGACAAAAAAGGATTTTTAGGCTGTATGAAACTGTGAGCCGCCCCCATGACCGCCCGCAATGCTTCCGGCGTTTCCAGTTCCTTGCGGCGTTTTTCGCGTACGGTGTCCTTCGGTCGTTTGTAATTTTCGCCGAATACCGGAGCCGTTATGTCAAAACCCGCTTCGTTAAATGTAATCGGCTCAATTTCAAAACTGCGCTCTACGCCTCCAGATTGATATGAAATAATGCACAGCGGTTCGGGCGT
>JAITUY010000170.1 GCA_031286095.1 Treponema sp. | reverse complement strand
GCCATAAAATGTAATCAAACAAGCTGCTCATGCTAATAAATATAATGAAAAGTTTATTTTTGATAAATATACCGCTACAACAACGGGGCAAAGATACGCAGTACATCCTGAATAACGCGCTGTAAAGCGTTTCTGGCGCAGTCTTTAAGGGTCATCTCCTGGCAGGTGGGTAACGTAGACAGAAAATCTTCCTTAACCGCCTTGATTGTTTGGCTTGAGTAGATTAAAACGCCGCATTCAAAATGAAGGTAAAGGCTGCGGAAATCAAGATTGGTAGTTCCTACCGTGGCTATTTTATCATCGGAAACAAATGTTTTTCCGTGGTTAAATCCTGATGTATACTCGTAGACTTTTACACCTGCCTGTATCAGCCTTCTGTAGTATGAACGGGACGTTATTTCAACTACCCATTTATCCCAGCGGTGAGGCGTTATGATGCGCACATCGACGCCGCTTTTTGCCGCCAGAGTAAGCGCGGAGAGGAGATTGTCGTCTACAATTAAATAGGGCGTGTTAATATAAACATATTTTTTTGCCTGATTAATAATTTGAATATATACATGTTCACCTACATTTTCACTGTCAATCGGGCTGTCCGCATAGGGCTGCACATATCCCCATTCTTCAAAACCTTCTGCGACGCCCCTTGCGGTATGCTCAATTACATTGTCATTCCACGGATAAAATGACACGTAATCATCTCTTTTTGTTTTTGCGCCAAGATTCCACATTTGCAGAAAAATCAGGGTAAGAGCCCATGCGCCGTCCCCCTCAATCATTATAGCGGCGTCTTTCCAGTGCCCGAAACGTTCAACAACATTGATGTATTCATCCGCAAGATTAAGTCCTCCCGTGAACGCGACTTTTCCGTCTATTGCGATAATTTTTCTGTGGTCGCGGTTATTTTGCAATGATGAGACAATCGGCCTGAATGGGTTAAAAACAAAAGTTTTAATTCCTTTTTCTTTTAAATTTTTGTTGAAGTCGGGCGGGAGAGTAAAAAAACAGCCAAGATCATCGTACATTATCCTGACATCAAGACCGTCTGCGGCTTTTCTTTCCAGTATCTTTAAAACTGAATTGAACATCAGCCCTTCTTTCAAAATAAAAAATTCAAGAAAAATGTACTTTTGTGCTTTTTTTAACTCCTCAAGTATTTTATAGAAATACGCCTCTCCCGAAGCCAAATATTCCTGCCTCGTATTTCCGTAAACAGGATAACCGGCGTATTCCTGCAGATAATTTGCATGAGTTATAAATTCAGGATGTAAATTAATTAATTCATCAAGCCGGTTTCCAGGAAGATAAAATGCTTCACGGCTGTCTGAAATATTCCGATCCAGCGCCCTGATCAATTTTTTGGGGTTTGACCAGAAATTTATCAGTACGTAAAGAACTCCGCCAAAAATCGGGAATAATAAAATAATAAAAATCCATGTAAGTTTATACCCTGGTTTTTCCTGCTTGTTAATCACATATATGCAGACAATAACGCTTATTATGTTTAAGATCCAAAATGAAATTTTTATATTTCTTCCTGGACCGGCTATCAAAGAAAGAGTAAGAGCTACCTGGCCGATAATCGTAAGGCTTACCATCGCCCTTCTTCTTAAGGCAAGTTTCAGCCATTTTTTCTTTATACCGGCCATTGCCCCGCTCCTTTACGCAGTAGTTTAATTTCATCAGAACACATATCCAGAATAGTGGAAAAAATTCTTTCGCGCTCTTCTCCGCCGTCCAAAATCAAATCTACTCCGTTTATATCTTCAAGCTCCCATCCGCTTTCAAAAAGTTCATCTTCAGGAATTGACGGCAGTTCTGTGCCTGTTTCCTCTTCGTTAAATGTTTCCCAATCTCCGCCGCTCATGCTTCTTTTTGCGGTTATTGAATAAAGCGGATGCTCAAGAGTTTTTATAAGTTTGATGGGAACAGGATAATCGGGGATACGTACGCCGACTTCATGGCGGCGTATGTCAAGCGACTTTTCCGTTCCCGGCAGAGTTTTTAAAATAAAAACATAAGGTCCGGGAGACAGACGGTTTATTATGCGAAACCGTGTATTGTCAAGACTGCATACATCTACAAATTGCGAAATGCTCGAACATAAAAGGGTAAAGTGCCGCTCGTCCCTTTCGCCTGACAGCCGCCTTAATTTTTTTATCGCTTCAGGAGATTTGATTGAACACACAATGCTCCAGCTTGTGTCTGTAGGAAGGGCGATTAACGCGCCGCTTTCCAGCATCCGCGCCGAACGGGAAAGAACTCTGTCATCTATGTTGGAAGGAACGATATATTCAATCATTGCGGTTTTACGGCACCCAGACTAATTTATCAGGAGCGGACTCGGTCATGTAGATTTTTTCATAACGTCCGGAATGTTGGGCGGGGGGATCTTCTGGAAAATAAGTTTTCATAAAATACCATACTATGTCCGCCATTACCTTTGCGGAATCTGTCGGCGCATAACGATACCAAATTTCCTTTTCTTCCAGTATTTTTTTCACCTTTTCATTGTCCATGCACAGTTCAGGGTCTGTAAGACGGCGAATCTCGCTTCTCAATCCGCCGTAATTTGTCTGCCCCACATAAAACATACGCAGACGCTTAGTTTCATCCATCCAGTATATTTCAAAAACCCCGGCAACAGACGGAACTTTTGCGTGTATTTCCCATTTGTCTGCGACACGAAGCGGCGACCAGTTTACAAAATAATGAACCTCTCCCCTTTTTTCTTTTGCGGTGATTCTATATTCCATTAGTAACTTATACCATAAAAAAACATTATTTTCCATTTAGCTTCATTATTAAAAAAATAATAATTGTATGAAAAATAATACACTTTCCCGTCAAATTAACCGTGTATTTGTAGAAAGTCTTTGCTAATTCCTTATGTAGTATAGAATTACGTTAAATAATTTAAATTATGAAACTTGGCATGAAATTTGCTATGTTAATAGTGGCATTTATGAAGGATTTTTAGTTCCATGTAAATTTGGGAGGTAATTATGCAGAAAAAAGCGTTAAAATCGAATGACGATCTGCTTGATACATATTTCAAACAAATTAAAGTTTACCCTCTTTTAACCTTTGAAGACGAACTGGAATTGTCAAGGCAGATACAGGAAGGAAATACGGAAGCGTTACATAAACTGGTAAATTCCAATTTGCGGCTTGTAGCTAAAATTGCCGGATTGTACAATGTGCCGGATATTCCAATTCTGGATATTATTCAGGAAGGAAACATGGGGCTGATCCATGCCGCTGGTAAATTCGACTATCAAAAAAATGTCCGTTTTTGCACTTATGCAAGCTGGTGGATAAGGCAGTTTATCAGCAGGTTTATTTCCAAAAAACGAAGATTTGTACGTTTACCGCAAAAGAAAGAAGATTCGCTTCGCAAGATCCAGCATGTATATCATTCTCTCTGCCAGACTTTGATGCATCAGCCGCAAAACTCAGATATTGCAAAAGAGCTGGGCATTCCTGTTCAGGATGTCGATTTTATCGTAAACATGGCGTCTGATTCGCTTCCGTTTGAACAGACTTTCAGCGACGATGAAACCGTAAGTACAATGGATGTTCATGAAGATTACACCTACAACCCCGAGCGGACGCTTATGAAAAAAGTTTCCCGTGACAATACCATGCGAATTTTAAATAAATTAAAGGACAAAGAAAGACGCATCCTTAACTATCGTTATCAATTAAACGGCTGCGAACATCACACGTTAAGGGAAATAAGCGACAAGCTTGATATTTCTCCGGAAACCGTCCGCCAGATTGAAATGAGGGCGCTTAAAAAAATACGCAGTCATGCGAACGAATTAAAGGAATGTATGTACGTTGAAGCAATTTAGTATATAATTACTAAATGATTCAGGAAAACGCGCTGGTTATTTATAAAAATAAACCTGCGCTTGTAAAAGAAATTGGTGACGGTAAATTTTCCATTTCCATGCAGGACGGCTCGCTGGTAAAAGTCCGTGACAAGGATATTGAATTAATACACCCAGGACCTGTAAAAACTTTTTCCGCCCTGGAAATATTCCAGCCTGAAACATCTGTAATCAGGGAAGCATGGGAATTCCTGTCAGACGAAGGCTCTGTTCTTCCGCTTAAAGATTTTTCTTCTTTTGTCTTTAACGAATATACGCCGTCATCGGCTTATGCCGCCTACACTGTACTGCAAGACGGTCTTTATTTCTCAGGTACTGTCAACGAAATTATTCCGCGCGACAGGGAAAAGATTGAAGCCGAAGAGACAAGGCGCAGCGAAAAATTGCGCGAGGCGGATGAACGCGGGGATTTTCTAAACAGAATAAAAACCTGCCTTAAAAAACCTGACAAAAATTTATTTCTTCCTGCTGATATGCGTTTTATTCAGGATGTAGAAGCGCTTGCCTACGGAAAATCCGCAAAGAGCCGTACCATGAAAGAGCTTGACCTTGGAGAAACTCCCGAAGAAGCGCATTCACTGCTTTTAAAAACAGGTTTTTGGACTACCGCGGTAAATCCTTATCCAAGCCGTTTCGGTCTTTCACTTAACAAAATTGATATCTGTCCAGAGCCGCCTCCTTATGAAGAACGCCGCGATCTTTGTCATCTTGCGGCATTTGCAATTGACAGCCCGTGGAGCAATGACCCAGATGACGCCGTGTCCGTACAGGAGAACGTTATTTTCGTGCATGTTGCCGATCCTGCTTCCTCTGTTACGCCTGATAGCCCTATTGAGAAAGAAGCCCGTAACAGGGGAGTTACTCTTTACCTGCCTGAAACTACCGTCAGAATGTTAGCTGACGATTGCCTTTCCATGTTTGCGCTTGGATTAAGCGAAAAATCTTTTGCCCTTACATTTAAAATGACGCTTGATAACGAGGGAAGAATAACAGAGACCGAAATATTTCCTTCGATTGTAAAAGTAAGGCGTATGTCCTATGAAGTAGCCGACAGGGAAATGAATGAAGGAAATACGCCAGACGCAATAGCGTTACGTGCTATAAACGAATTGGCTCTTAGTTATTTTAATCGGCGGATGGCGCAGGG
>JAITUY010000120.1 GCA_031286095.1 Treponema sp. | reverse complement strand
ATAATGTGGACACATTATAGACAGACTACTTTAAAAAATGCATTTTCGTAGCCTTTAGGCGAGAAAATGCAAGGGCTGTCCACAAAGTAACCGACTTTGTGGACAGACACTAATTAGTATACTATTTTTGAAGTTTTTGATCAAACGGGGGACTTAGGCTTTTCCGCAGAAATACGAAGAATACCATCGCAGAGGCGTAGAACCTTCAGTTCGCAGGCGTCAGAGTTTCCGTCCGATAAATTTTTGTTATATATCAATACAATCGCAAAACAAAAATCTCAAAATTAAATAGAGTTGTTTAATAACCAACTGGGTTATTGAACCAGTCTAATATACCGAATAACAACTCTGCGCGGACGCGCCTCTGCGAGATTTCTTTTCCGTACCTTTTGCCTCTGCGTTACTTATGATAATATAATTTAACATGATGGAGGAATTATGAAAAAATCAAAATATTTGCCGTTCTTTATTATTGTTTTAACAATTCTTTCTAGCGGCTTAACCCTGTCTTGCAAAGGGAAAAAAAACCTTCCCGATCCTGAATTTGTCGCGGCGGTTTCAAGCGGGGTTTTAAATAAAAACGATCCTATAATTGTTGAATTCAAATACGGACAGGACACGTCCGTCTCTTTAGCGTCTAACGCATTAGTCATCAGTCCAAAAATCAACGGCACAGTTTCATGGCAGGACGAATATACTCTTGCTTTTACTCCTTCCGAATCATATAAACCAGGACAACAGTATTATGTGTCCGTGAATATCGGGGGTATTCCTGCTTTCAGTTTTAGTTTCACGACGGCCCTTCCTGTTTTTAGGGTTGAACTTGAACCTGTAAAGTTAAGCGATGACAATTTTTTTGTTATAGCGGGAATTGTCAACGCTGACGCAGACGCGGAAATTTCCAAAATAGAACAGACCGTCAGTTCAAGAGAATTAGGCAAACCTTCATGGTCGCATATTGACGGCATTCACCGTTTTGTTTTTGATCCCGTTAAACGAGGCGAGGCTTCCAGAACTGTTGAGGTTGTATGGAAAGGAAAATCTTTGGGAATAAGCGAAGATGGTTTTACTACCGTAATGATTCCAGGTCTGGATATTTTCCAAATGATTGATCTTCAATTTCAAAATAATATAATTGAAGTTTCTTTTTCAAACAATCTAAAAGCAAATCAGGATTTACGGGGGTTTATTTCTCTTTCCGGTAATACGGATATTCGTTATACGCTGGAAGGAAATATTGTAAAAATTTTCGGAAATAATTCAAAGGGTATTCCCGCTGGAACAGAACTTGTAATTCAGGATTTGGTAGATGTTGACGGAAAACGCTTAAATACTCCAGTCCAGTATACGGTTCCTGACAAATGGGAGTTGCCGGAAATACGTTTTATAGGAAACGGCGTTATTTTGCCGACAAGTCAGGGCGCGCAACTTGTAATCGAAACTAAAAATGTTTCGGGAATTTTGGTAGAAGCGTTTCAGATTTACAATCAAAATATGATTCAATTTTTGCAGGTTAACAGACTTGCGGGCGAAACTCAACTTGATCGCGTGGGAGAGCCTGTGTGGACAAAGGCTTTTGATTTCCAGTGGCTTCCGTCAGATCAAAACCGCTGGATACGCCGCGGACTTGATATGGCGGAACTCAGTAAAAAATTTACCGGCGGAATGTTCCATGTAAGAATCAGTTTCAGACACAGACATATTAAATATGTTTGTGACAAGAGCCACAAGGATTTTTCAGGGCTTGAATTTCCCGATGATTCCTTCAAGCGTTATTCGACATCAAATGACGAAGATTCCTATTGGGACTATTATCAGGAGGGTTATGACTGGAATGACTGGTATAATAACCGCTATGATCCGTGCCATCCCGCTTTTTATGTGAACATGAGCGGTCACAATATTACAAAAAACCGGAATGTGCTTGTTTCGGATTTAGGGCTGATTACAAAGAGGGCGTTTGATGGTTCCTGGCTTATAGCAACAACAAATATTATTACCGCCCGCGCGGCGGCTAACGTTGAATACAAGGTTTACAATTATCAGGGGCGCGTACTTCATCAGGGCAAAACAAACGCAAACGGTATTGCCACGATTCCCGCATCTGCGGATACGGCAAGCGGTTCGCGTCTTTTTGTACATGCCGAAAACAATTTAGGGCGGGCTTATCTTAGAGTAAATGATTCTATTGCTCTTAACGTAAGCCATTTTGATATTTCAGGGGGAACGCCTTCTTCGGGTATACGCGGACTTATCTACGGGGAGCGCGATGTGTGGCGTCCGGGAGACGACATATACCTAACATTCCTTCTTGCCGATCCTTTGGGTACGCTTCCTCAAAATCACCCTGTTTTATTTGAACTGGAAGACCCAAGAGGTCGCCTTGTTATAAACCGCACTTACACTTCTTCCGTAGACGGTTTTTATTCCATTACGGCGGCCACCGCGTCTGACGCTCCCACAGGGGACTGGACTGCCCGAGTACGGGTCGGCGGCAAAACGTTTAACAAAAATATAAAAATAGAAACTGTTATGCCAAACCGTTTAAAAATCGATCTTGACTTTGGCGCAGATGAATTTATCAAAAATGGTTCTCATAAAATACCTCTGGAATCGCAATGGCTTTACGGCGCGCCGGCTGGAGGCTTAAAAGCCGATATATCAGTTAACTATGCGGATAAGGAAACAACATTCAAAGGTTATAGCGATTATTCTTTCCGCGATCCTTCAAGAAGAGTCATGGCGGAGCGTCAGGAAATCTGGAAAGGAAATCTTAACGGCGAAGGAAAAGCCGTTGTAACTATGAACTTTAATCCCGGTTCCGCCGTTCCCGGCAAAGTAATAGCGCGTTTTATGACGCGGGTTTTTGAACCGTCCGGCGCGGCTTCATCGGAACAAGTAAGCAAGGAGTATTCGCCTTACAGCCGTTATGTCGGAATAAAACTGCCAAAAGGAGACGCGGCAAGAAATATGCTTCTTACCGATACGGATCACAAGGCGGAGATAGTGATTTTAGACGAAGACGGAAAACCGCTTCAGGGAAATGTTGAACTTGATTGCGAGATTTATAAATTAAACTGGCGGTGGTGGTGGGAAAAAGGAATTGACGAGTCCGCAGAATTCGCAGAAACTCTTTCAAGAATTCCGATTTCGCGTCAAACTGTTTCAACGTCAAACGGGAAGGCGGTTTTTACTTTCAATATTAAATATCCTGATTGGGGTCGTTACCTCGTTATAGCCAAAGACAGTAAAGGCGGACACGCGGCGGCTCAAGTGGCGTACATTGATTGGCCTGGTTGGGCGGGTCGCGCTTCGGACGGAGGGCAGGGGTCGCAGTCGATGCTTACCTTAACCGCCGGAAAACAATCGTACAATACGGGAGAAAAAGCGCAGATAACATTCCCGTCCAATAAAGACGCCGCCGCTCTTGTCGTGCTTGAAAAAGGCGGAAATATTATAAAAAGCGAATGGATAACCTGTCATGAAGGAACGACCAAATATGAATTTAACGCTGAACAGTCTATGGTTCCGAACATCTATGTTCACATAACGCTTGTTCAGCCGCATTTGCAGGTGCAAAACGATCTGCCAATCCGCCTTTACGGAATTACTCCCGTAATGGTTGAAGACGCAAGAGTTGTTTTAAATCCGCAGATTAAGACTCAGGAAAACTGGCAGGCGGAATCAAAAGTTTCATTCACAGTCAGCGAAGCAAACGGCAGACCGATGGCGTATACCGTTGCGGTTGTAGACGAGGGGCTACTTGGTCTCACTCGTTTTAACCTGCCCAATCCGCGAAATACTTTTTACGCCAGAGACGCCTCTTTTATTAAATCGTGGGACCTTTTTCAGGAAATAATCGGAGCTTATTCGGGCAAACTGGAAACGCTTCTTGCTATCGGCGGCGACGGCAGTGAGGATGAAGTAGACCCGGAAAAAGAAACCCAGCGGTTTAAACCGGTAGTGCGTTTCTTCGGACCTTTTGAAGTTGGCAAAGGGGGGCAAAAGATAGAAACTTTTGAACTGCCTCCTTATATCGGCGCATTGCGGATAATGGTTCTCGCCGCTTCTTCCACAAGCGAACCTCAAACAGGCAGAACATTACGCGCTTACGGAACAGCGCAGACAACTGTAAAAGTAACTTCCGATCTCATGGTTTTTGCATCTTTGCCGCGCGTACTTTCCCCCGGCGATGAATTTGAAGTTCCCGTTTATGTTAATTCTCAACAGAGCGGAAAAAGGAGCGTTAAAGTAAATCTCTCTGTGCCGGGCGCGTCAATTCAAGGAACTTCGGCGCAGGATGTGGCTTTTGAAAAAAGCGAAGAAAAAATAATCCGCTTTAAGGTAAAAGCGCCTAACAATCCTGGAAAATTAAAGTTTACCGTAACGGCGGAATCATCAGGATTAAAAACAGCTCAACAGGTTGTAGATATTGAGGTCCGCTCCACTGCAGTCCCAGTAACAAAATCTTTGCAAAAACTGCTGTCCGCGGGTGAAACATGGAAAGAAAGTCTTGATTATCCCGGCAGAGACGGAACAAATACGCTTGTTGCAAGTTTCTCAAGACTTCCTCCTCTCAATCTTGAATCGAGGCTGGATTATTTAATTCATTATCCTCATGGTTGCGCGGAACAAACGACAAGCGGTTCGTTCCCTCAACTTTATCTTGATAAGGTTCTTTTACTGGACGATAAAAGAAAAGCCGAAATCAGAACGAACATAAACGGCGGAATAGAACGTGTTTTAGGTATGCAGTTAATGTCGGGCGGTTTTTCATACTGGCCAGGGGAGTCATATGTAAACGACTGGTGTTCTTCTTATATCGGACATTTCCTTTTGGAAGCGCGCAGAATGGGTTATGAAGTGCGTAACAGCGCGATGAAAAGCTGGGTTACTTACCAAAAGAACGCCGCGGCGCAATGGCAGGTAAGCGATAATAAACACGTCGAACAGGCGTACCGGCTCTACACTTTGGCTTTGGCGGGAGAAGCCGATCTTGGTTCAATGAACCGCCTGCGAAGCCATAAACTGCCCGCGCAGGCAAGCTGGCGTCTTGCCGCGGCGTATTGGCTTGCGGGACAGCGCGATACGGCGCGTAACATGATAAAAGGGCTGTCTTTGCCGGAAGGAAATTACCGCGAACTTTCCCAGACGTTCGGCTCGTCCCTCAGGGATAAGGCGATGATTCTTGAAACTCTTATTCTGTTGAATTCACAGGAAGAACTTGGAAGAACTAAACAGCTTTTTGAAGAAATAACAAACGCGCTTTCCAAGGATTCATGGCTTTCCACGCAAGAGACGGCATACGCCCTTATCGCCATAGCCCCGTACATGGCAAGTAACGCAGGAAGCGGCGCGTTATCGCTGGATTATTCCATTGCCGGAAAAACGGATAATATTTCATTTAACGCTCCTGCCGCCGAACGCTCTTTTGGAAATGTAACGGGAACCAGCGGTTCTTTTACGGTAACTAACCGTTCATCTGTCCCTGTTTATGTCAAATATACGGCAAAAGGGCTTCCCGTTGAAGGCAAGGAACCTGCGCTTTCCGAAGGGCTTTCGCTTGCCGTTGAATACCGGGACGCCAATAATGCAATAATCGCTCCTGAAAATTTAAAGTTAGGTGAAGATATGGTTATCTCCATTCTTGTGCGCAATACGTTTTCTCAGTCTGTGGAAGAAGCGGCTCTTGTTATTCCTATTCCCGCATCTTGGGAAATCGTCAACACGCGCATTGGCGGAAATTTGTCATCATCGAATTTCCGTTATCAGGACATAAGAGACGACAGAGTGATGACTTACTTTAACCTTAACAGGGGCGAAGAAAGAACGATAAGGTTCAGGGTAAACAAAGCTTATGAAGGCTCTTTTTTCAGACCGGCAATACACGTTTATGCGATGTATGATGAGTCGATTAGGGCGTTACTGCCGGGCTCTAGGTAAAGCAAGCGCCACAGCGGCGGAAACAGCGAAAAGACACAAAAAGCGCCTTGTATTCGGCGCGTTAGCCGCTATTCTTCTGCTTGCGTTTGCTTTTTCCCTGCCCAGCCCTCTTTTTGACGTTCCCTATTCGCCCGTTCTTTATGACCGCGAAGGGAATCTTTTGGGGGCACAGGTTGCGTCTGATGGTCAGTGGCGTTTTCCCGGTACGGAAAAAATAAATGAAAAATTTGCGCTTGCCTTAATCGAAACCGAAGACCGCAGATTCCGCAAACATCCGGGCGTTGACCCTTTGGCGGTCGCGCGGGCGGCGTACCAAAACATTCGCGGCAAAAAAATTATTTCGGGCGGGTCTACTATTACCATGCAGACCATACGCCTTGCAAGAAAAGCGCGAAAAAGAACTTTTTTTGAAAAATTTTTAGAAGCGTTTCTTGCCGTTAGACTTGAGACAGGAAGATCAAAAAATAAAATTCTTGCTCTTTATGCGGCTAACGCTCCTTTTGGGGCGAATGTGGTGGGGCTGGAAGCCGCGGCGTGGCGCTGGTTCGGCAGAAGTTCAGCCGACCTTTCATGGGCGGAAGCGGCTGTTCTCGCGGTTCTTCCGAACAGTCCCTCGCTTATACACCCTGGGCGCAACCGTGAAATCTTAAAAAACAAAAGAGATTTGCTTTTAAATAAACTTTTTAAAAAAGGTTATTTTGATGATGAAACCCTTGCCCTTAGCGTTGCGGAGCCGCTTCCCGGCGAACCGCTTCCCCTGCCGCGCATTGCCCCTCATCTGCTTGACAGGTTTGTTTTGTCGGCGGCAAAAACTTCATCGTTAAAAAAATCGTCCGCTTTTGTAACTACAATAGACAAAAACATACAGCTTCGCGTAACGGACATCTTAAACCGCGCGTCAGACCGTTTTGCATTAAACGGCATTTTTAACGGCGCTTGCGTTATAGTTAATACGCAAACCGGGGAAATCGCCGCCTATGTTGGCAACACCGATACACCCCACGCCCCCGATGTTGATATTGTTTCATCGCGGCGCAGTTCGGGAAGTCTCTTAAAACCTTTTCTTTACGCCGCAATGCTCGATTCAGGGGATATACTTCCCTCGTCTTTGGTAAGCGACATTCCTACGCGAATTGGAAGTTTCAGCCCAGAAAACATGAGCCGTAATTATTTGGGCGTAGTTCCCGCAGATGAAGCGTTGGCGCGTTCCCTTAATGTTCCAGCCGCCCGTTCACTGCGCGTTTTCGGCGTTGACAGATTTGCCCGTTTTCTTCGCTCTTTGGGGCTTACAACCCTTTTCCGCCCCGGCGATGAATACGGTCTTCCGCTTGTTCTGGGCGGCGCGGAGGTTACTCTTTTTGAAATAACAAAACTTTACGCCGCGCTTGGAAAAACGGCAGGTTCTTACCCGGCAAACGCATCTTTAATTTCTTCCGGCGCGGCATGGCTTACCCTTGAGGCGTTAGTTAACGCGGCGCGTCCCGGCGAAGAAGCTATTTGGCGGGAATACGCCGGAGCCAGGCACATTGCGTGGAAAACCGGAACAAGTTACGGTTTTCGGGACGCATGGGCTATCGGCGTAACGCCTGAATGGACGGTAGGCGTATGGATAGGAAACGCATCAGGGGAAGGAAGACCTGAATTGCGGAGCGCCGTTACATCGGCCCCCGTATTATTTGAAATTTTTTCCACTCTTGATTCTCTTGGCGGAAACCGAAGAGTGTGGTTTAACAAACCTGTGGTAGAATTGCGTGAGGTGGAAACATGCGCATACTCAGGTTTTCCCGCCTCCATTCATTGCGCCGGTATAAAATTTACGGACATACCCAAAAACGCGCCTGCCGCAAAACCATGCCGTTTTTGTCAGACGGTAATTTTAAATGATACTCTGACCCATCGTATCGTTCTTGAACCCGGCGTTTTTACATCTGCAGTGGAACGAAAGTGGTTTGTTCTTCCCCCTGCGGAAGAATGGTATTTCCGCCGCTGGAATCTTGATTATAAGCCTCTGCCACCTTATTTAAATTCCAAAGATTTATCAAACAGGGGAGAGGGGGTCCTCGCTCTTTTTAATCCCGAACCCGACAGCCAAGTATACGTTCCCCGTGAATTGGACAACAGTGAAGGCAAAATTGTTTTCTCCGCGGCGCACCGCAATGAAACGGAAATAATTTACTGGCATCTTGACGATATATTTCTTGGCTTCACGCAGACTTTTCACGAGATGGAAGCCCGTCCTCAACCTGGTCCGCGGACATTAACCCTTGTAGATTCAAGCGGAAATATGATAGTCAGGCGTTTTGTGGTTCTGGACAGTAAATAACGTAAAAGTTTTACAAATTTATTTAGAGTTGTTCGGAAACTTCAGTTTCTGAACAACTTCATATAAAAAACGCGGTTTTGTCGAACTTTCGGACTAAAGTCCGCGTTCGCAGGCTTATAGCCTGAAAAATCGCAAGGCTTGTGAGGCAACCAACCGGGTTGTCTCACAAGTCCAATATATCTTGAAATAACAAAAATTTATCGAACAAAAACTCTGCGCCTCTGTGAGAGTAATTTCAAAATCATCATTCTTCCTGCGCCTTACCGTTTCCCAGCATTAGCGAAATCCCCGAAATATTAAGATCGGGGAAGCGGTAGCGGAAGTCGTTTAGCAGTTTTGTCTGTTTTGTCTGGAGAATTTGTTTCCAGCCAGGGTGGTCTATTTCGATTAAAAGTATACCCTTGTCCAAGTCTTTTATCTGGGAATGATCCGCTACTGCGGCTATTCCGTTCTTCGCGGTTATATCCGTCCACGAATCAAAAAGTTTTGAGTACCCGCGCGCTTTCTGCATAAAGCGTTCGTCAAAAAGCTGTGAAAGTATTTCGCCTGCCGTTTGCATAAAATTATTTTCCCGTTCGATCCGCAAAAACGCGCAAAGTCCGCGCCCGCGCTCCTGCTTGCAATGGGATTAATCCGTACGCAAACACGCCAAGAATTTCAGTTGTTTCCGCTATCCAGCGGCAGTCGTCTTCTTGTTCAAATTCTACATCAAAATTCATATACGCTCCTTATATACCGTATTAATATCCTAATTCTTGAGAACACCAAAATGTAAAGTTTTCAACCCGCCTTATTTGTTTTTTCACATATTACAATGTATTCATATAACATTGTGTTTACAGTTTTCCCAACTACATTTGTTGGGGAATTCTTACTTGGCATGGCTTTATTGCTCAATGCGCGTTTATAAGTAATTAAATGCTTAAAATGATTTTCTTCAAACTTTTCTGCAATAAATTGATCTGTAGGCAAAGGAATATTTTTAACAGTCCTATTTCCTACAATATATATTATTTTACCGTTTTTATTTATATTCTTTGAAACATCTTTTATTGATTCTGCTAAATCTAAATAAAA
>JAITUY010000098.1 GCA_031286095.1 Treponema sp. | reverse complement strand
AAGGGTAACATTCAAACGCTCCATCAGTACATCATTGAAGATTGCGCTGTTATGTACTCGCGTGGTAACTTTCTAAGGATAGCTATAATACTGTTTTCCGCTTTTCCTGTGATAACCGTAGCAGTATGGGCGGTTGCCGTTATGTGCGTTTAACGTTTGTTTTTAGGCGGTCCTGTCCGCTCGGAATTAAGGTCTTTCCTTTCAGGCGGGCGCGGCTTGGGCGGCTCCTGTTTTTCCGGCTTTGATTTCTGTCCCTTGTCGCTCATAATTTCTCTCCTTTATTCTTCTGTCTCAAAATACAAATGCTAATGTTTTAACAGATTCATCAAAAATTACATCATAATCAATTTGAGACTGAAGCGGGGCAGAACAACAGATCGTAAATGCGGTCTGTCCCAAGTCAAAAATATAATAAATTTGCAACAATTTTTCTGTGTTAGTTTCAATTTTATATCCTTTTAATCCATTGTTAGTATCAAACTTTGATCTGCCGATAACTTTACTGCCTTCTTCTAGATGTTTAGAAATAAAATTTATGAAAGTAATGAACTGACTGAAAGGATTATCTGTTTCATCAAAATTTATGTTAGGAGCAAAATTGTTATCTGTCTGACCAACAAAAATTTTATACTTTAATCCAGGATAATTTGTTATTTCCCATGATTCAGGCGGATAAATTAGAAACCCTCTATTTGCTTCAAGATAGTAATTCCCATTTGAAAATTCCCAATGCCTTGTGTTAATTTTCTTTACTTCGACATATTCGGAAGGGGTATAACTAATTGCCATGTCCTTATGCGATGATTCAAAGCTTTTTATTGTTCCGCTTTGAACCTGTAAATTATCTCCAAATTCAGGAAAAATATTAACCGCAAAAGATGATTTGTTTTCAAAGGTATAAATAGATGGTTTTAAGGCTTCAAGGACAGGTAAACCAATACAGCCCGCCGCAAATAAAATCGCGCCTGTTATTGCCGTAATGCTTATTGTTTTTTGGGGATTATTACCATACTTTTTTGTTTCAGGGTCTTTTTTAATTTTTTGAGCTATAAAAATAGCTCTTACTATAAAGCCAATTCCAATTCCAATAAAAGCCAATAAAAAATCCATTTCACACCTCCGTTACAGAATTTCTTTATCATCATTCCATATTCTTTATTGCGCAATGCACACGCCCGATAATTTCGTAATCTTGGCTTCCTTCTGGCTCTTCCCTAGGCGGGTACTTCGGGTTATCTGAAATAATGACAAGTTTGCCAGGTGCTTTAGTGAGTCTTTTAACAAAACCATCTCCGCCCATGCGCAGTGCATAAATCCCTTCCCCTGACCAACCGCATGAATCACAGACAACCATGTCCCCGCGATCAAGTGTCGGGTACATACTGTCGCCCTCGACAGTCAAAGCCGCAAGATTTTTTCCGTATTTTGCAAGATGATTTGGAATGGGAACAAGGGCGGTCGCTTCATCTTTTGGCGGCAGTTCCTGCCCACTGCCTGCTGAAAGTTTTTGATTAAGGAGCGGAACAACAAAGGCTTTTTCATTATTTTTTAGATCAGCGAGGGTAAAAACAGGTGTCTCATTTGAAGTAAGAGAAATTTGCCTCCGGTATTCAGCTTCTACTTTTCGACTCCATTTATCGTCAATAAGAGTATCGGGCGGAGCTTTTTCAGCCATAGCCCGTGCAATTTCAAGCCTTTTTTGCAGTTCAGCTTTGCTGATTTTACCTTCTTCAATCATATCTTCAAAGATGTCTGTAGTTAGTCCTTTAATTGGATAGCCCTTTTCAGCCAACGAAAAGAGGATTTTCATGGGTGGTGATGCTTTCCCAACTTCATAACTAGCCCAAGTAGTCTGGGGTATACCGTAGTCATCAGCAATTTCTTTTTGAGTTTTACCAAGTTTTTTCCGTATTACTTTTAATTCATCAGCCAAATTTAACACAAAAACTCCAATTTAACGAAAATACTTGTTGACAATTAACGAAGTTTGTCGTTAATATAATTATGACCAGTCAAAATATTAACTTGACTGACTAAAAAAAGATTGAGGGGCAGACAAAAACCAATCCCCTCAATCAAATCCTAAAACACCCCATAAGGGGGAAGGAGCAAAGTATGGCACGGAAATTAAGCCGCGCAAGGAGAAAAGCTATGGGAATCACCATAACTCCCCAGACGGGTTGCTGGATTCAGTATCAACTGAAACTTCGCAACTTCACTCTTGAGCCAGTCGCACAAAAAGCGAACGTCTCAACTTCAATGGTAACATATTTTTTGAAAGGACGCAAGAATTCGGAAAAGGTCAAAAAGGCTTTAACCGAAGTCCTGGGCTACGAGTCTTTTGAGAAACTGATCGCCGCAAGTCACGGCAAGGGGGCGGCATGAAAGAATTCAAAGACCTAATTAACTTTAATAATACTTATCGGTTTTTGGAAAACAAAATAGTTCAGAATCTAACCCCCAATTTTCATGCTTGGTATTTGACTACCTATGGTTGTTCTGTACATATGAGTTTAGGCTATCCCGAAGGTAAAATTTCAGCATTGCTTCACAGTATTTTATTGGATATAGAAGTTGCTACCGCTCTTAGAAAAACTGGATTTGATACGCCTTGTCGTACAATGGCTGATCTTGAAGAAGGAAAAATACGAAGCATACCCCATGCTTCGATTTTGAAATTTCAGGAAGAACATCGTGAAGAAATTCAGGAATGGTTAAACAAAAACGAGCAAAACAATTTTCTTGCTAATCCTGAAATAACAGTATTTGAGCTAATCGCCGCCAGAGGCAAGGGGGCGGCATGAAAAACGTAAAAAACACAGGAGGAAAAATTATGAGTAAGGACAAACAGGAATTTATGACCGACAGCATGGGACGGCAAGTTCCGGTAAATATGGTCAAGGAAATCGACAGGCTGCGCGATCAGACAGTCCGCCGTATCGCGGACGAAGCGGTAAAAATGAAGGGCGTGTTAGGTGATTTCAAAAACCGCATACGCGACGACATTCTTTCCTTTGTCGAAAAATCGGCGGTGGAATACGGAGTAAAATGGGGCGGAAAAAAAGGAAATATCTCCCTCACCACTTACGACGGTCAGTACAAACTGGTAATCGCAATGAACGACAACATCACGTTTGACGAACGTTTGCAGGTGGCGCGTGAGCTTATCGGCAAATGTCTGGACAAATGGAGCAAGGGCGCGCGCGCTGAAATCCGCCTGCTTGTTAACGACGCTTTTCAGGTTGACAAGACGGGGAAAATATCAACGGCGCGGGTTTTGGGTTTGCGCCGTCTTGACATACAGGACGCGGACTGGCAGAAGGCGATGACGGCTATCACTGAAAGTTTGCAGATAACAGGAACCAAGCAGTATCTGCGCGTTTATGAGCGGGACGCCAACGGGGAATATCAAATGATCCCGCTGGACGTGGCGGCTTTGTAAGGGGGCGGCTTTGGGAGGGTTCATATTTAGATTAGGCGTCCGTCTTAAAGAAAAAGGCGAACAGTGGAAATGCGACTGGCTCGGCTTGAGTATCAGGGAGGCTGTTTTAAAACATGGAAAAATTAAATAGTCAGGAACGCATTTTTGAGATTATTCGCCAGTTATGCGACAACCATGTTTCAGGGCTAACCAACAAAGAGCTTGCGGTCTGCCTTAAAACCAGCGAGGCGAATATCTGCCGGGACATTGCTCTTTTTAAGAGCAATGACTGGATTGTCCAGGGCAGCGGATCAAGGTGGCGGCTGTCGCCAACCTTTGGGGGAATTGCCGGGCGCGTTATGCGCTCGTATCAGGAGGCGAAACTGCGCTTAACAGAGGAAGAAGCGCGTTACGCCGCCGAAATGCAGTAAGGAGAAATGAAAATGGCAAAATTTGATGGATTACTTTATATTCCGGCATCGGATCAAAATTTCATCAGCGGTATTCAGGGTTTGAAAGATTCTGATTTAAACAAGATGCTTGGAAAGCTATACGAATTGGACGAATCGGAAGTCGGACACAAGGGCAGAATTAAGGCTGTAGAGAAAGAAATAAAAAACAGAAACGGTAACAGTACGGAAATAATCGCCGTTGATAAAATGAGAAATGAGATTGAAACCGTTGAACGGCTTTACAGCGATGGAATGCCTTACGAGCTTGAGCGAATAGAAAACGAAATCAAGTTTTATATGGCACAAGCCGCCCAGTCTCTTTTTGAATCAGGAAAACGTTTTTTGCGGATTAAGGCTCATGAAAAACACGGTGATTTCATGGCTTCGCTAGAACGGATCGGAATTCCACAGACTACAGCGAATTACGCTATGGCGGTAGTTATAAAATTTGGTTCAAATTCCCAAGCGCTCGGGAATTTGGGAACAACAAAAATTCAAATGCTGACCGTGCTTGACGAGCCTGACATTAAGGCTCTGGTAAAAGACGGGGTTACAGGCAATTTAAGCCTTGACGAAATAGACCGCATGACTACTCGTGAACTGCGGGAGGCTATCCGCAAGGAACGGGAAAAACATCAGCGCGATGTAGATGTGCGGGAGAAAGCCATCAAGCAAAAAGAAGTGAAAATCAGCGAACTGGATGAGCAGTTGCGCCATCAACAGCCACCCACAAAAGAACAAATCGCGCAAGCCGCCTTACAGAAATTTAACGAACCTTACACCTTCGTACTTGCGCGTATAAACGGCGGCATCCGCGAAGCGTATAACATCGTGCGCGAAGCGGAAAAAATACCCGGCGTTAACGCGCTCCAGTTAAACGAATGGCTTAACCAGTTTGACATTGAAATGCAGGCGTTCGACAACGCGAAACAAGGCTGGCTGGACGAAGTTGATAACGCAAGCCCCATCGAAGTCGGGAAAATCCGCGATGTATCAGACGTGGGTTGAGCGGGTCTGCCGCTCCGTCACCCCCGCCGAAAGGCGGGAGGTGGTCGCCGATATGTGCCGCACGTTCGGGATTTCCGAGCGGAAAGCGTACCGCGTCCTGCGGGAAGAGGGATGGGATTCCGGCAGGGCGAAAAGGCGCGACGCGGGAAAGACTGCGTTAGACGAAGCGGTGATACTCGCGCTTGCGGAAATGGAGAAGCAATGCACGCGCAAAAACGGCAAGACGACTCTGCCGCTTAACGTGGGGCGGTCGATTCTTCAATCTCGCGGCGTTGACATATCCGTAGGCGACAGGCGCATACGCGAATTACTGCGCGAGCGCAATCTTTCGGTCGATGATATGAAAACGCCTACCCCCCATCAGTCCATGCGGTCGAAATATCCGAATCAGGTACATTTTGCCGATCCGTCAGTAAGCCTTATTTATTTCGCGCCGGACGGCGGACAAAAAATAATCGGCGACGACGAGCTTTACAAGAACAAAAACTTTTTGGAAGGCAAATTGAAGTGCTGGCGTTATGTGCTAACCGACCATTATTCAAGTTCCATTTGCGTCCGTTATTATGCGGCGTTGGGAGAAACTGCGGCGAATATGTACGACTTCTTGCTGTACGCATGGGGCTTGAAAGAAACGCCGACTTATATCTTTCACGGAGTGCCGGAACTTTTAATCTGGGACTGCGGAACCGCGAACATCGCAAGGGCGACCACTAACGCGTTAAAAGCCTTCGGTGTAAAAACCGCGCCGCATATGCCCGGAAATCCCAGGGCGAAGGGGCAGGTTGAAAACGCCAACAATTTGGTTGAGTGCCACTTTGAAAGCCGCCTGCGCTTCGAGCCTGTAAACTCCATTGAGGAGTTGAACGGCGCGGCGGAACGGTGGTGCGCGGCTTACAACGCCAATTTGATTGACGGCTTG
>JAITUY010000034.1 GCA_031286095.1 Treponema sp. | reverse complement strand
CGCAAGTCAACCGTGCCGTTCTCCACGTTCAGTAGCCAGGGGTCGCGGTCAAGGTCATCGACCGCCGCGTTAAGTTCGATAATATACCGCGCCGCCCTGACAAAGTTTTCCCTCTGTCTGGTGGACTCGCTCTTGATGGCGTACTTCTCGATATCCATCCGTTCACGGTAATCTGCGGTCTTGTAAATCTCTGCGTAGATATTCCGCACAATCTCCAGCCCTTTCGTGTGGATTAACGCGCCTCCGCTGTCCGTTTCCCAACGGGTATCGTTCCAGACAAGCCATTTTTTCCATGGCGCGATGTAGCGGATGTCATCGCCGTACTTCTTAACCAGCCGGTAGGCGGTAGTCGCGTCCGTAAGCTGTACCAACCCGTTTTGTAGTTGGTAGACGCGTAAAAAATCCGCTTCTTCCGCGAGAGCCTTTTTCTCAATGTCGCTTGCCGTTGATTGTCTTTGCATATAAAACTCCTTGAATAAAGATTTATGTTGAAAATGTAGGTTGTTTTGACATAGGCGCATATAGGTAAAATGTGCAATTTTTCACTCTTGCCCATGCCTTCAATTGAGTTGTTCAGAAACTTCGGTTTCTGAACAACAACCTTCTAAAATCGCAAAATACGCAGTATTATGCAAAACTTGTGAGACAATCAACGGGGTTGTCTCACAAGTCAATGTCCTATATGCTAATTTTAGGCACTGAAAATGGCAAAAAAAGCAAAAAAAGAGCAAGTTCAATCTCTTGAAACAATCCTGTGGAATTGCCGCAACGCCCTGCGCGGCACAGTAGGGGGCAACGAAAAAAACCGTGATGCGGTAATGGGTTTAGTATTCTTAAAATTCGCAGGCGATAAATTTGAGAAACGCCGTGCGGAAATCAAAGCCAAACACGGCGATATTCCCGCGTTCCTTGAAAAAGACTCGTTTTATCGATCAGCGAGCGTTTATTACATAAATGAAACCGCCCGATGGTCATACATCGTAACCAACGCAAGCAAAAATGATATAGCCGTCATTCTTGACAAGGCAATGGCGGACATCGAAGACAGAAACCCGCCCTTAAAAGGCGCGTTGCCCCAAAACTTTTATGTTACGCTCGGAACACGCAAAGAGCAAATCAAAGGGCTTATCGATGAAATCAATAAAATAGACGAAAGCCATTTTCAGGAAAAAGACCTCATAGGACGGGTGTATGAATACTTTCTGCAAGTATTCGCCATCGATGCGGGTCAGGGCGCTGAAAAAGGCGAATTCTATACGCCAGCCGGAATAGTCCAATTAATCGCGGAACTAATAGAACCCTATGACGGAATAGTCTATGACCCCTGTTGCGGATCAGGAGGAATGTTCGTTCAGTCCATCAAGTTCGTTGAGAGGCACAACGGCAACCGATCAAAAATTTCTGTGGTTGGACAGGAATCAAACCCCGACACATGGCGGCTTGCAAAAATGAACCTCGCAATTCGCGGCATTGCCCACAACCTCGCAGACCGGGCAGTATCCACATTTACCGATGACCGCCATAAAGATATAAAAGTCCAGTATATAATGGCAAATCCCCCGTTCAATCTAAAAAATTGGCGCGGAGCCGATGAGCTAACTGATGACTATCGTTTTCATGGGTACGACACGCCGCCTGTTGCAAATGCCAACTACGCGTGGATTTTGCACATGGTCTCAAAACTCGATGTAAGCAACGGCATTGCGGGTTTTCTGCTCGCCAATGGCGCGCTGAACGCCGACGGCGTAGAAGGCGCTATCCGTAAGAAGTTAATCGAAAATGATAAAATCGAAGCAATTATTGTACTGCCGCGTGAAATGTTTTATTCAACCGATATTTCCGTAACGCTCTGGATAATCAATAATAATAAGAAAGCGCGAATTGTCAATGAACGCCAACTGCGGGACAGGCAAGGTAAAGTGCTGTTCATTGATTTACGCCGCTGGAATGAAAACGTCTATGAAAAAAAGTATGTCCAATTTACAGAGGCGCAAATAGCGCAAGTCAAGAAAATTTACAACAACTGGCAAACTGGCAAAGTTATAAAAATATCCCTGAACTATGCAAATCGGCAACCCTTGATGAAATACGAAAACAAAATTATTCGCTTGCCCCAAGCAAGTATATTGAGTTTATCGATCATGATTTGGAAATCGATTATAAAACAGAGATGGCGCGTATACAGGCTGAAATGCGTGAGATCATGAAAGCGGAAAAGGAATCACAGAAAATGCTCAAAGCGGCGTTTAAGGGTATCGGGTATGGGATTGAGTAAATACAAACTCGGTAATTTAATCACTCAGTCTGAGCATAGGAATAATGCTGTTTTATTAGGATTAGATAATTTAAGAGGCATTTCAATTCAAAAATGTTTTATTGATGCCAAGGCAGATATGGAAGGTGTTTCGCTATCGCCTTATTTAATTGTTGAACCTGATTCATTTGCATATGTTACTATTACATCGCGGAATGGCGAAAAAATAACGATTGCCCATAACGATACAAATCAAAGATATATCGTATCTTCATCTTATGTTGTGTTTAGCGTATCACGTCCAGATATATTAAATCCCAACTATCTTTTTATGTATTTCAATCGTCCAGAGTTTGATCGTTATGCTAGATTTCACTCTTGGGGTAGCGCTAGAGAAGCGTTTTCATGGGATGATATGTGTGATATTACAATAAACCTTCCATCAGAACCAATTCAAAAAAAGTTTGCAGATGCTTACATGGCGATTATGAATAATGAAAACTACCGTACAAAACTTGGGAATGTTGCACATATATTAATTAAAGGAGCGATGGAAGAAAATAAAATATTTGGGAAGGAATACAATGAGAAATAAAATTAATATATTTTTGAGTTCATCAATGCATAATGGAGAATTCAAAACGGAAAGAGAAATTCTACCTATTATAATTAATAATAAAGAACCACTTACTTCTATATTTACTCTTAGTAAAATTGAAGATCAAGCTGCACCAATTACTGTTCAAGAAAAATATTTATCTCTTGTAAGACAATCTCGAGTCATGATTCTATTACTTGATTCAACTGCTAGAGAGGGTGTTAAGAATGAAGTAGAAGAGGCAAAAAATAATAATATACCAATTTATGCATTTATTAGAAATACTATAGAAAAAAGAAATTCTGAAGTAGAAGCATATATAAATTATATACAAAAATTTGTTACAACAGTACATTATTCTAATATTGATGAATTAATTGAAAAAGTAGAAGAATCATTACTTTCAATCTATGAAATTAAATTTCCACAAAAAAATAAAACAGACAATACTATTGTTTTATCATATAAACATTCTGAATTAGATATTATTAAACCTGAAATAGAGAAATTTGTTTGTGATGCAATCATTATTGGTTCTTGGAATACAGAATCAGAATATGATAAAGTAATTATAACAGAATTTACGGGAGAAGACATCAATAATTGGGATTTTCAAATAAAAAATTTAATACATTATCATAACAAAATATTACATTTTAATAATGGACACTGGAAAATAAATAATAGGGAGCAAATATTTCTCAAATATGCAGACAGATTCTTAGACTCTGATCTAGATAAATTAAAATCAATTGCTGTTAAGGTGTTAAAAGAAAATGACCCTATGTTTGAACTTAATCCTGAAAATAGATATGCTGCTTCAATTTATGGGAAAACATCAAAGTATTCTAAAGATATTAAAAACGGTATTTCAGAAATAATGGCTTTAATAGCTGTGAATGAAGATAAATTATCAATGTGTTCTAATTTTAAAGCCTTAGAAATAGTTAATTCAATTATTTGTGAACTATTCAATGCTTCTGATTGGAAACTTTGGGCAAGTTTAAACGATCTTTTACCAATACTCGCTGAAGCATCTCCTGAACAATTTATGATTGCTGTTACAGAATCATTAAAAAAAGCGGAATGTCCTTTTGATGAGCTATTTAAGCAAGAAGGCAAAGGAATTATTGGGGGGAATTATATGACTGGTTTATATTGGGCTTTAGAGACATTAGCATGGGGTGAGGATTTCTTTATTCGTTCAATATCTATTTTAGCTGAATTGGCAACACATGATCCTGGTGGTAATTATATAAATAGACCAGAAAATTCCATAGTTATGATATTGTTACCATGGCTACCACATACATTAGTATCTTTTGAAAAACGATTAAATGTTCTTAAAATTATCCGAAAGGATTTTCCTGATATTACATTCAAAATATTATTACAATTACTACCAAATCAATCTCAAACAACACATGGTACAAATAAACCTCGTTATAGAAACCCTATTGATAATGAATGGAATCCTAAAATCTCAAATGTTGAATATTTTAATCACTGTAATGAAATTGCGAAAATAACATTAAAGATGGCATTTACGGATAAAAAATATTTAATAAATTTATTGAATCATATTGATAATGTCCCATATGAAAGAATTCAAGATTTATTAAATTATATCTCATCAGATAGCATTGTTAATACTTCTGAAGAAGATCGTTTTCCTATTTGGGAAATATTAAATTTTACTATACATAAACATCGTAAATTTATAAATGCACAATGGGCATTTAATGTGGAAATAATTGATAAATTGCATGATGTTATGAATAAAATAAAACCAAATAACCCTAAATATTTATACAGACATTTATTTTCTAATAATGATCATTTTTATTTTTCAGAAGACGATAAATGGGAAGATTATTTAAGGGTAATAGAAGAAGCAAGAATGAAAGCTTTACAAGAAATATATGACAATAATGGGATCGATGGGATCTTTGAATTTACTTTTTCTGTTGAAGACAAATATAAAGTTGGTATCTCATTATGGGCAATAAATGATAAGAATATTATGAATAATATATTGCCAAAACTATTAAATTCAGCGGATTATTCTGAAAAACAGTTTGTAAAAGGTTATGTTACTGGATGTTTTTCAAGACAAAGAGAAACATGGTTAGACTCTTTTGATTTTTCAACGTGGGATAATAGTCAGGTTTGTTCCCTGTTGTTGAATATAGCATATGACGAAAAAGTATGGCATAAAGCAAGTTCATTATTAGGAGATGACATAAAAATATTTTGGGGTGGGATATTTGAATCTCCATATGCGATGAATGGGAATTTAATTTTCGCTATAGATAACCTTATGTTTTATCATCGACCTCTTTATGCAGCAGAAATCATATATGTTCATTATCGTAGAACAAAAGAATTCCTGAGAGATAAGGCATTATCAGCATTAATTTCAGGTGTATCAAGCGATGAAAATATAAATAGTTTGGATAAATATTGTATAGCAGAATTAATAACACTTCTACAAAATGAAACAGAAATAGATCAAGAAAAATTATTTCAAATAGAGTGGGCTTACCTTGCTTTTTTAGATATTCATTATGGAAAGAAAGCAATTATACTTCATAAATATTTATCAACCAAACCATCTTTTTTACTAGATATTCTTAAATTATTATATAAGTCAGAAAAAAACAATGGAATTAAAATTCAACCCATAGAAAATAATCAAGTTGCAATAAATAATGCAAGGCAATTGTTGAATGAATGGAAAACCATTCCTGGAATGAAGGATGATAATATATTTTCAGAATCATTATTTATAGAATGGTTTAATACAGTAAAAGAAATATCTGATGAAGAAGGTTATTTGCATGTAGCAATGTATCATATTGGGAAAATATTATTTTACACGCCGAAAGATGTAGATGGGTTTTGGATCAATAAAAAAATAGCTCTATTACTTGACGAAAAAGAATATGAT
>JAITUY010000177.1 GCA_031286095.1 Treponema sp. | reverse complement strand
TTATACTTTTTAATTTCCATATTTATAAAACACACCTTTTATCTACAGTTAATTTATATAATCAGATTATTATTTTGTCAATATATAAAAATATTCTCAAACAAATTCCAGCCAAAATGTTGCATAACGTTCTGGCTGTAACTGACGTTTTTTTGCGCCCGATAAGAAAAAATGCGAAGCATTTTTACAGGCGCAAAAAAATGTGGCGGAACAAAACCGTGCAGAGGGCGCAAGCCCGAACACGGTTTTGTGTAGCCCGAGCCGCCGAAAGGCGGCGAAGCAGTTACAGACCTGTTAGGCGATGGGCGGGCGTACAATATTTTATTTTGTGTTTTTTATTCCAAATAATAATGTTCTTAATAATGGAACTAAACGTATAATTTCACTAAATATTATTGTTACACATAATGTTCCAATTAATAACAGAACATATACCCAAATAAAATTAATATTCAAATATGTTAAGATACAATACGCCAATAGATTCATTATCGGATAATGACATAGAAACCAGAAAAAATTACGGTTCTTTATATATTCAAGAATTTTGTTGGAATAATTAAAATATTTTTTGGAACATCCGACAATTGCCAACATCATAATCCATGAATAAAGATTTATAAGGGGATGCTGTAAAAATGTATTATCTACAAAACTTTTTCCATAAAATAAATATGTAGTCAATATTCCTAATGAAACCGCAAAACTAAGAAACCAAAACCTGTATTTTTCCAACATATCTATTATTTTTTCATTTGAGAAAAAATAATAACCCATTAGAAATGAAAATAGATATATCCCGTTTCTAAATACAGTAATAACAGGGACATTTAATAAAAATGACGTACCCCAAAACGGTAATACGGCAATTATTACTATTATCAAATTTGATTTACGTGCAAGCGTTCCTAAACGGTCATTTTTGTCTATCTTCCTGATTAACAGTAAGACCATTGAGACTATAAATAATTGAAATAAAAACCACACTGGTCCCATTCCTGCAAAACAATACACAATATATTTAATAACAACAGGCAGGGGATTTCCTCCAAAAATATCTACATAATGATTTAGCACCCACCCATTTATCCAGCCTAAAATAAAAATACCGCAAATAAATGGTATAATTAGTTTCCAAAAACGTTCTTTAACAAATTTTCCTACTGTCCGTTTTTGAAGAGCAAAGTGGGAACTGACACCGGCAAGTAAAAATAGAATGGTCATAAGCCACGGATAAACAAAATAACATAATACATCAAATTGAGGAATCCCGGTTACATCTATATGTCTCGCAACTCCAACGCTGTTAAATACATACACTACATGGTATACAATTACCAAAACAACTATAGATAGGCGTATATTGTCAATGTAATATTTTCTTTTATTATCCATTTCCATTTAGTTTGTCTCCCGTATTATTAATTTATAATATTCATATTTTATTGTCAATATATTCCAAATCAATTTAGCCCGCCTTTCGCATAACATAACTGTAACTCATCGCCGCCTTACGGCGGCTCGGGCTATATAAAATACCAGTCGGGCTAATGCCCTTTGCGGTGTTTTGTTCCGCATAGAATTGTGGCAACGTCTTTTTCACAATGGGTGTTACCGATGTCATTGGGTCGTACCCCTAATACCCCTGATACTGATGATAATGACAAACAGCTGTATCTTTCGGGACAACAAATTGAAAGCGCGGGATCGTATTTTGCCGATACGATAATTTCTATTATTGAACAGTAGTGGGAAGGACGCCGGACTTAACAGCAACTTGCAAATAATTGTAAAAAATAGTACTCTTAATCTGCTTACAATACGGCAAATTGCCGGCGTGGTGGAATGGCAGACACTGGGGACTTAAAATCCCCTCCTCGCAAGGGGGTATGAGTTCGAGTCTCATCGCCGGCAGGTAGATGTAGCGCTTATATTTAATGCTGGGGACTTATAATCCCCGGCAAAAAATGCACGGTATAGCCGTGCAGATGAAAAGCGCCGCATGCCGTAGCGCAAGAAAGGCCGCTGTTTGTTATTAAGCAAGGATATGTCCAAAAGTTTGAAAACTTATTCGGACACCTTCTATAAATGCAATATTTAGTAGGAATATGAGATAATACAAGGGCTGTTCGGGAAGCAACCGACTTCTCGGACAACCAAGACAGCGCGGTCAATTTAGGAGGCATACATTGAAAAACAAGATACCCACAAGGATTTATCTTAACGAAGATGAGATACCCAAATTTTGGTATAACTTAAGGGCGGACATGAAGTCCAAACCGGAACCAATGTTGCATCCTGGGACTCTTAAACCCGTAACTTCCGACGACCTTGAGCCTGTCTTTTGCAAGAGCGTAGTCGAACAGGAAATAGACGACACTACACGACTTATCCCCATACCTGACGAAATTTTGAACTTCTATCAGGCGTACAGACCGTCTCCGCTTGTCCGCGCTTACTATCTTGAAAAAGCGCTGGAGACTCCGGCGGAAATTTATTACAAGTTTGAAGGCACAAATACTTCCGGCTCCCATAAATTAAATTCGGCGGGGCCGCAGGCGTATTACGCAAAATCAGCCGGGCTTACCTCCCTTACGACGGAAACCGGAGCTGGGCAATGGGGTTCCGCAATGGCAATGGCCTGCGATTTTTATGACCTTAAATTGATTGTTTACATGGTAAAAGTAAGCAGTGAACAAAAACCTTACCGGAAAGCTCTGATGGAAACTTACGGCGCGGACGTTATTCCTTCGCCGTCCAACACCACAGAGACAGGGCGGAAAATTCTGGAAACCGATCCAAACACGACAGGCTCTCTTGGTTGCGCGATTTCCGAGGCGATAGAAACCGCGGTAAAAACCGACAAATGCCGTTATGTGCTAGGAAGCGTACTGAACCATGTTTTGCTTCATCAGACTGTAATCGGGCTGGAAGCAAAAACCGCGCTTGAAAAGTACAATATCAAACCCGACATAATCATAGGTTGCGCTGGAGGCGGTTCAAATCTAGGCGGGCTTATTTCTCCGTTCATGGGAGAAAAACTTGCGGGAAAATCCAATACCCGTTTTATCGCGGTTGAACCTGCGTCATGTCCTTCTTTTACGCGCGGCCGTTACGCTTACGATTTCGGCGACACGGCAAAAACAACCCCGCTTATCAAAATGCAGACTTTGGGCAATGGTTTTATTCCGTCCGCAAACCATGCGGGAGGCTTACGCTATCACGGCATGAATTCAACCTTGTCAAAACTCTACAACGACGGATTTTTGGAAGCGCGCGCGGAAGTGCAGACCGATATTTTTGACGCCGCCGTCCGTTTTATGAAAGCGGAGGGTATACTTCCAGCGCCGGAATCTTCCCACGCGATAAAAGCCGCAATTGACGAAGCTCTCGAATGCAAAAAGACGGGCGAAAAAAAGGTGATTTTATTCGGGTTAAGTGGAACAGGGTATTTTGATATGACCGCGTATATGTCGTACAGGGACAAAAAAATGACCGACAAAATCCCAAGCGACGCTGATTTAGAGCGCGGTTTTGCGACTATTCCGCAAATACCGCAAAACACATAGCCTTTAAAACTATAAATAAAACCTCGCGTTTTGCCGATAATATAACGGGGGTATACCATTAAAAAGCTATTATTAATTTTAGCGCTGATAATTTCGCCAGCGCTCTATGCCAATGAAGAAACTGATGTCGTATTCCATGATTTCAGCTGGGGTACAAAGATAGAAGTCTTTACCGCAAAAATGGGAAAACCGGCTTATACGGAAGAAATCAACGGTCTTAAATCTCTGCTCTATGATAATCTTACTATTTCCGGTTATCCGGCGTTTATGGTTGTATACTTTTCCAAAAACGGACTGGAAGGCGGCACTTACTATTTTCACACTTTCAGCCTTGACGAGTTAATACAATGTTACAAAGACGTTCAAAAAGAACTTCTCGAAAAATACGGTCACACCATGCTATGCGACGAAATAAACAGAGAGATGCGCCCATACGAAACTTCGTGGAATCTAAAAAACGGGTATGTCTATTTGAAGGGAAACACCCGCAAAAATGAACCCGTAACCCTCTGGTATTCATCGCCGTATTTGACGAAGAAAATATTTGGGTCTTAAGAATAGCGAAACTCCTTATCAGAAATTAGTATATTGGACTTGTTTGACAGCTCAGTTAATTGTCAAACAAGTCTTGTGTTTTTTATCGTAAGTTATCCTAAAACTGAAAACCCCCGAACAATCCTATTAAATACCTCTGAGCTATTATTTCAAAAACTTCTTCAGTACATTGTTCTATGTACAATATTTTATCGCAAGTTTTACCGCTTAATTGGACTTGTGAAACAACCAACCGGGTTGTCGAACAAGTCCAATATATACGGCGCGTCTGTTAATGGCGCTTAACTTTAGAGGAAGAAATTTAGAAGAACTATACAAAAACCAACAATACCCGTGCGCGCTGTAAGACATATACCTTATAATAAAAACACAAAAAATCAGCCGCCATGTAAAAGCTTTTTGCGTTCTCAAAATCTTCAGGCACACATCTTACGTTAGTAATTATTAGCTTTAATCTGAAAATACGCCCTTGGGTGCTTGCAAACCGGACATGTTTCAGGAGCGTTTTTGCCTATGACAATATGACCGCAGTTCGAGCATTGCCAGACTTGGTCGCCGTCCCGTGAAAACACAAGGTTGCCGTTAATGTTGGCAAGCAATTTGCGGTAGCGCTCTTCGTGTTCCTTTTCGATCTGCCCCACTTTTTCAAACAAAACGGCGATTTGATCAAAACCTTCTTCTTTAGCCGTTTTCGCAAAACCAGCGTACATGTCCGTCCATTCAAAATTTTCGCCATCCGCCGCGTCTTTAAGATTGGCAGTTGTGGGGGGAACATCGTTGTTATGCAGAAACTTAAACCAAATTTTTGCGTGTTCTTTTTCGTTAAGCGCAGTCTCGCGGAATATCGCGCCAATTTGCTGATATCCTTCCTTCTCGGCCTTTGAAGCATAGTACTGGTACTTTACATGCGCCTGAGATTCACCTGCAAAAGCAGTTTTCAAATTTTGTTCCGTTTTGGAACCTTTTAATTCAGCCATAATAACCCTCTTATAGTTAATATAACTTTAGTATATACAAAAAACATAATTCAAACAAGTCAGATTAATTATAGAAAATATTAATCTCTTGTTGCTTATTATGACATTTTTACTATATAATAAATTCTTATACTAAAAGCAAGGAGAAATCTTTGGCTGTAAAAACATTCAAACGCGGCTTGAAACTTCCTACAAGAAAACACGCTACGGAAGGAAAACCTGTCGAACAGGCTCCGCCGCCAAAACAGGTAGTAATACCCGTCAATCAGCACTTTGGAGCGCCGAACAAACCCATTGTCAACATAGGGGATCATGTAATCCGCGGGCAAATAATCGCAGACGACGTAACTCCAGGCCCGATGACAGTTCCCGTTCACGCTTCGATAAGCGGAATCATAAAAAAAATTGAACCCCGCCTTCAATCGAACAACACAACGGGCATTTGCGTAATTATCGAAGCGGAAGAGGGAAATACGCAGGAAGAATTTATGACTCCTCTTGATCCGTTTACCTGTTCAAAAGAAGACGCTCTTACGCGGATTCGGGACGCGGGTCTTGTCGGTTTGGGAGGAGCGGGTTTCCCTACTCATGTAAAACTTTCGCCACCGCCGAATAAACACATCAACTTAATTATCGCGGACGGCGCGGAGTGCGAACCTTACCTTACTACCGACGAAGCCGCCATAACCGCAAGACCTCACCTGCTTGTTAAAGGTCTGGAAATCGTAATGAAAATTACCGGAATCAAAAAAGCAATCATCGGTATGGAAGACAATAAAAAAGAATTGATCCCTTTAATTGAACGCGAGCTGAGAATAAATGAAATTAAAGCCGACATCTCCGTGGGTTTGTGCAAAACTCTCTATCCGCAGGGCGGCGAAAAAATGCTCATTACCGCGCTTACCGGGCGCGAAGTTCCGTCCGGCGGCTTGCCGATGGATGCGGGCTGTATCGTGCAGAATGTCGGCACTCTTATCGCCATTGCGGAAGCGTTTATTACCGGTAAACCTGTTATCGACAGGGATTTGACAATCAGCGGCGGCGCGTGCAATACGCCGAAAAATATTCGCATTCCAATCGGCGCGCTGATTAAAGACCTGCCGGTTGAATTCATGGATATTGATTATTCAAAATTAGCCAAAATTATTTTCGGCGGCCCTATGATGGGCAACGCGGTTTATTCTTTGGAAATACCGGTTCAAAAAAATACTTCCGGCGTTATTTTGATGACGCGGGAAGAAACCATCGCGGAAGAAGAAGGACCTTGTATTCGTTGCGGACGCTGTGTCCGTAATTGTCCATGCCGTCTGTCTCCTGTAATCATGAACAACAGCTTGGAATCGCAAGACCTTGATTACGCCGTAAAAGCGGGATTGATGGACTGTATGGAATGCGGCAGTTGTTCCTACATCTGCCCCGCGCGGATAAAACTGGTTCAGCGTTTCCGCGTAGGCAAACAGCGGTTAAGAATGAGGGCTAAATAATATGAGTGAAATAAAAGAAAAACTTTTACTGCAATCCAGTCCGCACATAGCGTCTCCTGTCAATTCTTCGGCGCTTATGCGCAATGTGCTTATCGCTCTTTCTCCGGTCGCAATTTTCGCCGTGATCATTTTTGGGCTACAGGCGTTACTCAACATAATTGTAGCTGTCGCGTCCGCTGTCGCCGGCGAGGCGTTGTTCCGCTTTGTTACAAAACAGCCGATCCGCGCGAAAGATTTTTCCGCATGTGTGAGCGGGCTTATCCTTGCGCTGACTATTCCGCCTACTACTCCGCTTTGGATGACTGCCCTAGGCGCGGTTTTTGCAATAGTTGTCGGTAAGGAATTTTTCGGCGGTCTGGGCGCGAATGTTTTTAATCCCGCCTTGATTGGCCGCGCATTTCTCGTAACAAGTTTTCCAGCGTCGCTGACCACATGGCAAGTGCCGATTCTTCCTGCGGGTTCCGCTTTTACCGCCGATGTTGTTACGGGAGCGACTCCGCTTGGAATTATCAAAATGGGGGGAAGTGTCGCCGATGTGGGTAATTCGCTTGCAAGCGCGGGGCTTTCGGCTGACGCCTCGTACTGGCAGACGATTAAAACGCTTTTCTTCGGGTTCAACGGCGGAAGCATGGGGGAAACTCCGGTGTTTTTAATTCTGGCGGCCTGTTTCTTTTTGCTCGTAACAAAAACAATCGACTGGCGCGCTCCTGTTTTTATGATTGGCGCGGGATTTATTTTCGCGCTCGCGTTCTGGCAGGATTTTAGTTTCGCCCTGTTCAGTATACTTACAGGCGGTCTTTTCTTCGGCGCGGTTTTTATGGTAACCGATTATGTAACCAGCCCCGTAACCAACAAAGGGAAAATGATTTTCGGCGCAGGCGTGGGTCTTATCGCCATGCTAATCCGCAGATTTGGAATTTATCCAGAAGGCGTATGTTTTGCGATACTGATAATGAACGCGGCTGTGCCTTTTCTGAACAAACTTCTGCCGAAAAAATACGGCCATGTACAAAAAAAGAAGGAGGTGGCAAAATGAAAACTAATTTTTTGGGCATGATAAAGCTTGGCCTTATACTCGCCGCTTTTGCCGCCGCCGCCTGCGTTATGCTCGCGTTTGTTTACAGCGGCACTTCCGAGGTTATCGCGCAAAGGCAGAAGACTGATCTTGACGCGGCGTTAAAGGAACTTTTTCCCGATGCGGACAAGTTTGAAAAAATTGACGGAATAACAAGCCCCGATAACACGGTTGCAGTTGAAGAAAGTTATGCGGCATATAAAAACGGCAAAATCACTGGCGCGGCTCTGCGAGTTTCCCGCGCAAGTTACAACGGTCAGATTAAGTCGATGGTGGGAGTTTCCGCAGACGGATTTATCACCGGAGTAAAAATTCTTGAACACAGCGACACGCCTGGTCTTGGAGCAAATGCGGCGTCTTCTTCGTACTTTGTTGATCGCGCCAAGGGCATTACTTTTTACGGACAGTTCGCGGGGAAAAAAATTACTGACCCGCACATTGTAAAAAGCGACGTAATAGCGATTACCGCTTCCACAATAACCAGCAGAGCTGTTTCAGCGTCCGTAAAGGCGGCGGGGCTTGCCGTCCACGCATGGCTTACAGGCGAAGATGCAGACGCCGTAACAAGCGCGTCAGGGGAGGAAGAATAATGAAACGTCTTTTTAATATTTTTGCCAACGGTCTTGTACGCGAAAATCCGCTGTTGATACTAATGATCGGTCTCTGCTCGGCATTGGCTGTAACAACTTCGACCGCCAACGGAATCGGCATGGGGCTTTCGATGACTTTTGTTTTGCTTATGTCGGAAGTTGTTATCAGTATTTTCAGAAAATTAATTCCGTCTTCAATTCGTATTCCGATTTTTATTATAATCATCGCCGCATTTACAACTGTAATTGATTATGTATTAAAAGCGTGGTTCCCCGATCTTTCAAAAGCAATGGGCGTTTTTATTCCGCTTATCGTCGTAAACTGCGTAATAATGGGGCGGGTCGAAGGGTTTGCTTCCAAACAGCCGTTAGGCGGCGTAATAGCCGACTCGCTCGGCATGGGGCTTGGTTACACATGGGTGCTTACGGGCATTTCGCTTGTGCGGGAACTTTTGGGAAGCGGCTCCATCGCCGCCATTCCAGTACTTCCGGCAAATTATCAGCCTGTCATTTTCTTTATACTGCCTCCCGGCGGTTTTTTTGTTTTCGCCATGTTCATCGCCCTGAATTTATTTGTTAAATCGCGGCTTAAATCTCCTTCGTTGCCTGAAAACAACTGCGAAGGTTGCGCGGTATCGTCCCATTGCGGTATTCCCGAAAACAAGGAAGGTAAAATATGAGTTTATTCAAAATATTTTTAACAGCGTTTTTAATTGACAATGTCGTTCTTATGCGCTTTCTTGCCCTTTGTCCGTTTATCGGCATGAGTACGGACGAGGATAAATCGATAGGCATGGGGCTTGCGGTAACTTTTGTTACAGTGCTTGCTGTCTGCGTAACTTATCCGATCTACAAATTTATTCTTGAACCTTTGGGGCTTGTGTTCCTGCAAATTCTGGTTTTTATTCTGGTAATCGCTTCGCTTGTTCAGTTAGTCGAATTTTTTCTGAAAAAGGCAGTTCCATCGCTTTACAAGTCGATGGGCATTTACCTCGCCCTAATTACAACTAACTGCGCTATTCTTGCGGTTACTTTCGATGTAATTTCCAACGGGTACTCTTTCGCGGAATCGCTTGTCTACGCCGCCGGAGTTGCGCTTGGTTTTCTTTTATCTCTTTTACTGCTTGCCGGTATTCGGAACAGGATAAGGACAAGCCCCGTTCCGTCTTTTCTGAAAGGGACTCCGGTATTGTTTGTTGCCGCCGCGCTTCTTTCGATGGCGTTCATGGGCTTTAAGGGGCTGGTACAATGAGCATAATTTTTATTACCGCGCTATTTGCCGCGGCTCTCGCTTTTGTTTTGGGAATAACGCTCGGCTTTTTCAAGGATTTTTTCGCGGTTCCCGAAGACCCCGCCATAGGGCTTATCCGCGCCATTCTGCCTGGGGCAAACTGTGGCGCGTGCGGCTTCCCCGGTTGCGACAGCTACGCTACCGCAGTTGCGTCAAGTTCCGCGCCATCCAACGCCTGTACCGCAGGAGGTCCGTCTGTCGCGCAAAAAATATCCGCTATAACCGGAAAAGATGCCGGCGCGTCCGTGCAAACTGCCGCGGTGCTGGCGTGTCAGGGTTCCTCACTGCACACTCCCCTCAAGGGCGATTACACCGGGCTTAAAACCTGCAGAGGCGCAAAAATCGCGGGAGGAACAAAGCTCTGCTCGTGGGGCTGTCTCGGTTTTGGCGACTGCGTTAATGTTTGTAAATTCGGCGCGCTTTCGATGACAAATAACAGACTACCAAAGGTGGACTATTCAAAATGTACCGGGTGCAACGTTTGCGCGGGCGAATGTCCGATGGGGCTTTTTAAATCTGTCGCAAAAGATCAAAAAGGCTCGATTGTTCTTTGTTCCAATGTGAATCCCGTAAAACAGATGATAGCGAAAACCTGTAAAATCTCGTGCTTTAAGTGCGGTCTTTGCGTAAAAAACTGCCCCGAACAGTGCATCAGCCTTAACACTCTTATCCCCGTAGTGGATTGGACAAAATGCACCTCCTGCGGAACTTGCGCGGAGAAATGCCCCAGCAAAGTTTTCAAGATTATACAAAGGGATTTGTTCGCGTAAGACAAGGAGATAAATATGCATTTATTCTCAAAGAAACACCGTAAATATTGGCTACTCTGTATAATTATTATAATACTATTACTTATATTGAGCGTAAAATTTAAAATAATAAAAGCAGAAAATAACTTTTGGTTTTTATTTTTTAAAGACAAAGAAAGAGCATATTTGCTTAAACCTGTAACAATAAAAACAGATATTGGGAATATCTATTTGAAAAAGTTTGAAAAAATCCGGCTACAATATGAAAATACTCTTATTTTTTCTATTAATAATGGAAATAATGAACATGATTTAACTATATTTGGAGAAAAAATAAATAATGTTATTTATATAGCATTAAATCAACATTTTCATATATATATTTCCCCTCAAAGTTTCAGGATACTCAATTCCATAGATGAGGCAAAAAATAAATTAATTGATGAGATATATTATAATCATTATGAAAAAACTTTGGTTTTTGTAAGCCATCAAAATCCGGAGATTGTTTATAGTGTAACAATGACATTGGACGGTGAAGTATTAAAAGAAAAGAAAGATTTATATTTTGAATCTCCCGCGCCTGAACTTTCTGCATATAATTATACTTTATTAGAAATATCTGAAGAAGAAAGAGAACGCCTGTCGATAATTTTGTATGAGACAGAAGAAGGATACCTGGAACAATGGTTAACTAAAATACTTTTAATCCAAAAGGTTAATTTTGCGGTTCCTGGCGGTGATAATTACATGGTTTTATGGGAAGGAGTAACGCAAGGATTATGGGAAGGGGTAACACAAGAAACATATAAAAACGATGTGCTAATACTATATTCAATCAGCGATAAAATAGAAAACCGGTATGACATAGAAACTGGTATTCCCGCCGGTAAAATTAAAATAAATTTTGATATTATGGAAAATATCCCCGGTATTCATATCGGGAATACTATCAGAGCTTCTGTTTGTGATTTTAACGGCGACGGAATAGACGAACTCTTTTGTTACGGTTTTTATGGAATGGCAAATTATATACATATTTATGGATATGATGTTGAAGAAAATGAAATTGTGGATTATTGTTACTTTGAAGATCGGGTTAATAATCGTTATGATTATGTTTATTTTGAAATTTCTGACAAGGGGTGGCCTGTTCCTGTAGAATTTACCCGTTATAAAGGCAGAAATGGTTTTAAGGTTTTTTGCCAGTACGATCCTAAACTTCCTCCCGTAAATCTTATAGACGGCTGTTTTGTCTGGTATTTTTATGCATGGAACCCTGGAAAAAGAAGATTTGAAAATTTGGGAGAATATCTGCAGGAAGGAACAGCTACAAATTATAATATACATAATTATCATCGTGAGTATTTTAAAAATAGAATTTTGATAGAATGTATAACAGGCGGAATGGAGGGAATAATTGACCTTATGGAGATAGACGCAAATATTGAAGGCGGAAGAAGCTTTAAAGTTGTTATAGAGGATCATACTAAAGAGGTTTATGAAAAAATAATTGATTTTGATTCTGACGGGTTAGTTGCATACAAATGACTATACTGTTCGGGAAGCTGGTTACTTCCCGAACAACCCCAACTTAATAGAGTTGTTCGGAAACTTCAGTTTCTGAACAACTTCATATAAAAATGCGGTTTTGTCGAACTTTCGGACTAAAGTCCGCGTTCGCAGGTGAATATTGCTGTCAAAAGAATTCCGGTTTGGCAGTCAAAAGCGGGATTTTGTGGCTTTTTTATGGGATTTATCGGAATGCAAATTGTAATGGCATTGCATAATGTGTAATAGTTTTAA
>JAITUY010000157.1 GCA_031286095.1 Treponema sp. | reverse complement strand
CTGACCAGTCTTGCGGTTTTTCAGGCTATAAGCCTGCGAACGCGGACTTTAGTCCGAAAGTTCGACAAAACCGCGTTTTTTATATAAAGTTGTTCAGAAACTGAAGTTTCCGAACAACTCTAATACATATATATACAATAACTTCACTTTTATTTCGCTTAACATTATCTATCCGCCAAGGCGGTGGAGCCGCCCGTTATTTCCGCCATCTCCTGCGTAATGCCCGCCTGACGCGCGCGGTTGTAGCTTATCCGCAAAGAGGCAAGCATGTCTTCGGCGCTTTTGGAAGCCTCGTCCATCGCTTTCATCCGGGAACTCTGTTCGCTAGCGTACGCTTCCACCATCGCCCCGTAAATGACGCCCTTTATATACTGGGGAACAAGCGCGTCAAAAACCTCGCCCATGGACGGCAAAAATTCAAACTTTAAATCAACTCTTTTTTCGCCGCCAATTTCAATAATATCGCTTTGAATTTTTTCTTTTACAAGCGGAATTATCTGATGTTCAACCGGCATAAGTTTTACCATGCTGAACATATTGGTATACACGATATGTATAGAGTCAAATATACCCCAAAGATACTGAGACACCACATATTCGGTAACTTCTCCGGCGTGTTCCACAGTGGGTATCTGCGGGTGAAAAGAAAAATTTTCCAGAATTACATACGGCGAATGAACAAAATAGCGGTAGCCGACAGGACCGCCTACAAGTATCAGCACCGGGTTTGTAACTTTCCCGCAAATTTCATTTACCTGACGGTAAACATTCGCGTTATAGCCGCCGGCAAGCCCCTTGTCGCTGGTTATCACAATTACCGCGGTACGGGAAGATTTTGACACGCCGTGTTTTTTAAAAAATTCGCTTTCAATGTTTTTTTCGCTGGAAAGAATATCGTACATTGATTTTTGAATCCTGCTGAAATACGGTACGGTGTCCGCAAGCATTTTCCGCCCCTTGCGCAGTTTCGCGGTAGAGATAAGGTTCATCGCCTTGGTTACCTTTAATGTCTGTTCTATAGCCCGCATCCGCAGGCGCACGTCACGCAGGCTTGCCATTTACTTCTCCCTTAAATGCTTTTACCGTTACACGCAATTCTTCTTCCTGTTCCGCGGAAATAACTCCTGTTTCCGCAATGCTCCTCATTAACTGCGCTTTTTGGCTTTTTAGGCGCAATAAAAAATCTTTTACAAATGCGGAAATATTTTCTATTTTAACGTCGATAAGATAACCTTCCACCGCGAGAAAAAGAACGGCAATTTGTTCTTCCAGACGATAAGGCGAAAACTGCGGCTGTTTTAACACTTCCATAAGCCTTTCGCCCTGCGCAAGTTTATCCTGAGTCGCCTTGTCCAAATCACTGCCAAACTGCGCGAACGCCGCCATTTCGCGGTACTGGGCAAGGTCCAGCCTTATGCGCCCCGAAATTTTACGCATCGCCTTTGTCTGCGCCGAACCTCCCACGCGGCTTACCGAAAGCCCAACATCTATTGCTGGACGAAAACCGGAATTAAACAATTCAGAATCCAGAAAAATCTGACCGTCCGTTATAGAAATTACGTTGGTGGGAATGTAAGATGAAATATCGCCCGCCTGCGTTTCTATAATTGGCAGGGCTGTAATTGAACCGCCGCCCCTCGCCTGCGAAAGTTTTACAGCGCGTTCCAAAAGCCGCGAGTGAAGGTAAAACACATCGCCGGGAAAAGCCTCGCGACCTGGAGGGCGGCGCAGAAGAAGGCTTATCGCGCGGTAAGCGACCGCATGCTTGGAAAGATCATCGTAAACCACCAGCACGTCTTTTCCCTGATGTAAAAAATGTTCCGCCATAGCGACTGCGGAATAGGGCGCGATATATTGAAGAGCCGCCGAATCAGAAGCGGACGCAAGCACTACAAATGTGTAGTCCATCGCGCCGTGTTTTTCAAGATTATTGATAATCGCCACTATCGAAGACGATTTCTGCCCGATAGCGCAGTATATGCAGATAACGTTCTTTCCTTTTTGGTTAATAATCGTATCGATGGCGATTGCCGTTTTCCCCGTCTGGCGGTCGCCGATTATAAGTTCGCGCTGTCCGCGCCCGATAGGAATCATGGCGTCAATTGAGACGCACCCTGTTTGAAGCGGAGTGTCCACGCTTCCGCGGTCGATCACGGGCGCGGCGGGGGACTCCATCGGCATAAACGCTGACGCGGTTACAGGTCCCTTGCCGTCAAGGGCTTCGCCTAACGGATTTACTACCCTGCCAAAAAGCGCGTCGCCTGAAGGGACAGACACAACTTTTCCCGTTCTTTTTACCTCTTCGCCGTCTTTAACAAGGGACTCGTCTGTTAAAATAACACAGCCTGCGTTTTCTTCCTCCAAATTAAAAACAATCCCATGCGCGCCGGACGCAAATTCAACAAGCTCTCCGTAAACAGCATCGTTAAGACCGTAGACAGTGGCGACAGAATCGCCCACCTGAACAACAAAGCCGGAACTGCCGGACAACGCCCCGCCCTTCCAATTTTCGATCCGCTCTTTTAAAACATTTGTAAGATCGTCATAATTAGCCATTACGCCCTCCTGCAAAAAAGTTCGCATTCCCGCCTAAATGAGCAGACATACTTTCTAACTGTCCTTTTAAACTTGCGTCAACATAATAACCGCCAATGCGAAGGAGATAACCGCCCAAAAGTTCCGGTCTAACCCGCGTTTTCATTTTGATGTTTTCCGCGCCCGTCTTTTCTTTTATCATACGCTCAAGCTCTTTCTCAAAACTGCCGTCCATAAGCGCGGACGATTCTACAGTAACGTCAAGTATTCCTTTTTGCCGGTTTATGTCCTGTTCAATTCTTTGTAAAAGCGGCTCTATATTTCTAAAACATTTTTTTTCGACTAACAGGCACAAAAAGCGTATTGCGTATTCTACGGAGGGGTTTTCTTCGCCTAAAACAGCGGCGCTCTCCCTTAATATTTTTTCAAGTTTTACCTCTGCGCCCCTGCCGAAAAACGCGCCGTGTACGTTTTTAACTTGAGCGGACAGCGCCTTCAGGCACAAAAACGCCTCTCCTGCATCTTTGCCCGAAACAGACAAAAACGCCCCTGCCCAACGCCCGGCGTGAAACATTTAGCCGCTTCCTTTTTGCGCCGAGGCCTGCGCAGAAAGCTCTTCCAGCAACATATTAACATAACGGCGGTTATCGTCGCCTGAAAAATCCCTTTCTGCGAGTTTTGCTCCGACAGCTATCACCAAAGTAGCGGCCTCAATTTTAAATTTCGCAAGCACTGTCTGATGTTCCGTTTCAATTTGTTTTAGCGCGGAGTTAACCGCGTCCTGAGCGGAGCGTTTTCCTTCGGCGATTATCAACTGAGCTTCGCGCCCGGCGTCTTCCCTTGCCTTTTTCAAAATTTCCAGCGCCTGCGCTTCCGCCGATTTCAGCTTGTCTTCGTATTTGTCAAGCAGAACTTTTGCCTCGTCTTTGTCCCTTTGCGCCTGATCAATTGAATCCTGAACGCGCTGAGCCCTGTCCGCCATAAATTTTGTTACCGGTTTAAACAATAATGCCTTTAGTATAAAAAACAGAATTGTGATATTGATAACGGTAATTAAAAATGTGACGGAAAAATCAAGCATAATTTACTCAGCTCAACTTTGAGATCAAAAGAATCGCTATAACAAGCCCGTAAATGGCCGTCGATTCCGCCAACGCCACGCCGACAAAAAACATGGGCGTCATTTTTCCGCTTGCCTCAGGCTGGCGCGAAACAGCCTGCAAAAAACCCGATGTCGCAATGCCGATTCCCACGCCGGCTCCTATGCCTGTGAACACCGCAATACCAGCGCCAATCGCAATCAATACCGTCAAATCCATAATTTTAACCTCCTATATATCTTCATGAACTTTTACCGCCTCTCCAATGTAAAGGCTGGTCAAAAACACAAAAATTGCCGCTTGAATCATTCCGTCAAAAAAATCAAAATACAGCGATAAAACAACCGGAAGCGCAACCGGAAGCAGACCCTCGATCATGTTCATTAGCACATAACCGCCTAAAATATTTCCGAATAACCGCAATGCGAGGGAAATCATGCGCGTTCCGTATTCCATAATATTAAAAGGCAACATAAGCGGAACAGGATTAAGAAGATTTTTGAACCAGCCCCTTGCCCCGCGCGCAAAAAAACCGCAAAAAAGAACGAGTAAAATTGAAATTACCGCAAGCGCAGACGTTACATTTATGTCCCTTGTCGGGGGGTGAATTTCAAAAGGCGGGATAAATTCACGGCCAAAGATTTTTATCCCTAGCGGCGATACGGCCGGAAGAATGTTTGAAAACAGCAGGAACAAAAAGAGCGAACCTATGTACGGACCGAGGTATTTGGCGAAAGGGCCAAATTGATTTTTGGCGAAATTGTTTAAAAATTCGACTCCGGCTTCCAAAACTGCCTGAGTTCCCGACGGGATTTCTTTAAGTTTTCGCGTAAGGACAAGCGAGGCGATGATAAGTATAAGCATAACCGCCCACGAAATTATAACCGTTTCCGTAATGGGGATTTTAATATCGAATAAGGTAAGAGTAAAAATAGTCCTTATTTCAAGCGCTTCCATATATCCAATAAATAACCCTTATTTATGAATTATATACCAGCGGGAAAATATAAACAAGTAATCAACAACATAGGGACTGTCCGGGAAGAATAATTAACCACAAACCGCACGAACTACGCGCTTTCGGTACGCCCGCGAACTTTAAACTCATATCTCGCCGCTGTTCGTGCTGGTTAGCGGTAAAATTTAAACATATAAGACACCCCGGAGTTATGTTCTATAATAAGAGGTATTTTGTTTTGTGGTTTAATATCCTTTTAAACGCCCTTATGCCCGCACACAATAGCGTGTTAAGAGTTTAAACCCTTAACACGAATAAAAGCTTCTTGAATACAATAACTTAATCGTAAATAACCCGTCCCCTGTTATCGCCTATACCCGTCTTGCGCCGGAAGTAAGTGTTAATTTGATCGCGCCACTCGCGGGCGTTTACAAGCTGGCGCTCGAAACGTGAGAGAACTGAATTGTACACCTCGCTCTCCAGTGAATTTTCAAGGCTTTTCCAGTCTTCCAGCATGGCGGCAACATCATCATAACCTTCAAAGTGGGTGTCGTAAATATTCTGCAGAAGTGTTTGTCCGTTTTTCATTTTATAGTCATAGCGGAGCCTGTGGAAAAACAGGATCAGGTTTTCAGGACAAGTTGAAGGATCGGCAAATAGCGCGGCGTTTTTCGGCGAATACTGGGATGTGTAGCCCGTTCCGGACGGGGTGCGATCAATGCCGATCGCGTCTGCAGACGCACGGTGGTATGTCCCCCATCTGCTGAATTCATAACCTTCAATATTCGGACCGTAATGAGTGTTCGGAGTTACCATAAAACAAACGCCGAAAGGGGCGTTGTACTTTTCATAAGCGGGATATGATTTAAGCAGAATATTCTCTATTTTCCGCGCCGTTTCGTTCAAGCCGAAAGAAAGCGCGCTCCATTCCCGCGCAATTTCTTTCGCAGTAACGGCAGGGTTCCACGCCATGCGCCCGTAACCGTAAAGGTTCGCCTGCGCCAGAGTATGTCCCGTCCAATTACCGTCAAGCCCCACGTTTACAACCGCGGAAAATCCCTCAATACCGCATAAACCTTCCTCTCTTTTAGCGGTCAATTCCATGATACTGCTTTTTTCCCCATGAGCGCTGTCGTAGCGCATAATATCTTCCCACACCCACGGCAAATAACAAAGGTCTATCTGATGGCCTGTGTATTCCTGCGTTATCTGCAATTCCATAACATGACGGGTTTTCTTTAACGCGCCGAAAAGCGGCGACACAGGTTCGCGCACCTGAAAATCGTAGGGACCGTGTTTTATCTGCAAGATGACGTTATCGTCAAACGCGCCGTCCTGTTGTATAAAGTGATCGTAAGCCGCGCGGGCGCGGTCAACATTTTTGTCTCTCCAGTCCTGTACGCAGTTGTAAACGAAACAACGCCAGACGATAATCCCGCCAAAAGGCTTTACCGCCTTAGCGAGCATATTCGCGCCGTCCGCGTGTGTGCGGTTATACTGAAACGGACCCGGCTCGCCTTCGGAATCTGCTTTTACAAGGAAACCCGCCAGATCGGGAATGTATTTGTAAATGAGCGCTACCCTGTTTTTCCACCAATCTGCGGCTTTTTCGTCCAGAGGGTCGGCGGTAGGAAGTTTCCCCAACGACCACGGCGCGCCGAAATTGACGCTGATAAGGAGCCTTATCCCAAAACGGCGGAAAATGTCCGCAAGCTTTCCCGCGTCTTTCAAATATTTTTCAGTAATAAGCAATTTTGCGTTGGCGCGGACATTTACGTTATTTATCGAAACGCGGTTAATTCCAATTGACGCGAGCAGACGCGCGTAGTCCTCTATGCGCTGTCTGTCAAAATCAAACCCGCCGTTTTTATAAAACAGAGAATTTCCCGCGTAACCTCGCTCTACAGCGCCGTCAAAATTATCCCAGTGGTTGATCATTCTTAATGCGGAGACGGGAGAATCGCATAATTCAAAAACATTTTTAATAAGCCCTAGCGCAAGGAGCGAAAGAAACCTGAACACGCCGTACAACAGACCAGGCTCGTCCTTGCCCGCGATAAAAATCTGTTTTTCCGCCGCCTTTATAAAAAAGCCGTTTTCCGAAAGACTGCATTTAGCGTCCCAGTTTTTTGCACCGCAACATTCTGGCGCGTCTTTCATACCGGAAACCAGTCCAAGAAATACCCCGCTTTTTCCCGCGGCGATTTTCCTGCTAACTTTGGGCTTAAATCCCAAAAGCCTGTCAATTCCACAAACAAATTCTTTTACCGCCCGATCAGACACTTCCCCGCCCTTGTGCGCAAAGACCGTATCCGGCACATTTATGCCCGCCGTTATTTTTCTTTTCTGTAGCCAGCAGTCGTATTCTTTCAACATGATCATTCCCCTTCCGTTACTTTAAACTTTAACACGGCGTTTTCCAGCGTTTCAGAGTATGCGCGTAACTCAATATCGCAGACATTATCCCCGGCCTTAATCACCGCAAGCGCTTTTCCGTCCGATGTTACGGCTTTCGGCAGAGTAAAGCCGAGATTTTGACTTAAATCGCCGGAACAGGCTCCAAGAAATTCCGCATCCCCTGTTAAAGAAAAATCAACCAGCAATTTTTCGTTTGGGCAGAGTAATCCGTTTTTATCGGTAATATTTATTTCGATATGCGCAATTTCACCGGGTCTTAATTTTGTTTTATCGGGCAGAAGTTTTATCTTCCGCGCTTTCTCCGCAGTTTTTAAAACATAAGAACACGCTTCCTTTCCTTTGTTAAATCCTTTTACTTCAATATTGCCGCTGTGATATTCAAATGTCCATTCTATTATTCCATTTTCAAAATTAGCCTTCTTGCGCCATCCCATTTTTTTGCCGTTGATCCATAATTCTACTTCTTCGCAGACTGTAAACACGGCCGTCTTTACAGTCCTTCGCTGAAAACGATCAAAGTTAAGATGAGACGCCATTGACGGAAACGACCAGCGCCCGCGCGTGTAATCCCTGCGCTCCTGATCGTATAACGCAATGTATACAAACGGTTCGTCCGTCCAGAGGCTCTTGCGGAAAAACGCGTTAGGCTTCATAAACCCGCATATATCCAAAATTGATCCCGTCCAGCCCTTTTCCGGCCACGAACTTTCGCCAAGATAATCAATTCCAGCCCAGATAAACTGACCGATTACATTGTCGTTTTCAAGCACAAAACGCCATGGGTTTTTGGTTGAAATATCTTCAAAATTTGTGCCTACGCTTGAATAATACTCGTAACATTCCGTGCCGAGAATCGGCTTATCTATTTCCCCGGTATAAGCCTGATACAGCGGTTCATGATAATTAAGCCCGAGTATGTCCGCGTCTTTTGCGAGTTTTTTTGTTAATTTTACAAGATCGTCCACGGGCGCTCCCACAAGACTCCGCGGATTTGCGTGAGGCGCAAGAGCGCAAGTTACGGGACGGCTGTCAAGGCTTTTAACAATGTTTACAAGATTTTTTTGAATCTTCAGCATACTGTCCTCCCCCTGATTCTCAACCTCGTTGCCGACGCTCCAAATTATGACGCAGGGGTGATTTCTGTCGCGCAAGATCATGTCCGTAAGATCGCGCTGTGCATCCGTGTCAAAATGCGCGGCGTAATAGCCGCTTTTCCATTTGTCAAAACATTCGTCTACCACATAAAAACCAAGCTCATCGCAAAGATCAAGAAATTCCTGCGCGGGCGGATTGTGGCTGGTTCTGATAGCGTTACACCCGATACTTTTAAGCGTTAAAAGCCTGCGCCGCCAAACTTCATCATAATAGGCAGACCCAGTAATTCCGCCGTCATGGTGCAGGCACACGCCTTTCAATTTTATTTTATTCCCATTAACCGTCATTCCCTTTTTATATTGAATCTTTACGGTACGAAAGCCGAATTTTACTTCTTCGGACAAAGTTTCTCCGCCAGTTTTAAGGGTAACTACGGCGCGGTACAGATTAGGATTCTCGCTCGACCACAACTCTGGTTTCTTAATAACGACCCGCTGTTTAACATCTATTTCGTTTTTTCCGTTCATGTCAAAAGGGACAGTATTATTTGCCGCGCAAGTTCCGTCCTGTTTTAAAATTTGCAGAATCAAACTGCCCTTTACGCCTTGAGTACGGCTGACGACTGCCGCCGTAACGGTAACGTCATTCTGCTTTGTCTCAACATGAACACCCCATGTTTTTATATGAGTTAACGGAAGAATTTTTAACGACACATTTCTGTACAGTCCCGAACCCGCGTACCAGCGGTCCGGGAGCTCGCAGGCGTTATCCAGCCGTACAGCGATCAGATTTTTTCCCTCTTTAACAAATTCTGTTATATCAATTTCAAAACTTGAGTATCCGTACGCCCGTCCCCCCGCAGGCTTACCGTTCACATAAACCGTACTGTTACGGTACGCTCCGCCAAAATAAACATACACCGCCTTGCCGTCAACGCCGTACAGCGAAAATTCCTTGCGATACCAGCAGACGCCTTCCCACGCGAAAAATCCCTGCATATTTTGGCTTGTATACCCCTCGGCCTCCCCCATGTTGAACGCCTGAGAAATAACCCAGTCATGGGGCAGGTCTACCCGTTTCCAAGTACGGTCGCAAAAATTTAAATTTTGCGCGTTTTTTACATTTCCAAGAAAAAATTTCCAGTCTTTGTTAAAATTCAACGCCGCCCCCAATTTTTTCCCATGATACTATGTACCCATAATTTATACAACGAAGAATTTTACCATTCACAATCGTGTCCTAGTACTTTGTAACAGCAAAATGTTCACAATAACTTATTACCAGACATCCTCACGCAGAGGGCGCGGAGGCGCGGAGGCGCGGAGGCGCGGAGGATCAAGGGTGATTAGCTAACTTGTATCCCTTTCATGTTGTTTTTCTTTATAAAACAGAGTTGTTCGGAAACTGCAGTTTCTGAACAACTTCATATAAAAAACGCGGTTTTGTCGAACTTTCGGACTAAAGTCCGCGTTCGCAGGCTTATAGCCTGAAAAACCGCAAGACTTGTTCGACAACCAACCGGGTTGCCGAACAAGTCCAATGTCTTTTTACACACCTATCCCCTGAAAGTGCCTGCAGGGGAAAAGAGATAAAACAGAACTCAGGGACGCACCAGCCGGAAACCGATGTAGTTGCTCCCGCTGTACAGGAGCCTAGTGCCCCGATAGACCGAACGCGCTTTGACCACATAGTAGTTCCAACTACCGCCGCGATTCACCCGGAAAGACCCAGAAGCCGCTCCCGTGGGATCAATCTGCGCCTCGCTTGGATAGTCCCCGTACCGGTCCCAGCACCACTCCCATACGTTCCCGCTCATGTCGTACAATCCAAAATCGTTAGGTGATTTCTTTCCTACTTCATGCGTCATGTCATTACTATTTTCACTAGTCCATGCCACTTCTCCTGCCGTGTTGCTCCCCGCATAGCTGTAATTTCCCGGCGACCCGTTTCCCCCCTTCGCCGCATATTCCCACTGCGCCTCAGTCGGCAACCGGTAGCCTGTGGAACCGCTGACAATTGTTACCGCATTCCATGTGCTGTTATTACTTTCCGGTACGTTTCCCCAGTCAGCTGGATTCGTGCTACCCGATATGCTGTACGCCGGACTTAAGTTTTCCGCCATACTCAACTTATTGCAGAACACTATCGCGTCATACCAGCTTACATTTTCCACAGGACGGTTTCCCTGCACTTCCCCGCTCGCGGGTTTTCTGCCTGCCACTCCGTCAAAGTAACTCGGATTGCTCCCCATCACCGCCTGATACTGCGCCTGCGTTACTTCGTACTTGCTCATAGAAAAGCCAGTCAGCGTTACCTCGTGTACAGGCTTTTCATCATTTTCGCCCTCATCCTTGGTATCGCCCATCTGAAAACTGCCGCCGGGGATTTGTACCATTTCATTTTTGGCGCTGTTTCCGTTATCAGGATTGTTAGGGTTATTGGTGGTGTTAGGGGTATTGGGATTGTTCGATTCATTAGGATTGCCAGAAGATTCAGAACAGCCCGCAAAAAACAAAGCCATCGTGACGGCAACTGCTGTAACGGTACAAACCGTTATCATTCTTAAAAAGAATTTTTTCATTTTTTTCCTCCTTATCGTTATTCGATATAATATAACGGGGCGGAAGCGGTTTGTCAAGCGGAAAAATTGAAAATACACGACAAACGCATGAATGAGGAATTTAAACACGAATAGTACGAATAACAACGAATGACCACGAATACAGGAATTATAGAAGTAATTCGTATCCTATTCGCGCCTTATTCGCGTACATTCGTGGTTAAATTCTTCTCTTGGAACCCTTCATGCGTTTGTCGTGACTGAAAATAGTTATAAAAAGAGAGAATTGACTGGAATTGTTTATTTATAGAGAGCATGATAAAATAGAGTATGGCAAAGCAATTAAGAATACAAAAAAGGGCAAGAAAAAAGACCGGCAAATAGAAAACGCTGGAAAAGTCCTGATAAACCTCGGACAGTTAATGTTTGCAACACTGTTTTTGGGAAGCGTATTGCGAGACGAAGTACCGCAGTGTATAATGATGATAGCGGGCATTGCAGGGGGCGTTAATATTTATCGTAGCCGGACTTCTTGCTTCCGCAAAAGAACGAAAAACAACGGAGGAATAGCGTATGTTTGCAATGCTGATTATGGGTATTCCCATAATGGGAATAATACTGTGGAGCTGGTGGAATAACTGTCAGTTTAACAAATACAACGCATGGTTAAAAGAACACGGCAACGAACAAGGAGCGATAACGTAATGATGTATGCCCCGGCAAGTCCTGAAGAAATTACAATGGCGGATAAACGAATTAAAGACTACGGGAAAGAACCGTCAGGTTTTATTTCTCCAGAAGATAAAAACAGTATAACCGGAGTCCTATGACATGGCAGATCGTCTTAACAATTGCTTTACTAATCAACAGCACGGTAATTTTTTTTGTTAGTAACAAACTAAAAGCATCACTAAACCGTAATTTGGAGTAAAATTGAAAACAAAGCGCAATACAGTAAAAAAAACATCAAAGCCGCTATGGGCGGGCCGGCTTGCGGAAAAACCTGAGGCGGACGCCTTCGCTTTTCAGTCCTCAATTAACGTGGACAAGCGGCTTGTCTTTGACGACATTAACGGAAGCAAAGCCCACGCCGTAATGCTCGGCAAACAGAAAATAATCCCGAAAGACAGCGCGTCAAAAATAGTAAAAGAGCTTGACAGCATAGCAGTCGATATAAAATCCGGCGCGTTGAAGATAGACGATTCACAGGAAGATATACATTCTTTTTTAGAGGCGGTTCTTACAAAACGGCTGGGCGAAGACGGGAAAATGGTTCACGCGGGACGGAGCAGAAACGATCAGGTGGCGACTGCTTTCCGTCTGTACCTGAAACGAGCAGTGCCGCAGTTACAGACTGAACTTTCCATGACGGCAAATGTCCTTCTCGACATTGCGCAGTCGCACATAACAAGCATAATGCCCGGTTACACCCATCTTCAAAGAGCGCAGCCTGTAACGCTTGGATTTCACCTAACAGCATGGTGCGCCGCGCTGGAACGGGATTTTTCCCGCTTTAAAGACGCGCTCGCAAGGCTGGACGACTGCCCTCTTGGAAGCGGGGCGCTTGCAGGCTCTACCCTGCCCCTGGACCGCAAAGCGGTCGCGCAGAGTTTGGGCTTCAGCCGCGTTTCCTTGAACGCGATGGATTCTGTTGCCAGCCGCGACTTTGTTTTGGAGCTGTCTTCCGTTTGCGCCATAACAATGGTTCATCTTTCCCGCTTCTGCGAAGATGTCGTTCTGTGGGCAAGCGAAGAATTTAAATTCATCGAACTTGCGGAAGGCTGGAGTACAGGTTCATCAATTATGCCTCAGAAAAAAAACCCCGACTTCGCTGAACTTATACGGGGCAAGTCTGCGAGAACGGCGGGAAATCTTACCGCGCTTTTCACACTGCTCAAAGGACTTCCCTATGCGTATAACAAGGATTTGCAAGAAGACAAAGAAAATCTTTTTGACAGCATCGATACGCTGAGCGTGTGCCTTAAAATGTTTGCGGGAATGATGAAAAGCGCCCGGTTTAATGTTAAGCGAATGAAAGCGGGCTGTTCGGGCGGTTTTCTGGAAGCAACCGACACGGCGGAATACCTTGTCCGCAAGGGATTGCCTTTCCGCGCCGCGCACGAGGTTTCCGCGCTTATTGTCCGCGACTGTATCGAGGCGGGGCAGAAACACATCGCGGACAGAACTATCGGCGAATTAAAAAAACGCTCAAAACTTTTTGAAGAAGATATTTATAAATTGATTACTCCCGCCGCCTGCGTAAGGGCGCGCGATCTTCCCGGCGGAACCGCTCCCAAAGAAGTTCGCAGGCAGATAAAAATCTTAAGAAAAAAACTGCAAACAGGGTAGCCATGTCAGGTGAAATTAATATAAAAGAAAAATTCACCTCTATTATGGAAAAATTTATCGCGCTTTCCGCTGTCCGCCTGAGCGACGATGTAATGTCGCGTCTGCGCGAAATGCAGGAACGCGAAGACAGTCCGCTTCAAAAGGCAATCTACGAAAGTTATATGCAAAATTTGCAAATGGCGGTTGATCTTAAACGTCCCTGCTGTCAGGATACGGGTCTTCTTCAATTTTACATAAAAGCGGGAACCGCTTTTCCGCATTTGGACATTACCGCCGAAGCGTTAATCTCGGCGGTGCGCCGCGCTACTGCAAGCGTTCCGTTAAGACCGAACGCGGTAAATTATTTTGATGAAAAAAATACGGACGACAACATAGCTGAACGTTCTCCTTGGATCGACTGGGAGATTGTTCCTAACTCGCAGGATATGGAAATTACTCTGTATTTTTCCGGCGCGGGGTGCAGTCTTCCCGGTCAGGCAAAAGTTTTCAAGCCGTCGGACGGGCTGGAAGCTGTTATTCCATTTGTGTTTGACGCCGTTTACGGACCGGGAGTAAACGCCTGCCCTCCCCTGCTTGTCGGGATTGGTCTTGGACACAATATCGAAAACGCCGCCGTTCTTTCCAAAAAAGCGTGCGTGAGGATTTTGGGGACAAAACACCCCCACCCAAAAGGAGCGGAACTTGAAAAGCGCATAACGGACGGTCTTAATAGTCTGGGAATGGGCGCACAGGGACTGCGGGGCAATCAGGCGGTAATGGGAGTGCATATTGAATCTTCGGCAAGGCATACTGCGACAATAGCCTGCGCGGTAAATGTTTCGTGTTATACGCTAAGGCGGGGAATTATCCGTCTTGACAAAGACCTTTCCTGCGAACTGCCTGTTTATTCGGGGGTAATGCTGTGAAAAAAACGCTTAACCTTCCGTTACGCGGCGAAGATATTTCCAGTTTAAGGGCGGGGGACGTTATTTATCTTGCCGGAACTCTTGTAACGGGAAGGGACGAGGTTTACCACAGAATTGTAGAGAAGGGAGAAAATCCCCCCGTCGATTTGAACGGAATGGCGGTTTATCACGCGGGACCGATTGTCAGGGAGACGGAGGGGAACTACGAAATTGTTTCGATAGGACCTACATCGTCTGTCCGCATGGAAAAATGGTCTGCGGACTTTATCAAAAAAACAGGGGTAAAAGTTATGATCGGCAAGGGCGGCATGGGGGAGAAAACCGTCCGCGCCTGCAAAGAATACGGGGCGATTCACTGTGTGTACCCTGGCGGTTGCGCGGTACTTGGGGCAAATCAAATTGAAAAAATAGAAAACGTCTTTTGGCCGGAACTCGGAATGGCGGAATGTCTTTGGGTTATGAAAACTCAATGCTTCGGCCCTTTGATTGTCAGCATTGACGCGCAGGGGAACAGTCTTTTCGCGGAAAATTCGATATATTTCGCATCACGGCGCGCGCTGGACGGCGCTGGGCGCATTACCGGTAACAAATAAAGATTTATTTGCAAAAAAAAGAAAAGAGTATTTTACCGCGAACTTCACGGACTTTTAATACACATAATATAGCCGTTGTTCATGCTGGTCAGTGTGGTTTGCTTATTGGACATTCCCGGTTATTCAGTTGTATAAAACATATATTTTTAAGTATAATTCACACATGATTGAATACATTACGGAAAAAACAGAATTGGCAGGCTATTTTGGAGTTGATCCGGATAACGGTCTGACAGACGAAAAAGCAAAGGAAAACGCCGCGAAATACGGCGCGAATACGCTGGCACGGGCAAAGCCTGTGTCTTTGTTAAAACGTATATGGCTGTCGGCGACTGAGCCTATGCTGGTTCTGCTTGTAATGGCGGCAGTTATCGCCCTTGCGGTCAACATCTTTAACGCGCTGTCAGGCGGTCATGCCGATTTTCTTGAAGTCGCGGGCATTTTTACCGCAATTTTCCTTTCGGTCGCCATCACCGTGGCTATGGAAGGAAAAAGCGCCAAGGCGTTTGAAGCGCTGAATAAAATAAACGCGGACATTATCGTAAAAGTTTTGCGTAACGGAAATGCCGTAATGATCAATCAGCGGGATATTGTTACGGGAGACATTCTTTTGCTTTCCACAGGAGACAAAATTCCCGCAGACGGAAGACTGCTTGAAAGCGCGGAACTTTCCGCAGATGAATCGGCGCTGACGGGCGAGAGCGTCCCCGCAAAAAAAGATTCTGCCTGCGTTATTACGGACGAAAAAACCCCGCTTGCGGCGCGGCGCAATATGCTCTATTCCGGCACATTTATCACAAGCGGTTTCGGCAAACTACTTGTAACAGCGGTCGGCGGAAAAACAGAATTCGGCAAGATAGCGCACGAACTTGGCGGCGCGGAAGAAACAACTACCCCGCTTCAGGAACGGCTTGGGCGCATGGGAAAAATGATAACCATATTCGGCGTAATAGCCGCGTCTGTGGTTTTTATTTCCCAGCTTATAACTTTCGCTGTACGCGGTGAATTTGTTTTTCAAAATATAATAGACGCGTTCATAACGAGTATTGTACTTATTGTCGCGGCGGTTCCAGAGGGGCTTCCCACCATTGTCGCCGTGTCGCTCTCGCTCAATATTATCAAACTATCAAAACAAAACGCGCTTGTAAAGAAAATAATCGCATCTGAAACAGTCGGCTGTATAAACGTTATCTGCTCTGACAAAACGGGGACATTAACCGAAAATAAAATGACAGTTAACGGTAAAATTACTGATGAAAAAATACTGAATAATATTTGCGTAAACAGCACGGCGGAGATAGGGAAAGACGGGCTTTTTATCGGCAACCCGACTGAGTGCGCTCTTCTTACATCGGCTGAAAAAGCGGGATGGAATTATCATCAGCGCAGGGCGGACGCCGGCGTAGTTAAAGTGTTTTCGTTTTCATCTGAAAAAAAGAATATGACTACTATTGTAAAAGAACAAAACGGCTTTACCGCCTACAGCAAGGGAAGTCCTGAAAAAATATTTCTTTTATGCGGAATGGACGAAACAAAACGCGCCGAAATTGAAAAGCAGATAACGCTCATGCAGGAAAAGGCCTGCCGTATCATCGCTTTCGCACACAGGGATTTTTCAAACTTTGCGCCTGCGGAGATTTCGTCTCTTGATGAAGATACGGCGGAAAAAGGCATGACATTCGACGGTTTTGCCGCAATTTCCGATCCGCTTCGCGCCGATGTTTTTGACGCCGTTAACCAATGCCGTCTCGCGGGAGTAAATATAAAAATACTAACGGGCGACAACATTGTTACTGCCAAAGCGATAGCGGGCGAACTTGGCGTTCTCGATAACGATCATATCGCCGTCGAGGCGCGCGAAATTGAGGATTTATCCGATGAAGAACTATCGGGCAAACTTGAAAAAATAAGAGTTATCGCGCGCAGTACGCCGGGGATCAAAATGCGCGTTGTCAACTTGCTGAAACGGGCGGGATATGTAACTGCCGTAACGGGAGACGGAATTAACGACGCACCCGCCCTAAAAAACGCGGATGTAGGTATAGCGATGGGTATTTCAGGCACTGAAGTTTCCAAAGAGGCGAGCGATATTGTTCTGCTTAACGATTCATTTTCTACTATTGTGAACGCGATTCGCTGGGGGCGCGGAATTTACGAAAACTTTAAACGGTTTATCAGTTTTCAGCTAACAGTAAACGTGTCCGCCGTCATTGTCGTGTTAACCTCGATTCTTGTTGGTTTAAAAACTCCGTTTACCGCGCTTGAACTTTTGTGGATCAACATCATCATGGACGGACCTCCCGCATTAAGTCTGGGTCTTGAGCCGATATACGCCGATCTGATGAAAAGACCGCCTGTAAAACGCAGTGAAAATATTTTATCGCGCCCTCTGCTCGCGCGCACGGGCATTACCGGGCTTTTCATCTCGGTTGTATTTCTCTTTCAATATATTTTTAATTTTTTGAAAGTTTCCGCAGAACAGATGAACACTGTTCTTTTTACTATGTTCGCCCTGTTTCAGCTGTTTAACGCTTTTAACTGCCGTGAACTTCAGTATGACAGTATATTCAAAAACTTTTTCAAAAACAGGCTTATGCTGGCAATTACAGGGTGTACTTTCGTTTTGCAAATTTTGTTTATACAGTACGCGGGCGCGTTCTTCGGCACTGTTCCGCTTCCGTTGCCGTTATGGCTTACACTGTTTGCCGTTACATTCAGCGTGGTGGTTGTGTCGGAGCTGGTGAAGCTGGTTTATAATTTGAAAATATTTTTTAAACCCGCTGACAAAACTTTGCGTATTTAGTACAAAGACAAAATAAACTGCGAGCCGATTGCAAAACTAACCGGGTTCTGCAGTCGGTCACAATCTTCAATCAGAAAGTTAAAGGTGAACTTACCACAAGCAACACGGACAGTGATCCTTACGGCAGTAAGAACTATGCCGCAAGCTTACCTCTATTTGCGTCCGGCAAATAGGCAACCCGCGCATAGAACCCTACCCTTGATACGCACGCCGAAACTGCCGTTCATACAAAGCAGAGCCGCTGACCTTGTTGACCTTTACAGCTTTCGGCGCGATGATTGGGCTTGCGCCCCGCCGTCTGAATACTTTGCGTGGTTCTCGGCAACTATTCTGCTGTATATGCTGTTGGCGACTGCCCTCAAGAAGTTGTATATCAGTAAATACGGGGAACTGTTGTAACGCAAATAACAGGTAACAGTAAACAGGCAGTATAAACGCTGTATGCGGACTTCGATCTTTGTCGCCTGTTACTTGTTATCAAGGTACAAATGAAGCCGGTTCATAACTTCCTCAAAATCAAGCGGCTTGCCAACATGACTGTCCATTCCGGCGGCGAGGCATTTTTCAATATCCTCTTTGAATACGTTAGCGGTCATTGCTATAATCGGCACTTTGCGAGCGCGTCCGTTGGCGGCGTTGTCTTTCTCAAAAGCCCTGATGCGCCGTGTTGCTTCGTATCCGTCCATTTCGGGCATTTGTACATCCATGAAAATCATGTCGAACTTATCAGGGATTTCGGTAAACATACGAACGGCTTCTACGCCGTTTTCAGCGCAGTCTATTTCCAACTGCGTCGGTTCAAGCAAGGCTTGTACAATTTCGCGGTTGATATCAACATCTTCAACTAACAATATGCGCCGCCCTGCGAATATTCCATCAATGTCAACGACTTTGGATTTTTCAGCTTGTTTTTTGTCCACGCCTAGACATTCATTAATCACTTCCGCAATGGTAGACGGAAACAATGGTTTGGAAAGGAATTTATCAACGCCGGCCGTTTTAGCTTCTTCGGCAATTGCGCTCCATTCAGCGGCGGAAATCATTACGACAATGGACTTCTCATGTCCGCGCTTTTTTATTTCACCGGCAAGCTGTATACCGTCCATGCCGGGCATCTTCCAGTCTATAAAATAAATATGATACCCGTTCTTTTGGCTTATAAGTTCAAGGGCTTTCTCCCCGTTTACAGCAGTATCGCACGACAAACCAAACTCCTGAGTTATTTCAAGGAAGTATTTTAAAATATCCGGATCATCGTCTACCGTTAAAATACGGATATCGCTTAAACTTATATCACCGGACAATGCATGACCTTTTTCTTCCTTGCCGCACTGCGCCTGAATGGTAAAGGAAAAAACAGAGCCATTTCCTTGCTCTGACTCAACCCATATTGTTCCTCCCATCATTTCCACTATCCTCTTTGAAATAGCAAGTCCAAGCCCTGTTCCCCCGTATTTACGGGTTGTATCGGATTCGGCTTGTTCAAAAGATTTGAACAATTTTTTCTGTTGCTCGGGACTTATGCCGATCCCGGTGTCGCTTACCGAAACCTGCAAGGTACAGATGTTGTTTACTGTTTGGACAAGACGCACGGAAAGACTGATCGCGCCTTTTTCGGGAGTGAATTTAACAGCATTGCCTAATAAATTGGTAATGACCTGCGCTATCCTCTGATCGTCTTCTATTAATGAACGGGGAATGGAACGATCAATATACACTGAAAATTTTTGCTTCTTTTCGTCTATACGGAAATTGATGACATTAACAACGCGCTGAAGCATTTTTTCCAGATCAAATTCCACAGGAGCAAGTTCAAATTTGTTGGCTTCTATTTTTGACATATCCAGTATGTCATTTATTACGCCGAGCAAGTGGTTAGAAGCGTCCTCTATTTTTGTCAGGCAGTAATTTTTTCGTTCAATGTTTAACGCATTTCTGCCTATTGTAACCATACCGATTATGGCATTCATCGGCGTGCGTATTTCGTGGCTCATGTTGGCAAGGAAAGCGCTCTTTGCCCGGCTGGCGGCTTCCGCCGCATCCTTTTGCCGTTCCTTGTCCATCAGCATATTTTTGGTATCGGTAATATCCATAAGCGCGCCGGCTACACGTATGGGGTTGCCGTTCATGTCACGAATAGTCTCCCCGGAAGCCCAGTAATAGGCGTATTCGCCGGTTTTGCGTAACAGACGGTATTCAACGTCATAAGGCGTCTTACCCGTTGTGTCAAGCATGTGTTCAGCAAAAGCCCGCAACGTAGCTTCCTTGTCTTCCGGGTGCAGAAGGTTGCTCCAACTGCTCAGCAGGTTGGGAAAATCATGCTCGTCCGTATACCCAAGCATACGCCTGAATTCATCCGACCATATAAATACGTTGAACGGGTTTACGGGGTCGTTCCGCACCACTTCCATATCCCACAGACCGATTTTAGACGCCTGAACAACCAGATTCAGCTTGGTAAGTTGCAGTTCAATTAATTCTTTGGCGCGCGTCAACTGCATTTCCCGCTGAAAGATGTCGGTCATATCAAATAAATAGCCGACCACGGCAAAACTGCCTTTATAGGGTATTTTCCTGAAAACAACGTTCAATCTGCGCATGTCGCCGTCAAAATGCAGTTCCGTCTCGAATTTGACCATGCCTTCATTCGCGGCTACCGTCAGCCGGTTGGCCAGAGTCTGGGAACGCTGACCGCTGGACAGTATTTCAGGAACGACCTTTACCACACGCTCGGCAAACCCGTCAAGAAACTCCTGTTTGGTATTAAAGCGCATGAAAGCAACCGCTTCTGGATTGCAGTCGATTACGTTGAAAGCGTCGTCAAATAACAGGTTCATATGGGGGTTTGACTCAAACATTGCCGACACAGTGAGTAGCGCCGATTCCTGTACGCCGAGGGCGTCGTCAACAAAAGAATTGATACTCTCCACAACCTCGCTGTACGCGCCGCTAAAATGCGCAGAATTCAATCTCGCGTCTATATTGCCGTTAGCATAAAAGTTTTTACCTAAATTTTTCAGATCAGTGGTAAGCAAATTGACGATGTTTACAATATTCGCAAAACTTTTTGCCAGCATACCTGTTTCGTCTTTTGCGGAAACATCGATATTAACATCAAGATTGCCTTTCGCTACATTATCCGCCACATCTATCATTTTTCTAATGGGATTGGCGATGAACGAGGCAATCAACAAAGCCAATATAACTGATATAACGACAGAAACCGCGAAAATCGCAACCAGCAACATCTTCGATTGGTGAGCGGTAACTAACGCGTTGCCGCTCACTCTTTCTTCTACGAGACTCGCCAACTCATACAATTCAATGGTCAGTAGCCTTATTTCATCTACAAAAGCTCCCATATTGCGGATAATCTCTATGCACCGGTCGTAATCGCCTGCAGACGCCGCGCTCATAATAGGATCGCAAACTTCGTTTTTGTATCGTTGTATATAATTTTTGAGCGTATCAATATGTCCAAGCCGCTCGCCCTTTTCCTCTTCATTCATCAAAGGGCTTGCTCTCACAAGATTTTCATTTTCCTGTATGGCAGTCATTGCCGATTCATAGGCAGATAGCGCTCCCTGATACAGATAGTTGATCATCGCGCTGTCGCCCAGCGGCGTGTACACAATTATAGTGTTCATAATCCGGCGCAGATCGCGGTACGCGGACTGCGTTTTCAGATTGGCGTCTTTTATACTTTCGGGGTATTT
>JAITUY010000128.1 GCA_031286095.1 Treponema sp. | reverse complement strand
GTTGGTCGATAATATCCTTTTCCTTCTTCTCTTTCTTTCGTGCCATGACCTTATTTTCTCCTTTGGTATTTCTACCACTTTATGGCCATTTACACAATTTTTAAGACAGGCTCTGATTTAGGCATATTTTGAAGTCTTTTTTTTAGAAATTATGTTTTTCTGCAACCTCAACAGGACTGTAACTGCATCGTTGCCCATTGGGCGGCTCGGGCTACGCCCTTTGTGCGGTTTCTCGTAGCTACATTTTTACGGGCGCAAAAAATGTCATTAACATCTAGAACGTTATGCGATATATAGCCGCTAAAGTAGAATATTTTTATTGTGTATTTGAGTTATTCGATAACTACGAATTTTCGGTTCGAGTTGGTTGCTTCACAAGTCTTGCATTTTTTCAGGCTAAATCCTTACAAAAATGCAATTTTATAAGGAAGTTTTTAAACAACTCTATTGTAATAAATAATATTGCGTGGAGAGTTCCCGTAATTTTACACATATTATTTATGGGCTTTTATTGGAATAAGCGCAACTGCCGCTTAATATGACTATAATCGGTTAGTCGTCTTTGACATTCAGTTCGATGGGGGCCCTAGCTTCCAAAATACTAGTTACAGCTAAAACATTTTGTCGTTATATTAATATTGGGGGAAAAGACTCCCTCTAAAAACTTCAGTTTTTAGAGGGTTTTGTTTGTAAGTAACAGAGAACCGGCACTATGCCGCGTCATTCGTCGAAGTCGTCGAAGTCCTCGTCTTCTTCATCATCGTAGTCTTCGTTTTCTTCATCATCGTAGTCGTCATCATCGTCCAGATCGTCATCGTCGTCATAATCATCTTCGTCATCTTCTTCTTCGTCTTCTTCCTCATCTTCAAAGTCGTCGTCATCTTCAAAATCTTCGTCATCTTCGTAGTCGTCATCGCCAAAGATGAAAGCCGGCAAAGGTTCCCCGTCCGATCCGTAGACGGTTTCTTCGCCGTCGACAGACATCAATGCAAGTTCCTCTTGTTCCATAGCTCCGTTCAGAACCATAACTCACTCCCTTGTAATATTCTTTCTTGAATCGAAACTTAACGAGAAGTAAAAAAACCTCTCACTAAAAACATAAGGGAGTATATATTAAATTGTCAATGGGTTTTTGTGATAATTTATGATAACCTTAATTTATGCTTAAAAACACGCAAAATTTGACCGTTACAGCCCCCGCCAAGGTAAACATTCATTTGGCGGTTTTGGACAGGCGTTCCGACGGTTTCCATAACATAGAAAGTGTCTTTTTGGCGGTGGATTTTGCCGATACCCTTCATTTTGAGCCTTTAAAACGGGAAAATAGCGTAGAAATCGTCATGAAGGGCGGCTCTGTCCCCATTCCTGCCGAAAAAAACATCATTTTTCGGGCTCTGTCCCTATTCAGGGAAAAAACAGGCTTTTCTAAGGGCTTGAAAATTAGAGTGGAAAAGCGTATTCCCACTGGTGGCGGACTGGGCGGAGGCTCCTCAAACGCGGCATCGGCGCTTTTGGCTTTGAACAAACTTGCAGACAGCCCTTTAAGCTTCGATTCGCTACTGGAAATGGGGACAGAGCTGGGAAGCGATGTCCCGTTTTTCCTCCACGAAACTCCGTCCGCGCGGGTAACAGGCAGAGGTGAAAAAATAGCGCCGCTTGACGTGCCGGACCTGTTTTTGACGCTGGTAAACCCAGGCTTTTCCAGCGATACCGCCGCCGCTTACCGCCTGCTTGACGCCAAAGAGCGCGCTCCAGCTGGCGAAAGCGTACTACCGCAAAAATTAACGGACACTCCAGGGGACTGGCCGTTCTGGAACGATTTTTTGCCTGTTTTTGAGGAGCCGGAAAAATCTGTATATGGTGATATTATTTCACTTTTATTGTATTACGGCGCGGGTTACGCAAATCTTTCAGGTTCGGGGTCCACTTGTTTCGGAGTTTTTAGGGACAGAGCAAAGGCGGAACGGTCTGCAAAGGCGCTAAAAAATAAATGGGAATTTTCAAAAGTCTGCAATATAAAAAAACTCTCAATGTGAGCACATTTTTTATCATAGTAAAAATATATAGTTAAATTCGCCTAAAATTCAAAAAAAATATGTAAAAAAAAATTCTTGCTTTTAATAATAAAGTGGTGCTATAATGTTAATCATAATCAGTAGTTTTGCTTAACAGTCATTCTGCTGGTTTTATTCTAGTTTTCCCTCGAAAGAGAGGTGAGGTGCCATGAAAATTACAGATATAAGAGTCAGGAAAGTAACAGGTGGTGGCAAGCCGAAAGCCTATGTAACGGTAACATTTGATGACTGCTTTGTTGTTCATAATATTAAAATTATAGAGGGTAAAACCGGAGTTTTTATCGCTATGCCCAGCCGTAAAACGCGGGCGGGCGAATATAAGGATGTCGCTCATCCTATTAACCCTGAATTCCGCTCGGAACTTCAACAGCGTATTCTGGAAAAATATGATTCCGGGGACGTTATGGAAGCGACTGCGGACGATCATGACGCCTGACGCGGTTCTATTGATTAATTCCCATAATTTATGATAGGCTTATCCCTGCGGTGGGACGTCGGCAAGCGGTAAGCCACCGGTCTTTGGAGCCGGTATTCACAGGTTCGAATCCTGTCGTCCCAGAAGGGAAATTCCCTGAATTTTTTAATTGAGGTTATATATGGGCAAAGTTGTGTTACAGGCGAAAAGTCGCCAAAAAGCAGGTTCCGCCGAATCCCGCAGGATTAGGAAAAACGGCAGAATACCGGCGGTGCTGTACGGAAGATCGGGAAAATCGGTCTCTATCGATTTAGATGCTTCTGAATTTGTTAAGGGTACAAAAGGTATTTCCGAAAGTACAATCGTTAATATCAATGTAGACGGTAAGGCCTATGACGCCTTTGTAAAAGACGCTCAACGGAATATTATCGACGGTAATATTCTTCATATCGATTTTTATGAAGTAGAAAGCGGCGTTGCTTTAAGGGCAAAAGTTTCCCTTGTTTTGCACGGAAACCCCATCGGCGTCCGCGAAGGCGGTATGCTTGAAACGCCTATGCATGAAATTGAGGTTGAGTGTCTTCCCAAGGACCTGCCGGAAAGAATCGAAATTGATATTTCTGATCTTAAAGCCAACCATTCAATTCACGTAAGGGATATTCCTATAGCGCAGGGCGTCAGGTTGCTTTCCAACCCTGATCAGGTTGTTGCGCTGGTGAAATTCGCCAAGATTGAAGTTGTCGCCGCCCCTGTTGTCGACGAGGCCGCCGCTGGAGCCGCGCCAGCCGCTGGAGCGCCAGGAGCCGCGCCTTCTGCCGGAGCCGCGCCAGCGTCTGGAGCCGCACCAGCGTCCGGAGCCGCGCCTTCTTCGGGCAAGAAAGCCCCTGGAGATAAAAAGTAACGGCTAGTATTTTTTGTGATGTAGAAAATATAATCGCCAGCGAATTGGAAGACTATCTGGATTGTCCGGGCGGGGCAATCTTTCTTTCTGCCGTTTCAGGCGGTGCGGACTCAATGGCTATGCTTGCCGCTCTTTGCGTTGTTGTTCCCAAAGACAGAATTTTTTGTCTTCACGTAGAACACGGTCTGCGTCCGGCGGAAGAAAGCAAAGGAGACGCGGAGCATGTGAGCGCTTTTTGCAAAAAAAACAAAATTAAATGTTTTGTTGAGTCCATTCCGCCGGGAGATATAGAGGCATTTGCGAAGAGCAAGGGGACGGGTATTGAGGCGGCCGCAAGGTATTTCCGCAGAAGGCTTTTTTTTCGTTACGCGGATCGTCTTGAAAAAGAAAAAGGCAAAAAAGTTTACATTTTAACCGCCCACACAATTGACGACGCCCTTGAATTGTCGCTTATGCGCATATTCCGCGGCGCGGGTCCCGCCGGGCTTTCCTTTATGCCTGTACGCAGAGGGCGGTTACTGCGTCCGATGTTAAAAGCCAACAGAAACAAAGTTGTTATGTATCTGAATCATAAAAAAATCACATGGCGTGAAGATTCCACAAATACCGATAAAAAGTTTTTGCGCAACAAAATAAGAGGAGACCTGATTCCCATTCTGGACAAGTGCTTCCCAGAATGGAGGTCAGGCATTTTAGCGCTTTCCGCCACACAGTCGCTGGTAGCCAAACATTTTTCAAATAGCGCGCAAAAAATCGTTACTTGGGAACGCTCGTCAGGCGGTCTTGTTACGGACGATGAAAACTTTTTTTCCTTAAGCAAAATACTCCGCGAAGAAGCGGTTTTTTGCGCTATAGACAAACTGTCTTTCCAAAAGGAAAAAATGTCCGCTGATGAGGAATTTCAGGTTAATTCGGTTAAGCGTTCCGTAATCAGGCGCTTTTGTTCCGGTTCGGCCTCTGTAGTCGATTTAGGGGCGTTAATCCTAAAGCGCGGAAACGGAAAAGTAGCTCTGTCCTATAAAAATGGGGATTTTTACGAAAAAGGTTTTTCACTGTTGATTAAAGAGCCTGGCTTATATAATCTTAATAATATAAGTATAGAAATGCGTCCAAATCCCGAAGGAGACAGTTCCGCGGGAGGCGGATATGTCTTTCTTGTTACTGAAAAAGAGCCTTAAATCGGAGGACATTGGTGTTTAATCCTAAGAACAATCTGCCGGATCGGGGACCTGCGCGTGGCGGTCCAAACGGTTTTTCAATCGTTTTTTTTCTGATCATTGCGGGATTGCTGGTGTCCTTTTATGTAAGAGGAGCATCCGCACAGATAAGGGAAATCCCGTACTCTGACTTTAACCGTTTTGTAGAACAGAACCAAATTGAATCTGTCACCATTTATGACAATAACATAATGGAAATTTTTTTAAGGGGAGCGCCTGTTAAGGACGGCGCTCAGCTTAGAACGCGTATTCCTTACACAGACCCGAATCTTTTGCCAAATCTGCGGGAAAAAAACATTGTTGTTTCAGGCGCAAGCGCAAAATTTACCCCGCTTAATCTGTTATTAAATATGCTTCCGTGGGTTATTGGTTTTGTTATCATTATGATGATATTAAGAAATATGCAGGGCGCGGGGCTTAAGACTTTCCATTTTGGAAAGAGCAGGGCGAAGCGTTATCATGACGAAGGAAAAAAAGTCAGCTTTGCTGATGTCGCCGGGCAGAAGGACGCAAAATTTGAACTTGAGGAAGTTGTTGAGTTTTTAAAAAATCCGCAAAAGTTTACAAAGATGGGGGCGCGTATTCCAAAGGGCGTGCTTCTTGTCGGCATGCCTGGCACGGGAAAAACATTGATGGCGCGTTCTGTCGCCGGCGAGGCTGGCGTTCCTTTTTTTCACATGTCAGGTTCTGATTTTGTAGAAATGCTTGTCGGGGTCGGGGCAAGCAGGGTAAGGGACCTTTTTGAACAGGGAAGAAAAAGCGCCCCATGTATAATCTTTATCGACGAACTGGACGCTGTCGGGCGCACCCGCGGCGCGGGCTACGGCGGCGGTCATGACGAGCGCGAGCAGACGTTAAACCAGTTGTTAGTTGAAATGGACGGTTTTGACTCAAAAGACGGCGTAATTATTTTAGCCGCCACAAACCGTCCAGATGTTTTAGACCCCGCGCTTCTTCGCCCCGGCCGTTTCGACAGGCAGGTAGTTGTCGCAATGCCCGATATTAAGGAACGCGAGGCGATACTGCAAATTTACGCCGCGAAGGTTCCGCTGGAAAAGGGAATTGATCTTACCCGTATTGCGAGGGCGACGCCGGGAATGAGCGGTGCGGATATTGCCAACCTTGTAAACGAGGCGGCTCTTTTTGCCGCGCGCAAAGATAAGACCGAAGTGCAGATGTCCGATTTTGAGGAAGCAAGAGACAAGGTGCTTATGGGGGTCGCCCGTAAAACCCTTGTTGTCTCCGATAAGGAACGCAGAATGACGGCCATTCACGAGGCGGGACACGCTCTGCTTCATTATTTTTTGAAGAACGCGGACCCTCTGCACAAAGTTACGATTGTTCCTCACGGGCGCGCTCTTGGGGCGGCGCTTTCTCTTCCCGAAGAGGATACTTACAACCGTTCAAAGGGCTGGATAGAGGATCGTATCGCTATTTGTTACGGCGGCTGGACGGCCGAAAAACTTTTCTACGATGAGACGACTACGGGAACCAAAAACGACATTCAGACAGCGACTGAAATGGCGCGTAATATGGTATGTGAATGGGGCATGGCGGAAGATATAGGGCCTGTCGCTTACGGGCTGGAAGACGAGCCTATCTTTTTGGGCAAGGAAATTGCGCGTCATAAGGATTATTCGGAAGATACAGCACAACGCATAGACAAGGCTGTTAAGGAAATTCTTGATCGCGCCAGAAAGAACGCGTCAAAAATTATAAAAAGCCGTAAAGCACAGCTTGAAAAACTTGCCGAAGCTCTGCTTGTGCGCGAAACGCTGGCAGACGACGAAGTCAGAGAAATTCTTGGACTTGCCCCAAAGGAGAATCCTGAGTTATGAAGTTTCACATAACTTTGGCTCTGTTTTTATTTCCGCTTGTTTTTACATACGCGCAGGCGAATCAGGGCAGGGTACAAGGATTGGGAGACGGCGAGACCGCGCAAAAATATGTTGAGTGGGTGCAAAAGGCGATAGACGAAGGCAATTGGAGCTCTGCGCTTTCTGCAACTGCAAGGGCTTCCGATTTCGCAAATGTTTCTTCGGATGTTTCATATCAGCGTGCTTTTGTCTTGTCCCATGAGGGAAAAAGCAGGATCGACATAGTTTCGGCGCTGGATAGAGCGTTAGATGTAAACAGGTGGGTAATTTACAATGAAAGTCAGGCTTTGCTTTTAAAGGCGCGGGAACTTATCGCCATGCGAAAGTTTGTAAGCGCGCTCGCTGTTTTGGAACAGACGGGCGAAAGCGCGGACACAAGCGCTGTAAGCGATACCGCTGATATTGCAAGCAATATTGCAGTATTGCGTCTTTTGGCGTTACGGGGAATGGCGTCCTCTGACGGGCAGGATTACGATCCTGTTTTAGCCCTGTCGCGTTTCCGAAGTCAGATTCTTACCGCAATGGACAGATATTCGCGCGATCCGCGTCCGCTTCGCGTATTTTTTGAATATGCGCGTAACAAAAGACCTGAGTTGTCAGAGCTTGCGCAAAGCGATCATGATCTGCTTGAGATTGCCCTTAAGAGGTTTCCTTTCCTTTTATCAGCCGACTCTGATCTTGCGTGGCTTTCATCTTATTTTATCAGCGACACCGAGCAGGCAAAACGCTATGTCGGCGCGTACCGCGCCGGCGGTATTTCTTCCGTTCAAAACAGGGATTTTATGCCAAACCCGCATTCAATTCCACCTGCGCTTAACCTTGGTTTATTGGACGATACGTCTGCCGTTGAAGAACTGTTTTCAGGCAAAAGGGGAATTAACTACGTTTTACCGCCGGGGACAGCGTTTAACAATGAGCCTGTTCTTGATGCGGGTGTAATGAACGAAGTTTTTAGTCTGCTTCGTAGCGATGAAGGGCGTGATTTTTTCATGGAAAAATTACTTTCTTTTTCAGGCACGGTAATTTCCGATGACGACGGCGACGGGTATATTGACGGCAAATCGCTGTACCAATCAGGCGTAGTCCGTGAATTTGCGTTTGACATAAATCAGGGAAATATTTTTAATTTGCGTATTTCGTTTTCGTCCGGCGGCGTTCCGGTTGCGGCGCAAATTCCTGTTACGGGACATATAATGGCGGAAGTTCAATGGGAACGCTATCCTTCCGTACGGCAAATAACGCTTGACGATATGCTTAATTCTAACTTGGCGCTTTCTCATGAGCGCTTTTTGTTCCGTCCGGCGGATTTTCAATATATGCCCGTAGATCTTCTTATTTTTGGCGGCAGTAAAAAATATGCCGGCCCCGCTTATCCTGCGCTTATGCCCCGATATTTGGGATTGACGCGCAAGGCGCTTGTTTCATTTTGCTCGAGCATTCAGCGTTCAAGCCTTGAGTTTGAAGGCGCTACGGAGGAAATCTTTCTTGAAAAAGGGATTCCTCTGCGGGCCGTAGAAACAATTAACGGAAAGCAAGTATCCGTTACAGAGTTTGAAAAAGGCGTTCCCGTCTTACAGCGCGTAGATATGGATATAGACGGAAAAATGGAAACTATACGCCGTTTTTACCGCGCTGATTCTTCATGGATCGATTTGGACGGGACTTTTAATTACAGGCGGTTAATCGCTTCTTCCGAAAGCGACTGGACTGGGCAGGGGACTTTTAAAACAGGCGAAATGTATCGAAAAGACGGTTCTGTTGTTTATTCATGGGATATGGACGGAAGCGGAGAAATGAATTATTCAGAGACGGGGCGATAATGAAAAAAAATAATAGAATCAAACAATTTCTTATTGGCTCTGTAATTGTTTTACTTTCTTTTTCGTGTACCAGCACCAGTACGGAAAAACAGGAAGACGATTTAATGTATCCGTACCGTTCGACAAGCTCGATACGGCTTGGCGATATTGAGAAACAAATTACGGAAAATCCTGTCGGCGCTCTGCACATGATCTACATTTACAAGGAAGTTTATTCCAGTAAACAGAATGATGATGACGGCGATTGGGATAATCTGCTGGAATACGAAAAATTAGCGGTAAATAATTTACGCGAAATGCAGGAAAAAGCCATTAAGGAAGAGAAGTGGGACGACGCTATTTCTTTTAGCAGGTCTCTTGCCAGTATTGGAATAACGGTAGAAAAAACAGGTCTTGAGCCGGATTTAGTTCTGGCGGACGCGAAAAAGAAACTGGCGGACGGTAATAATTTAAGCGCGTTTCTATCGGCTGTTAAAGCGCACGAACTTAAACCGCTGGATTCCGCAGACGCTCTGCTTTTCCTTGAAAGGGCGGTAAAAGTAAAACAGCGCAGAGCCGCCGCGTTTTTTCTTTCTGCCGCGCAAAAAGCCGGTTCAAAAAATATCGCTTCTAATCTTCTGGAATACGCGCGCGGGCGCGATACTGTTTCCGACATGGTAAACGGCGTCGCTACTGTGCTTATTGACAGGGGAATCAAGGTTGAAAGAGGAATGGGAATTCCCGACAGGGTATTGGGTTCCGCTTTTTTTGTTGACGATTCAGGTCTGTTAATCACAAATTATCATGTTATTGCAAGCGAAGTCGATCCCAAATACAAGGGGTATTCGCGTATGTATATACGTTTGGGAGATTCCTCAAGCCCCAGATACCCGGCGCGCGTTATCGGATGGGATAAAGCGCTGGACCTTGCTCTTATAAAAACCGAATATGATCCTGAATATGTGTTTTCTCTGGTTGATCGCGTAATCCCTAAAGTAGGCGACGCTGTGTGGGCGATAGGCTCTCCTGTAGGACTGGAAAAAACCGTAACATCGGGAATTGTTTCCGCTCTTAGCAGGCGTTTTTTGCAAATAGGGGATGTTTATCAAATTGACGCCGCTGTAAACGGCGGAAATTCAGGCGGTCCTGTTGTAGACAACGAGGGCCGTCTTGTGGGAATAGTTTTTGCGGGAATTGATCAGCATCAGGGACTTAACTTCGCTATTCCTGCGGAACGGCTTTCTGCCGCCCTTCCCGCGATGATAAAGGGCGGAAAAGCCCAGCGTCCGTGGCTGGGTATTACGTTATGCGAAACATTGCAGGGAGCCGAGATCGTTTATGTTGCGCCTAATACTCCTGCCGCGCGGCATCTGATCCGCGAGGGGTCGTATATAAAAACAATTAACGGAAAAGCGGTAACGGCTGTGCAGGGTTCTCTGATACCGGCAATGCAGAACGCTATTTTTCCGGCAGGACCGGGAGAGCTTGTCGTTTTGGAAACAGTTGACTCCGAAGGCGTAGTAAAGAAAAATATTGTTATGACAGTACGCCGTCCCGATGTTCCGCTGTCGGAAGCGGTAAAGGTGGATAAGCGCGAAAGAATAGCCGCCCCATTGTTTGGTATGATTCTTACTCCCGTATACGGAGGATTATTTTCGTCAAATTTTGTAGTAAGAAAAGTAGTGCGCGGTTCAATTGCCGATGAGGCCGGTATCTCGGAAGATGATCCTATATCAATTATGCGGTTACGTGTAATGGAAAACGACGGTTACGCCCTTATGGAAATTTCTATCAAGAAGCGCAGAATGGGCTATATTGAGACCAGCATGCAATTGCCCGCATGGCTGGATTCGCCGGACACCTTATAATGGAAACCACGCTTTTAAACGGACAAAAAATATCCAAGAACGACATCTTAATTCATTTTTCCGGTACGGCGGATGAACTTAATTCTCATTTGGGGCTGGTTAAGGCTATGCTTAATGATAAAGATACGCGCAAGTTCATTGAGGAAATTCAAAAAAATATTATGAGGCTTATGTCGCATGTTTCTGACAGCGGAAACAAAGAATATCTTTTTACCAAAAAAGAGTCTGCCTGTTTGGAAAAAGAGATTGACAGATTAACGGCCATGATACCTAAAACTTCGCAGTTTGTTTTGCCGGGACGCGATGTTACCGATGCCCAAATTCATATCGCAAGGACTGTCGCAAGAAGAGCGGAACGGCTGTTTGCCGCAGTAAGCGAACAGCGGCAGTTATGCATGAACGCTGGCGCTTATTTAAACAAACTTTCCGGTTATTTGTTTTTACTGGCGCAAATTCCCCGAATTTAGCCCTTGTAAAAATGTATTTTTTAGCATAAAATTGTAAAATATATTGTTTTTCACTGGTAGTATGTCAAAGAAGACGTATAAACATTTGGAGATATATTTTGAAGACAATTTTTGTTGTAGATGACAATGATGTTAATCTTATAGCGGCAGAGAAAACATTATCAAAACACTACAATGTTTATACGCTTCCATCTGCCGCAGATATGTTCGAGCTTCTGAATAATATTATTCCTAATCTAATCTTATTGGATATAATAATGCCGGGAATGGACGGTTTGGAGGCAATGTCCAAGCTAAAGGTCAATACCCGTTATATGGATATACCCGTCATGTTTTTAACAAACAAGAGCGACGCCGGAACGGAAGCGCTTGGTTTCGAGATGGGCGCGGTAGATTTTATTTCCAAGCCGTTTTCCGAATCTGTATTAATAAACCGTATAAAAACACATTTAAATATTGACGAAATTATCCGGGACAGGACAATCCTGCTTCAGCAAAAGACGGAAAGCCTTCAACGGTTAAAAAACAGCATGGTGTCCGTTATGGCGGAAATGCTTGAAAGCAGGGACAAGACTACAGGCGGACATATAGAGCGCACCACGGCGTACCTGCGCCTTCTTATTAACGCAATGATAGAAAGAAATGTTTATCTTAGCGAGTTAAGCACATGGGATATTGAATTGGCCGTTTCTTCTGCAAGATTGCACGATGTGGGGAAAATCGCCGTTTCCGATTTAATACTGAATAAACCCGCGAATCTTACAAAGGAAGAATATGAAATAATGAAAATCCACGCGGCGGAAGGCGAGCGCATTATTGATAAAATTATAAGTCAGGCGGGAGACGAAGACTTTTTGCATTTTGCCAAATTGTTTGCAAGCTATCATCACGAGCGGTGGGATGGAAACGGATACCCTCATGGATTAAGAGGCGAAGAAATTCCGTTACAGGGACGTATAATGGCAATCGTTGATGTTTACGACGCTTTGTCATCGGAACGTCCTTATAAACCGGCGTTAAACGGAGATCAGGTTATAAACATCATAATGGAAAGCAAGGGTAAACAGTTTGATCCTGTGATAACGGACGTATTTTATGAAATAAGGGATCAGTTTACTAAGGTCGGTTCATGCCTTTAATACGGCCGTTTGTAAGAAGAATGCTAAAAAAAATCTTAAAAAGAATGTTGAAGGGACGTGTATCGTTTGAAGCTGATGAGCAACTGCAAATAATGCTGGATGCGACTCCTCTTGTCATGAATTTTTGGAACAGAAACATTAAAAATATAAAAACCAATGAAGAAGCGGTAAAACTTTTTGAATTGTCCAGCAAACAGGAATATCTTGATAGATTTTTTGAACTTTCGCCTGAATACCAGAAAGACGGGAGTTTGTCGAGAATAAAAGCGGTTGAATGTATAAAAAAGACGTTTGATGAAGGATATAACAGATTTTTTTGGCAGCATCAAAAATTAAACGGGGAGATTATTCCGTGTGAAATTACGCTTGTCCGCGTTAAATACAATAAAGATTATATTGTCGCCGGATACACGCGCGATCTTCGCGAGGTAACAAAGCTAATGGGCGAAAAAGAAAACGCCGAACAGCTCAGCAGGCATAAAAACGCTTTTCTTGCGAATATAAGCCATGAGATACGGACGCCGATGAATGTAATTTTGGGCATTACCGAAATTCAACTGCAAAACGAAAACATTTCACAGGAAACTAAAGAAGCGTTAACCAATATTTATAATTCCGGTTATTTACTGTTAAAAATCATCAACAATATATTGGACCTTTCAAAAATAGAGGCGGGCAAGCTGGAGCTGGAATTTGTTAATTATAGTGTTTTTGATCTTATAAATGAAACTTTGAATATGTTTGTTATGCACTATGATAACAAACCGATTAATTTTGTAATTAATGTAGATGATAATATTCCGGCGTCATTATACGGCGATGATCTGCGGATAAAACAGATTTTGAACAACCTGCTTACAAATGCTTTTAAATATACCGATAAAGGCGAGATTTTGTTTTCAGTTTACGCCGAATCAAAAAATAGTTTTGAAAACAAGATAACGCTGGTTTTTCGCGTGCAGGACACAGGGCAGGGTATGACCAAAGAACAGCTAGAAAAACTGTTTGAGGAATACACCCGTTTTAATCTTGATGCCAACCATGCTGTCGAAGGTATTGGACTTGGTATGCCGATTACAAAGTACCTTGTAAATATGATGGCTGGCGATATTTCTGTTGAAAGCGAACAGGGCAAAGGCTCTATATTTACCGTTCGGCTTCCTCAGGGGATAATAGACAACGCTGTGCTTGGTAAAATAGCGTCGGAGAATTTGAAAAGGTTTCGCATTGGGCAGTCGTCGAATGTGGTTAATCTGCCTCAAATTGCTCGCGAATATATGCCTTATGGAAGAATTTTAATTGTAGACGATGTTGATACTAACCTGTTTGTCGCAAGAGGGCTGATGGACCTTTACGGATTGTCTACGGAGACTGTTTCCAGCGGGCTTGAAGCTATAGAAAAAATTAACGCGGGCTGTACTTACGATGTTATATTCATGGATCATTTTATGCCGAAAATGGACGGCATGCAGACAACAAAAAAAATTCGTGAATCCGGATATGATAAGCCTATTGTCGCCCTTACCGCAAACGCCATGATTGGGCAGGCGGAAATATTTATCGAAAACGGCTTTAACGGGTTTATTTCCAAGCCTGTAGATGTCCGTCATCTTGACGCGATACTTAACAAATTTGTACGCGATACCCAGTCGCCGGAAGTGATTTCCGCCGCGCGTAAACTTAAAGCCAAATTAAAAGATGATAACAAAAAACAAGGGCAGTCAAATTTGGATATAAAGCTGACAGAAGCTTTTGTAATGGAGGCGGAAAAAGCGATTAACGTTCTTAATAAAATGCTGGAAAATAATTTTAAAAGAGGAGATGACATACAGGATTATATTATAAAAGTTCATTCAATGAAAAGCGCGCTTGAGAATATTTATGAGCATGGGCATGCGGTTTTGGCGGGCAATTTGGAGAAAGCCGGCATGGAGAAAAATTTTGCGGTAATAAAAAATGAATCCCCCGTATTTTTGTTGGCGCTGGAATCTTTAATTAAAAAGTATAAATCGAGTGAAAAGGAAGCGATAGTTTATCCGGATACCAATAAATTATCCGAAGATGACGCTGATTTTTTACGGGAAAAGATGTTGATTATCAAAGCGGCGTGCGAGACGTTTAACAGGAAAGACGCTAAAGACGCGCTGGAGGAATTAAGACAAAAAATCTGGCCGCGTAAAATAAATAATAATATAAATGAAATTTCCGTGCATTTATTGCATAGCGCTTTTAAGACAATTGTGGTAATTGCGGAAAATACGATAAAAATGTGCTAATAGAGTTAAGCCGGATTGTCCCACAAGTCATGTTATTCTGTTTGATAAACATCAATTTGATAAATTAACTCTCCGGTTTCTAAATCGTAAACCCTTCTTTTAAAACAGGCGGGAACGCTTATTCTTGCGACTTTTTTATCAAGAAATTCATCTACAATGATAATTACCCTTACGGCGGAATATTCCGATGCAAGTTTTCTGGTTTCGTTTTCTGTCTTTAGCCATTTATCCCTGTTTAGTTCCGGTTTTTGAGGCCATATATTCGCAATAAAAAAAGTAAGAACCGCGTTTTCATAAGTGTCATTAAAGTCGCCGTTAGGGGCCATGTGTCCCCTGTCATAACCGGAACGCGTGTAATCGTTATGATGAGGAAGCAAATAGCCGTTTTCAGCCAGTAAACGCTGAAGAATGCCGCCGTCCCTGTCTTGCGAAAACGGTACGGACGGTCTTTTTGCGCCTTTGGCTTCCACGCGCTCTTTAGTTAAAATATATTCAATTATATGCGGTCCCAAATTAACCGCGTCATAACAGCCTGAATAAAGTATTTCTCCGTTATTGGAAACTACAAAATCAAAATGCCCAGGCAGATCGCACGCAAATACAAGAGAGATACGGAACAAAAATAATAAAAAAACGGCTGTTTTTTTCATTACAGTTCGTGGTGTCTAGAAAGTAAGAATTTTTTACAACGAACCAACACGAACCGCGCGCCTTCGGTATGCTCACAAACTTTTAGTTGATGTCTTATCGTTATATGCGTTATATCGCGTTAATTTGTAAGATATATTTCTTCTGTTAGTATTGGTTCGCGAGGTTTGCGGTAAAATTCTTGTTTTTTGGACAGCCCTAACCTCCTTATAAAAAATATTTTTGTATGGCTTTAGCCATGAAAAATCCGGGACTTGTTCGATAACCAATCGGATTGTTGAACAAGTCCATTATTGTTTTAATTATATGTATACAGAGTCTCTATTAACGCGGGGACTTCCGCGGGGATTGTCTTGGAATTAACTGTTCTTTTCATCGCAAGGGCAAGAGACGGCGGAACAGGCGGGTCTCCCGTAATAGGCCGGACAACTTCCGAAAATTTTGCAGGGTGGGCGGTGCAAAGAATACCGACCGCGCCGTCTTCGAGTTTGTTTTCCGCGTGCAGTTTGTCAACGCCTTTCCAGCCGACCGCGCTGTGCGGATCAATAAAATAGCCTGAGTCTTTATGGACGCGCGCGATTGTTTCCCGCGTTTCCTCATCGGAAACAGAAACGCCCAAAATAATTCGCCGCATTTCTTCCCACGAAAAATGCGCCGCCATACGCTCGTAGTTACTTGGCGCGCCTACGTCCATAGCGTTGGAAATTGTCGCCTGTGAACGGCGCGCCAGATACTCGCCCGATTCAAGAAAATCGGGAACGGTTTTATTTATATTGGTCGCCGCTATAAACCGCTTTACAGGCGCGCCCATCTTCATTGCGTAAAGACCGGCCGTCAAATTGCCGAAGTTGCCGGACGGGACGCACAGTGTAACAGGCAGATCGCTTTTTCCCGCGGAAACGACCGAATGCCCTTTAACGCGCGGCGTCGCCTCTCCGTCAGGATCGATCCGCCCAGCAAAAGCCCTGCCCGCAGAGGAAGAATAGTAGACCGCCTGGGGAATAAGGCGGCTTATGTTAATTGAATTCGCCGATGAAAGAGCCATTTTCTTTTTAAGACCGTCGTCGGCAAGGGCCGCTTTAACCATACGCTGACAATCGTCAAAACTGCCCTCCACGGCAAGAGCGGAAATATTTTTGCCAAGACCGGAAATTTGCCGCTCTTGCAAGGGGGTTACCCGCCCCTTGGGGTACAGCACGGTTACAGAGATGCCCTGTACCTCAAAAAAGCCGTCAGCAACTGCCCCGCCTGTATCGCCAGAAGTGGCTACAAGAATCCGTAAGGGGCGATCTTCGCCTCTGCGCAGGTACGAAAAAGAACGGGCCATAAAACGGGCCCCAAAGTCCTTAAAAGCCGCAGTCGGTCCGTGAAAAAGTTCCAAAGTATAGCGGTTTGCAACGGGAATTAGCGGGGCGGTAAAAGTAAAGGCTGAACGGACAATATCAGCTAACACCGTATCTGGAATTTCATCCCGTACATACGGCTTGATTGTTTCAAATGCTATATCGCAAAAATCCATTGTTCCAAGCGAGGAGCGTACCTGCGCGGGATATTGGGGGATTTCCTCAGGCACAAAAAGCCCCCCGTCCGGAGCAAGACCGGTAAGGGCGGCTGTGGCAAAACAGGCTTTTTCGTTCTTATTTCTGGTGCTGTAGTAATACATGGCTTATGATAACATTGACATAAAACGATGTAAACTATACTATATACGTTAAGGAGTTAAAGTGGCAAAAGAAGAGGCAATAGAGGTAGAAGGCGTTGTCAGAGAGGCGCTTCCCAACACCATGTTCAGGGTAGAGCTGGATAATCAAAGCGGCCACCTTATATTGGCTCATCTGTCGGGTAAAATGCGCAAGCATTATATCCGTATTGTACCAGGCGATCGTGTAAAAATCGCCCTATCTCCGTACGATTTAAGCAGAGGTCGTATTATCTATCGTGAGCGCTAGGAGGGGTTTTTATGTATAATAGTTTTTTTATTGATTTTGAAGACGGCTTAAAAAGAGTAATGAACAACAGAGCTTTTTATGTCAAAATGCTTGTAAAATTCAAAGACGATCCAAATATAAAAAATCTGGAAAACGCTCTTACGGCGAATGATTATGAGAAAGCGCAGATTGCCGCTCATACCCTGAAAGGTCTTTCCGGGAACTTGTCTCTTACGGAATTATTTAAACAGAGCCGTGAAATTGAAACACAGATAAAGGCAAAGTCGGTAACTCCTGATCAATTGGGTATTTTAAAAGATGTATATAATCAAACATTGGTGGAAGTAGAGAAGGTCATAACAGAGAATGAGTGATAAGACGCCAACGGTTCTTATTGTTGATGACATTGAAACAAATGTCATGATTCTCGAAGAAATACTGAAAGACGAGTATAATATTATAACTGCCGGCAACGGCAGACAGGCGCTTGAAATACTTGGGGATGCGGTTTCTCTACCTAAATTGATTCTTTTGGACGTGATAATGCCCGAAATGACCGGGCGCGAAATGTTTGAGTTAATGAAGACTAATGAAAAACTTAAAAGGATTCCTGTTATATTTATTACTGCGCAAAACGATACAGAAGGCGAACTTTTGGCGGCCGGCGCGGTTGATTTTGTTAACAAGCCGTTTCTTTCCGAAATTGTAAAACTGCGCGTAAGAAATCAGATAGAGCTTAAAAATTACAGCGACAGCCTTGAGCAGATGGTCGCGGAAAAAACAGCCGAAGCTACAAAGACTCTGGACAACGCTTTGCAGGGGCTTGCAAACGTTATTGAACACCGCGATTTGGAATCAGGCGAACATGTAAAAAGAACACAGCTCTTTGTAAAGGCGCTTATAGATTTTCTGATAGAAACAGAATCTATTTATGCCGAAGAATTGGTATCGCTTCAACCGGATATTATAATGAAGTCGATGGCCCTTCATGATGTAGGAAAAATAGCGATTCCCGACAAAATCCTGCTAAAGCCTGGCAGGCTTGACGCTGATGAATATGAAGTAATGAAAACACACACAGTCAGAGGAAAAGAAATTGTCGGCGAACTGGGCGATGTAAATTCTTCGCTCTATTTAAAACATTGCGAGGATATTTGTTACAGTCATCATGAGCGGTGGGACGGCAACGGTTATCCGCGCAAGTTAAAGGAAAAGGAGATACCTCTTTCCGCCCGCCTTGCGGCTCTTGCGGACGTATACGACGCCCTTGTGTGCGCGCGCGTTTATAAAACCGCCATGCCATACGACGAGGCGATGGAGATAATTTCAGCGGGAAAAGGAACTCAATTTGATCCTTTTATTACGGATGCCGTAGTACAAATACAGGATCAATTCAAAGAAATCTCGCAGAAGTATAAATAAGAAGTATGCCTAAACATATACCCGAAAACTACACGAAAGACGCAATCAGGGCTATTGACGCGAAATTTGAGGCTCAAAAAATTGCCTTTGCCCCTCTTACTTTTCAAGCTGTAAGGGCCCTCTTGGAATTGGGTCTGTTAAATGTTGTTTCTGATTCAGGCGAAAAAGGGATCAGTCTTGAAAGCGCGGCGGAAAAGGCGGGAATTTCCCTTTATGGCGCGCAGGTGCTTCTGGAGATTGCCTTGGGCATGAATCTTGTAAAAATACTTTCATCGGACGGAGAAGACCGTTTTGTCATAGGAAAGACAGGCTGGTTTTTGCTTGAAGATGAAATGACCAAAGTGAATTTTAATTTTGCAAACGACGTGTGTTACAAGGGGGCGTTCGATCTTAAACGATCGATACAAGAAGGAAAACCCCTGGGGCTTGAAGTCTTTGGCTGTGAGGGAAAAACAATTTACGATGCTCTTGCGTCTTTGCCGGAAAAGGTAAAGGAGAGCTGGTTTGCCTTTGATCATTTTTATTCCGATATAGGTTTTGAAGAAGCGCTGTCTGTTGTGTTTTCGCATAACCCGAAAAAAATTATTGATATAGGCGGAAATACCGCAAAGTGGGCAATCCGCTGTTGCAAATATAATCCCGATGTTGAAGTAACCATTGTAGATTTGCCGGGTCAGACTAACGCGGCAGAGCAGAAGATTGCCTCAGCGGGTTTTTCAAAAAGAATTAAAACAATAGCCTGTAATGTTCTGTCTGATGAAACGGCTATTCCCGCAGGGGCGGACATAATCTGGATGAGCCAATTTTTGGACTGTTTTTCCCTTGATGAAGTTACCCGTATCATGAAAAAAGTGCGCCTTGCGTCAGGACCTTCCACAAATGTTTATATCCTTGAACCCTTTTGGGACAAACAGCGTTTTTCAGCCGCGTCTTATTCACTTCAGGCAACTTCCCTTTATTTTACCTGTATGGCAAACGGAAACAGCAAAATGTACCGCTATGGGGAACTTGCAGGGGCGGTAGAAAATGCGGGTTTTGACATTGCGTCTGCGCGGCATAATCTTGGTTCTAATGATTATTCGCTGATTTGTTGCCGGAGTAAACAGTGAACGGCGGGCTTTACATTACGCGTCTTTGCGCGTGGGCTCCCGGCGTAGAGAACTCAATCGAATGGAATGAATGGGCGCAGGGTAAGCGTGATATATCTTCCGGTGATAAGGGTTCAGGTACGCAAGTACCGGCGATTTCCTTTACCGATTCCCTGTTCCGCCGGCGCTTGAGTCAAATTTCAAAAATGACTGTGCAGGTTGTTCATGGTATTCTGCCCGTAAAAGATGATACAAAAATGTTGTTTGTCTCGTTCCGCGGGGAACTTTCACGGCAGTATCAAATTAACAAGATGTTGATAGAAGAAAAGTCCCTTATGCCGGCGGCTTTTTCGCTTTCGGTTTTTAACGCGCCTCCCGCGCTGGCTTCTATTGCGCTTGGACTTAAAGGCGGATACTCGGCGCTCTATCCGGGAAATAATTCTTTTGATGAGGCTTTTGCCATGGGTCTTGCGTCTGCGGAGTCGGCGTTATACGGCGCGCAAGGAGAACTTATTTTTATTTACGCCGATGAGCAAGCGCAGACGGAATACGGGAGTTTTTTTAATGAATGCCCTGTGCCAGTTGCGTTCGCTTTTCTTTTGACAAGGGAACATCAATCCACCTGTGTTCCATTATCGTCGCTCAAGTCGGAAGACGGCGGCCAGTATGGTAGCAAATATGGCAGTCCGCTTGATTTTCTTAAGCGGCTGATTCTTTGCGGAGAAATCCATGTTTCCTCCTGATCTGCCCCCTGTATCAAATTGGGCTCTCTATGTTTACCGCGTAATTGCAAAATGGCTTTCGTTTTTTTTATTTGGACTGGCTTCGTTAATTCTGGTGATAATAGTTTTTCCTCCTATGCTCTTGTTTTTTCATCCACGGGAACGTTTTAAAAAATACGGAAGGCGTTTTGTATCATCTTCAATGAGAGGTTTTGTCGCCATTATGCATTTCTTGAGAATTGTAAATTTAGAAGCTGATAACCGTGAAAACTACCGGCATCTTTCTTCAAAAATTTTAGTCGCCAACCATCCGTCCCTTCTTGATGTGATTATGCTTCTTTCTCTTATCCCTAACGCGGACTGTATTGTGAATACATACCTTAACCATAATGTTATTTTAAGGGGAGTTGTACGTTCGCTCTATATACTTAATTCCCTGGATATTGAAAGTATTTTTCAGGCTTGTACAGAATCGTTAAAACAGGGGAACTGCCTTGTCATTTTTCCTGAAGGAACAAGAACCCCCCGCCATGGTAAGGCGATTATCAGAAAAGGAGCCGCGCGCGTGGCGCTTGCTTCCGGCTGTAATATTGTTCCGGTACATATAGGCGGCACGGATAAATACGGTCTTGGCAAAAAAGACCCATGGCTTGGTTTTAATCCCCGCGAGCGTTATGTCTACCGTATCAGCATGGGGCAGGAAATTAACCCCGGAAAGTGCCGCGATCTTCCCGCGCCAAAAGCGGTGCGTGCGCTGACAAAGGAAATTGAGGCTTTTTTGTTTCCAGCAAAAGAGGGCGTTTAAAAACACAATGAGAAATAAATTTTTGCTATGGCTGTTTATTTTTCTTTTTCCCCTCTGCTCCTGCAAGACTATAAATCACAGCAGGGCGGAGCTTAATATTCCGCCGTCTGTAGTTTTCTTTAGTTTTGACGACGGACCTAATGTCCACGGCGATACAACCGCCCGTCTGCTGGACGTGTTAAAGAAATATAATATTAAAGCGATGTTTTGCCTGTTAGGTGAAAATGCGGAGCAATATCCTGATTTAGTCAGGCGTATGTATGATGAGGGGCATTATATTGCCAATCACGGATATTCCGGCAAATGGGCAAGCGGAATGAAACCGGAGCAATTTCGGAATAATCTTGTCCGAGGGGGGGAGGCGATTTCTTCCGCTCTTGGACATGAGATGTATCCAAAGTTGTACCGTCCACACGGAGGTTTTTACACTTCTGCGCAGGAAAAAATTATTCACGATGAAGGTTATAAGCTGGTTTTCAGCAATGTCAGGGTGTATGACGCAGTTGTTGACGGAACAAAACAGGGTAAGGTTGTGAAACAAGTTGTCAGAAAAGTTGAGAAACAGGGCGGAGGAATTGTTTTGCTCCATGACGCAAGAGATTCATATGTTCTGCTGGCAGAGGAACTTGCTAAAAAACCTCTCGGTGTTTTTGACCGTTCGTGGATTCCTGATACAATGGAAAAAATAATTCCCGCCCTTCTGGACAAGGGGTTTATTTTGCACAGCCCTAGTATTTTAACCGTAGCCGAATATTAAGTTGATTAGAAACGTCATTTTTTTTTACAAGTCCATTGACAAAAATCATATATTTTGTCAATATATTGCCGAAATAGGGGTTCTTTTTGGACAAAATTGCTATTTATGAGAAATTAAAAGAAGTAATAACCTCCGAATTTGAGCTTGACGCCGATCTGATCAGCCCGGAAACGCTACTGAATGACGATCTCCAGCTGGACTCGCTGGATATGGTAGACCTGATACTCAGTCTAAGCGACTATATTGGCAATAAAATAGACCCGTCTATTTTTAAGGACGCCCGCATAGTGCAGGATTTGGTTGATTCGGTTGCGCCTTTTTGGAAAACGGCATAAAGAAGAATTCCTTGCCGCTAACCGCCGTGAACTCGCACTTTGGTACGCGTATTCAAAGTAAAATAGTTTTAGTTTACTTTTTCACTTGACTTTTACGCCGCGTCAACCTTTAGGTTTTATTTTATGGAATTACAGACAATAAGCCATGTTTTAAAGCAATTCAAAATATCAACAAGGACGCTCTGTTATTACGAGCAAATTGGTTTGATTCAACTAACAATGAAGTAGGATTATTCATACCGGACATACGATGAAGACACTATCTTACGTTTGAAGCAGATAATTGTCCTTGCGGAAGCTATAATTCCCTTAAAATCTATTGCAAAGATATTACTGACGAAAAATAAGGCTCTTTTAATTGAGGTATTTCAGCAAAACTTGAGCGAGATTGGTGGTGAAATAACCGCGTTGACAACGATAAAAAACGTAATACAGTCGTTTATTGAGCGTCTTAATATTAAAAATGCAAAACTGCAATTGCTTGGATGACGAAAGTTTATTGTATGCGAGGGGTTTAATACCCCGCCCTTCATGGCAAGGTTGTTGATTGGAAATTGTTGATTCCTTAACCGCCTCTAAAATAAACTTTAAGGAGGATAAAACAAATGGATGATCTTATCAAGGCAGATGAAAAATTAAAAAAGCTGACAGACAGAAATGCGCGTATTGTGTATTTGCCGCCGTCTGATGTAGCCGCCTATCAATATGAGGGCGATGCTCCTGAAATGAACGTAAATTAAATAGTGGACGCATTTGTCCGCGAAAGCACCTTAACAAGGATAAAACCTGATTTACGGCATTATGGCTTTAACTCGCCAAGTTCTGTAGACGAAACAGGCCGTCATGGTTATGAGATGCGGGTTACTATTCCCGGCGGCTTCCCGGTTTCAAAACCGCTTGTAAAAAAACATTTTGACGGCGGGTTGTACGGTGCGCATATGATTCCATTCGGGGCTTTTGAGGAATGGGATTTGCTTGTCCATATGGATGCATAATAACGGTAAATATGAATACCGAGACAGTGGGGAGCACTGTAATATGTTTGGTTCATTGGAAGAACATTTAAATTATGTCAATTGGGAGCTATCCTATTTTTTGTGTAAATAGATTTTCCATTTTTCTTTACTTCTTGAAATATCAAATTTCCAGCAGTTTTTCTGCTAGGCTTGTCATAAATTTTGTGTAAATGGTAATGGGAAAAAAATCGAGATTTTAAAA
>JAITUY010000084.1 GCA_031286095.1 Treponema sp. | reverse complement strand
CTTCCCAATTTATCCAAAGTTAACGTAATGTGGAGTGAAATTAGCGATAAAAACGCGGGCTTGTTACGAAAGGCTGGCGTTACTGTATATACGCCGGATGATCGGGATCATTAATGTTTAGAGGGAATACAACAAAAGGACAGTTTATCAGATTGATAGGAGATTTCCCATGAAAAGAATAAAATATATTCTGTTTCTGTTAGTCATTTTCTCCATCTTTTCCTGCGCTAAAAACAAGAGCGATACACAGCCGGCAGAAATACAAAATAGTTTTTCAGAAAAACCTTCAGATGCGCAAAATAATTTTACAGAAACAGATAGTACTAACAACAAAAATCCATATTCATTCGATTATTTTCCAGAATCAGATACTTATTATGATATAAACGATCTGTCTTATTTCTCGTCAGAAAAATCGTCAGTAAAGTCTGTTCATGTTTCAGGGGGGACATTCTCAGATTTAAGCCCGTTAGTATTATTACCGAATCTGGAAGAACTAGAGATATACATAAATGAGTACCTTTATGACATCACGCCGCTTGCTTCACTTATAAATCTGAAAAAACTAATGTTAATGATGTGCGACAATATAGAAAGCATAAAACCGATTTCTTCTCTTGTAAACCTGAAGTACCTTAACCTTGACTTTAATGATACGTATTATGAGGAGCTTGTTACTTTGCAGAATTTGGAATTTTTGAGATTATCAACCAGTATTAATGGAATAGAGGAAATAGATGTTGTTAATGTTGCAAAACTTCTGTCGCTCAAAGAGCTTCATATTAAAGCGGGTTACTACCCGCATTATTTAGGCAAAATACGAAATATAAACTTGCTTGGAAATCTGGTTGACTTGGAAGCGCTGTTACTTTACAATGTAGCCCCTGACATTTCATGGATTACGAGATTAAAAAAATTAAAGAAAGTCGGAATAAGGTGGGGTTACATGGAAGATTTAAAACCTCTGCTGGAACTTCCATGTTTGGAAGAGGTATATTTGGCGTTCAGTGAAATAAAAGATATATCGGTTTTACTGGAAAGCAAGACGATAAAAAAGGTAAACGGGCCGCGTGTGCAATGGGGTGACGACCTTATAGAACGATTTGCAAAAAAAGGTATTGAATACGAGGAATTTTACAGCGACAGATAGTGTTTGCGGGAGCTTATAAAAAATTGAGATTTATATTCAGAAATTGTATACTAATTTTCTCCATACTTCCGTTAATATTCGGGTGCATATCATGCAGAAAAACACCACAAGCAGATTCGCCAGATGGTTTTAAATTAACATCCAAGGAAGATTTTATAAAGTTATTGGTGAGAAACGGCGGAACATATAATGAAGGAAAAAATTCTTACATCTACGATGAGTTTATGGATCAGTATGGTAATATTTATGAATTATCTAGCGATGGTAAAGAATATTTTGTAGATTGCGACATACAAAGTATTCCGGATATGAAAGTATTGTTATCGTTGAAAAAACATATCAAGGAATTATTCATTTGGGACAACAGTCCAATAACCGATATAACTTTTCTTGAAAACTTTCAACAATTAAAGTCATTATATATATTAAACTCAAATATATCAAACTTTGAACCATTGGGAAAGTTAGCCAGCCTTGACGTGTTAGGAATATATAACGAACATCCCGTTGACTGTTCAATATTTGTGAATCTGGAATATCTGGATTCGTTGGTGTTATCTACCGATAGAATCATAAATTTAGAAGCAGTATTCGATAAATCACATGGGGAATTTAAATTGCCTAAATTGAGTTACATAGGTATTGGTGAATATGAATTTATTAAAAATGCTCTCGGCTCTCTTATGTCAAAAACAGAGGGATTAACACCGAAAGATAAAAACAGCAGGGAAAAATACGGCAACAAAGACGGAGAGAATTTTATAGATCAATACGGTAACAGGTTTTATTGCAAAACAGATAAGGATGGAATTTCTGTTGAAATCATTGGCGCTCCTGATACAGACGTTTTGTTACAATTAAAAAATCACATAACAAATCTGAATTTTTCCGAAAATAGCCGTGTAACAGATATTTCCTTTTTAAGGGATTTTTCATATTTAAAAGAATTACGGGTAATTAAACCGAATATTTTGACCTTGAAATCAATGGACTCTTTATCAAATCTTGGTTCTTTATCCATTGATTTAACAGTTAGCAAAAAAATCTTAATGGAAAACGGGTACAAGGGCATAACGGATTTTTTGCTATTATTCAAGAGTCATGATAAACTGAATAGATTAACTTTGATTGATGAAGATATTAAGAACGAAGAAAAAATGTATATATTGGCGCAGGAAGTATTTAAAATATCCGGCATCGAAATATTAACGATCAATGGCATTTCGTTTGACAAAGATTATAAAATAAGTTTTGAATTTAAATCAGGCGCATACCGTATTTTACAGTACAACGCCAATGTAAGAACAGCGCCGGACAGGAACAGCAAAGTCATTGAGGTATTAAATTTGCATGATGAGATTGAAATAATGGAAAATACATTTGTTGAGGAAAAAATCAACAATGTATGGGGATTCTGGTATAAAATAAAACATGGCGATGTTTCAGGGTACACATTCGGAGGAAACATCGCATATAGAGCATTTGAAACGGACATTGACAAGAACGGAGTAAAAGATTATTTCTATTTCCGCTTTTCTACAGCGGGTTATGGTGTCAGTAAAATTGAACCAAATGACGATGTATTTATATATATCAATCGCCGGAAAATTAACACAAATGTCCTGTCAGAAACAAAACGTTATTTTGAAGAACGCCCCTTTGACTGGTGCAGGTTTGAGGACGATGACGGTTGCGTGCTTGTTGGTTTAATTCAAGAGGGAAGGCATCAATATGAATATCAGCATATTTTTAAGGTAACACCGGACGGCAAAATAGAATTCGTTACAAATTGGAATGAAATAGATTATTGGTAAAATATTTTTGATTTAAGCGCTCTGCGTAGCCAAATAATGGAGTGGTTTATGGCTTTTAATAAAAAGCTTGTTTTTTTTACCTGCCTGTTTCTTTTAGCATTAAATGCGTATCCGCAAGCGTCCGTAACCATTACGGAATATGGCACATACTTTATTGACAACGGTATTGTTAAGAAGATTCCGGTAGCGGATGATGTCGGGGGCGGTGAGTTTTGGGGAAAATATATAATACTTGACGACGACGATTTTTCTTTTATATATTTTTATAACATGGAAAATGGCGCTCTGAGCGATTTAATCCGGCGTGGCCGTAACAGTGTAGATGGATTTTTCCCTATAAAAAGAAAAGGAAATCCAAATCTATTATTTTATTATTGTGGAGCGGAGTATGAACTGAATCCTGTTACATTAAAAACAATTCGTACGCGAGTTTACACAAGTGATGAAAACGTATATGATTCATATGATCTTGATGATCCAAAAGTACTGGATGAGTTGTTTCATTGGACTCCCTGGCAAGGTGATATACAGTGGAAAAGGGATCCAAAATCCCCTTATATCAACTATTATTATGGCGATAACTTTTATCTTAAAGTAACGCTGTCCAATAAACTAAATCCAAAAAATAATACCTATATTTGTGGGGGTGTAGATAATAGATTTGTGTTTTCCATACATGACAAATATTGGGACGGTAGATAAAGTTGAAGGAATTGGACTTGTTCGGCAACTGCGAACCTTCGGTTCGAGTTGGTTGTCTCATGGTCAGCTACGCTGACCAGTCCTGCATTTTTTATTGGTAATTGCCCGGAAAACTGAAGTTTCCGAACAAGTATATTATATAATTTTGATGTTTGGCGATGAGTGTCTGTCACCTTTGCGCGTAACATTACCCACAAGACTTACTCCTTAAAAGGATACAGTTCAAGGAATTTCGGGTTATTAACCACTTCCATTGTCAGCAGGTTATGCTTATCGCAAAGACCTTTTAGATCAACGGGATCATGGTGATTGTCTACCTCTTCACGGGGAACACCGAGCAATGCTAGAATACTCTGTAAGGCACCATTCTCTTCCCACAATGTTCCCGGCTCCAGCCCGTCGGTATATCTTTTCCCTTCGCCGTAGAAAACGTCCCAAAACTCGCAGAGTTTCCGCAAATACGGCTGCCAACGGTGCCTCCCGTCATATTGCCAGGTCGCGGCGTACCAGAAAGGACCACTTCGCTGGCTTAATTGCAGAATGCTCCAGTCATGTTCTATAAGCTGGTAAAATATCCTGTCCATATCTTCCCTATAGGTTTCCTCGCTCATAGGGCGATTTAATTTTATCTCATAAATCAGCCAGGAGAAAAAGAAGTGATTATAGCTGTTCTTAAACGCAAGACCGTTGTCTAACACGAACAGCCCCTCGTGGATTTCCTTCGTGTCAAGCAGTTCGTATTCCGCCACGGCATCCGCCAGGGATATTCCCTTCAACAATTTACGCAGAATCTTTTTACACTCTTTCCGCGTTTCGCTTTTGGTTCCATAAAAGCACGACGGGACTTTCATTTAATTTTCTCCTATTAGAATCATATCCTATGTTGGCGGTGATAGTATATGCCTGATACCGAATTCCTTTTTTCTCTTTTTATGTTATTCTTCATTAAAGGAAAATAAACAATGAACGTAAGAGCAATCGGGCGGCTTATCGGGATTTTGGTGACTGTCACCTTTGCGGTATCTATGTAGACTATTTTTTAGTCAAAAAAGAATTGACGTAATAGACTTTATATGATTAAATATTTCCAGGAGAAAATTATGGGAAGTAGCCCTTATTGGTATTATGTAGCATATGAGGATGATAAAAACAGTGCATTAAATAAATTACGCCAAAGAGAATTTGAGGCTGGAAGATACAATCCTGTAGTTTGTTTTCCAGAATTTCCTATAACCGAAGAAACTAAGTCGCCCGGTAAAGGACATGAAACAATAGCTGATGCCCTTGAAGATGCTGCGGAAGACGGAACTAGATCAATTCTTGATTTGGATAAAGTTTCTGATGAAGATGACTATTGTATTGCCAGAATATTAAACAAGGATGAATTAATAGAATATTTTAAAACGGAAAAGCCAACAAAAGAGATAATAGAAAATACTGACAGCTACATTGAAGATATTGAAAGGGGAAAAGGGTTTTGTATAACGGTTTATGAAAATGAAATTCCAAAAGAATTGTTTTTTATTGGATATTCATTTGATTAAAAGATATTAATTATAATCTAAAATATTGATGTACGCCCCTACATCCCATGCCGCTCACAATAAAAAGATAAGACTTACTCTTGAAAAGGATACAGTTCAAGGAATTTCGGGTTGTTAACCACTTCCATTGTCAGCAGGTTATGCTTATCGCAAAGACCTTTTAGATCAACGGGATCATGGAGATTGTCTACCTCTTCACGGGGAACACCGAGCA
>JAITUY010000028.1 GCA_031286095.1 Treponema sp. | reverse complement strand
GGCGCTTACTGGCGCGGCGATGAAAAACGCCCCATGCTTACCCGCATTTACGGAACCGCGTGGGAAAATCCCAAAGACTTAAAAGCGCATCTTGCCTTTCTTGAAGAAGTTGAAAAACGCGATCACCGCAGGGTTGGAAAAGAAATGGACCTTTATTCAATCCACGAGGAGGCCGGCGCGGGTCTTATTTACTGGCATCCGCACGGCGGCAGAATGAGAGTCGCACTTGAGGATTTTTGGCGGCAGGAACATTACCGCAACGGTTACGAGATACTTTACACGCCGCATATCGGCAAAAGCTGGCTTTGGGAAACATCGGGGCATCTTGGTTTTTACAAAGGAAATATGTACAGCCCCATGGAAATTGACAATCAGGATTATTTTATAAAACCGATGAACTGTCCGTTCCATATTTTAATTTACAACAACAAGGGACATTCCTACCGCGATTTGCCCCTGCGCTGGGCGGAACTTGGAACAGTCTACCGTTACGAGCGTTCAGGCGTTCTGCACGGACTTTTGCGTGTGCGTGGTTTTACACAGGACGACGCCCACATCATCTGTACGCCCGAACAAATGGAAAGCGAGATACGGGAAGTTCTGCGTTTCAGTTTGCAGATATGGAATGCTTTTGGCTTTAAGGAAATAAAGGCGTACTTGGCGACCAAGCCCGCCGAATCAGTCGGAGAGCAGGGCAAATGGGACGCGGCTTTGGAAAGTTTGCGTAACGCGATAAATGCCGAAGGGTTGTCCTACGAGATTGACGAAGGCGGCGGCGCATTCTACGGACCAAAGATCGATATAAAAATTAAAGATGCGCTTGGGCGTGAATGGCAGATGTCCACTATTCAATTTGACTTTAACGAACCCGAACGCTTTAACATGACCTTTGTCGATACGGACGGACAGCACAAACGCCCGTACATGATACACCGCGCGCTTTTTGGCAGTATAGAAAGATTTTTCGGCGTACTTATCGAACACTTTGGCGGCGCTTTTCCAGTCTGGATCGCGCCTGAGCAGTCTGCGGTTATTCCTGTGTCGGAAGTGTTTAACGATTACGCGAAAAAGTGCGCCGCAGAACTTAAATCGTGCGATTTGCGCGTAACGGCGGAACTTGGGGACGAACGCATGAACGCTAAAATCCGCGACTGCCAAACGCGAAAAATCCCCTATATGCTTGTAGTAGGTCAGCGTGAAGCGGACGAAGGTACTGTATCAATTCGTTTGCGGGACGGTCGCCAGCTTCCCGCGATGAAAATAGAAGATTTTGCCAAATATGCGCGCGAAAAAATAGAAAGTAAATCTTTGGAATTGTAAAAAGGTTTTCCGCAGTGGACAGAATAGTTAGAATACTTGATTTTTTAGCGGTTAACAAAACTGTAAAAATTTCACTCCTTGCCGAAATACTTGACGTTTCCTTTGTAACTTTGCGCAAAGATTTGAATAATCTTGAAAAACGGGGAATAGTCCGCCGTATTCGCGGATACGCCAGTCTTGACGGCGCTGACGAAACCGGTAAAAGAATGGCGTTCAACCATTCGATAAAACGAAGGATAGCCAAAGCCGCGGCGCAGACAGTAAACGAGGGCGAAACTGTATTGATTGAATCCGGTTCCTGTTGTGCGTTATTTGCGGAAGAACTTGCCGTTACAATAAAAAATGTTACCATAATAACCAATTCAGTTTTTATTGCCAATTATCTTACTAAACATCAAAATGTAAAAATAATCCTTCTTGGAGGGGATTTTCAGCCTGAGTCGCAGGTTTTGGCAGGTCCAATGACGGTAAAATGCGCGGAAAGTGTTTTTTCGGACAAATTTTTTCTTGGAACCGATGGTTTTGATCCGTATTTTGGTTTTATGGGCGAGGATCACATTAGGGTGGAAACCTCCGTAGAACTGGCAAAACGGGCAAAAAAGGTCATTGTTTTAACGGAATCCGCCAAATTTCAACGTCGTGGGGCGTATAATTTGTTTAAACTTGATAAAATATCCGGTGTTTTTACGGACGATGGCATTCCAAAAGAGGCCGAAACCGTCCTGCTAAAAAGCGGTATTTCCCTAATTAAAGTGCCTTCTACCGAAGAAAAAATAAAATGGCGGCATTTTCCGGGACATCCACCTATTTTATTCACCGAAAAAGAAGGTTGATTTATTAAGATTTCTAATAAACGACTGGACCGGCCGAAAAACCAGTTGCTTTTTGGAACCCCATATTAAACCCCTCAACCCGAATAAAATTGAAAATTCAATTTTTTAATAAATTTTCTAATTTGCTATTGGAAATTCATTGAAAACCGAGTATAATATTACTATATTATATTATTGTAGTGAGGATTGAGTTTAGGAGGTATTATGAAGCGTTATTTATTCACTTTAATTCTTTGTTTTGTCGGAATGACGGCATTTACTCAGGCGTTGGACGTATCATATTTTCGTAAAGACTATTTGAGACAAGACGGTACGTTTGAAGAGCGCTTAAGAGTGCTGGAAGCAGTCCGTGACGCAAGGCTTACCGGAGTCGGCAGTTTTTTCCATGAGGCTCTTAAATTTTTGCTTGCCCGTGGAGCGGATATTACTTCCAAACAGGACAGGGCGATAGCGGAGCAGTCCGCAGTAATCCTGTGCGAAGGGCTTGCGGAAGAAAAAGTTGCCGCCGCCGCCGCTGATCTTTGGCAGACTGTCGTTTTCTTTGATGTCGCCAGAGATAACAACGAAGGTTTTGCTATGCAGGCCGCTTTAATCGCCATCGGGCAGATTGACGGTAAAGATTATGCCCCGCATGTTGTTCAGCGTTTAAATTTCTTTAACACGCAGACTTTTTCCGACGTGGAAACAAGGCGCAGGGTACAGCGGGCGGTTACAGGGTGCGTTAAGGCGCTTGAATCATTTCATGATATTGAAGGTTACAGACCGGTATTCTTTGTTTATATAGGAAGTTACGATAAAAACATACAGGATATTGCCGCTAACACGCTTCCCAACATAGTTGACGATCCCAGCGAAGTAATCAGCGCTATAATCCGCGACCCTTCAAATAACCCGCGTGTAAAACTTGATGCGTGGAGAGAAATGCTTAGAACAAGGGCTTCCGGCGCTTCCAAGGCAAAAGTTGCGGCAGTCGCCCTTTCGACAGGCTGGAACTATTCAACTACAGATGTTAATTTTCAGACAAATTTAAGGGAAATGAGGAAAGGCGCTATCGACACTATCCGTCAGTTTGGCGCTCCTGACGATTCTATTTTTACAAGTCTGGAAAAATCATATTCCAATAACTTTATTAACGCCAATCCTGATTTTGACGAGATTCGTTTTACGCTTACCGCGCTGTCCGCAATAAAAACTGATCCCGCTGTTGAACTTCTTCAAAAGTTCCTTAACGAGCTTCACGAAAGAAGGCGTAGCGGTCCATGGGCGCGCAAGGAAAGGCAGTGCTTTGAATGGGTTATTTTCAACATCGGGGCCACCGGAACGCAGTCTTCGTCAATTAAGTTCCTTCTTGCGACGATACAGCGCGACAGTAAATACACCTCCGCTGAAAAAAAGATGGTTGAATCCACAATGAAAGCGCTGGGTATGAATTAACATTTTTTAGATTCAAGTAAAAGGGGCTGTCCGAGAAGCTGTTGTTTTTCGGACAGCCCTTATATTTTCATAATATTAGAAGTTATATGCCATACCGCAACTATAGTATAAATATAATTTATTGGTATTGACAAATTTTACAAATTTGACTATGGTATTGATATGAAGGTAATAAAGTATTTAGTTATTATAATTCCTTTATTATTATTTTCTTGTGTAACAGATCCAGAAGAATATATACCAGTTAATATCATTAATAATACCTCTGAAGACTTAAGTGTCAGTGCTGGAGGATTTATTAGTTTTTCATCTACTGTACCAAAAAACTCATCATATACAATAATTGCAATTAAAGGTAATAGCATTAGCATAATTGGAAAAGAATCTAATAAAAATTATGGGTCAAGAACATTTTATTCAGAAGGCACATGGACGGTGAATTAGATATATAAAAAATAATTTTTTGACATAATAAATGTTTTATTGGACTTAGTATTTAGAAAAAATAAATTATTTAAAATTAACACGAATATGGAAAATATTTAAGAAAATAATTGTAAATAAGAATAAAAGGCGATTGAATAATTAAGTTATTTAGTGTCAAATAAAGCTGTACGGCATATAATAGAAGTTAAGTGCAAGTTTGCCTAAGGTTTTATATATATTAAAAAAATGTATTAACAAAAAATAAAGATAATATATAATAAATTGGAGATAAAATGGTAAAAGAAATAACAGTATCTGATCCAATAACTTATGAAGGACAACCAGATGGCGGTAAAACCCCAATAATTGATCCTTATGACGGCTGTCAATTTAATTGCCCATATTGTTTTCAGCAACGTGACGAAAATTGGAATAAGAATATATTTGTAAATATTAATATTGCAGATTTATTAAAAGAAAGGCTTAATTCATGGGTTAA
>JAITUY010000004.1 GCA_031286095.1 Treponema sp. | reverse complement strand
GATATAGACGAAAATATGATTACCTACATTGAAGATTATTTTTCAAAAGAACTTATAAAGCATCAGGATAATGTGCAAGTTTTTCTTGAATTTATCGGATGTTATTTTAATATTCCTGTCGAATTAAAAGCGGGTGGAACATTGGGCGAGAAAATAGAGAGTGAGCAAAATGTAGATTTTAAAACCTTGAAAGAAAAATATAATAACGTAATCGATGGCGAAAAGAAAACAATAAAAGGCGAAAGGGTAAAAAGTACTGAAGAACTTATGATAGCGAATTTCTTATTTTTAAATGGCATTAAATATGAATATGAGCGTGAATATCCATTTCAAACTGATAAATTAAGAAAACGATACAGACCGGATTTTTATTTGGTTGATTATGACGTTTATCTTGAACACTTTGGCATTGACAAGAATAACCATTGCCCCTGGCTTTCGGCTATAGAAGAACAAAAGTATATTGAAGGCATGACTTGGAAAAGAGATACGCACAAAACCAACGGCACAAAACTTATAGAAACTTATTCATATTTCCAGAACGAAGGAAAATTATTGACAAACTTAAAAGAGATTTTACTTTCAAATAATATTAAACTAACGCCTGTTTCAAGCGAGAACATGCTTTTATTGATTAAAGAAATACAAACTGAAAGTACAAATAAAGAGTTTATAAAACTGTGCGGAACTTTTATTAAGTTGTTTAAATCAAATGGTTATGACGAAAAGCATTTTGACATTTTAAGAAAACAATTTTCAAACGGCAGTAAAAGTCTAATTAACCATTTTATAACTGCAAGAACAATACATTTTTTAAATATCGTTGAAAAGATATACTTGTATTATCAATCACGGCTTGCGGAAAATAAAGCAATAGATTTCTCTGATATGATAAACAATGCGGCAAATATTGTTAGAGAACATGGAATTAACCCCAACTATAAATATATAATAATTGACGAATATCAGGATATTGGCATGGACAGATACAAATTGATAAAAGCAATTATTGAAAAGACATCCGCTCGTCTTATGTGTGTTGGCGACGATTGGCAATCAATTTATAGATTTGCAGGTAGTGATGCCAATCTTTTTATGAATTTTGAAAAATACTGGGGCTATACGCAAGTGTCAAAGATTGAAAACACCTATCGCAATTCGCAAGAGCTGATAAATATTGCAAGCGCTTTTGTAATGAAAAATAAAAACCAAATACCAAAAATGTTGCATTCTAAAATAAGTTGTAAAAACCCGGTCTGCATGCATTATTATAATGAAAGTAATTTCTTTACCGTATTTGAAGAATTATTAAATCGCATTGTAGATGAATATGGCGAAGAAAAAACAATCTTATTGTTAGGACGAATAAATTGTGATATTGACTTTTTGCGGTTAAATAAAAATTATTCTACCACAAGAGCAAACAAAGATATTGAGCCTTTTATTATCAAAGGCAATAATATAATCTATAAAAAGTACGACAAATTAAAAATAGAGTTTTTAACTGTTCATAAGGCGAAAGGACTTGAAGCAGATAATGTAATTATTCTTAATATGAAAAACGATAAACTGGGTTTCCCAAATAAGATTGCCGATGATCCGGTATTGCAACTGCTTTTACCAACAGAAGATAATTTTGCTTTTGCGGAAGAACACCGTTTATTTTATGTGGCATTGACGCGAACGCGAAATAAAACATTTTTGCTTGTTCCAGACCATAATGCAAGCGAGTTTGCAAATGAAATAAAATCAATATCTTATTTAGGAATATCTGACAGTGAAAACTTAATCATAAACAATCCCAAGTGTCCAAAATGCAAAACTGGTAGATTGGTAATTCGGCAAACAAATGAAAACAGTAAAAACTTTGTTGGTTGCTCAAATTTTCCTGCTTGTGATTTTACAAATAACGATACCTCAATTATTGAACATCCTGTTCCATGCCCCAAATGCGGCGGTTTTCTTGTCGCACGTAACGGAGTGAATGGGCGGTTTTTAGGTTGTACAAATTACCCAAATTGTAAACATACTAACCAAATTTATGATACGAAAATGAAAAAGAATTAAAGCAAAAAATAAAAACGACAAACATTATTCCCACACCTTGCTCCATTCAAGCTATCCGCAGGATAGTAACGGTGTGGTACAAACGTTTACTCATACTCAACAACATTAGCCCAATGTAGCAACAGCTCTTTCTCCTCCGGCTTCGCTTTCATCAACTGAGACGCCGCAACAATCGAAAGCCACTTCTCCACGTACTGCTTCGCCGTGTCGCTCTTTTTGCAGAACAGCGCAAGGTACTTGTCCGCCAGTACGGCGTTACCCGTAAGGCGGAACAACAGGTAGGTCTGCGCCGCATCTGCCGAAGCGTTGCCCTGCGCGGCGTGCGACCAGTCGATGATGTACGCTTCGTCCGCACCGGTAATCACAATGTTGCTGGGGTTAAAATCGCCGTGGCAGAGTTTGGAGTGTTTGGGCATACTTGCCAGCCTTCCCAAAATTTCGTAGCGGGCGGTGGCGTCAAGACCTGATGCTTTTACCTTGCGCTCCATTTTTTCGGTTAACGACGGAAGCCGCGTCGTGCTGTGGCGGTGCATATCAATCTGAATGTCAACAAAACGTTCAAGGTACTGCTGTTCCATGTCTTTGTTTTTTTCCATAAGTTCCGCAAGGGTGGTTCCGTCAACGTATTCCCACACAACCGCCCACTTGCCGTTGATTTTCGTTACTTCCACCAGACGCGGAACTTTAAGCGCGGTCTCTCCCGCCACGGCAAGATTGTGCGCCTCGGAAAGCACATCGGGCGCGGGGTATTCCTCGCCCATCAGCTTTATTACCTTGTCCCCGTCACGGTAGATTGTCTTTGCCGCCCGCTTGGCAATTATTTTTTCAAGTTTGTAGTTGTCCATCACACCAGCTCCTTATAAGACTTTTATACAGTTACAAAATCGGCGTGTTCTATGTTTACAGTTTCATGCGCGTTATTGTCATTAGATGTTTCCGGCACAAGGCACATTTTATCGTATTCCCGCATTTTTGCTTCTAAAATTGCCCCGATTTCGTAATCGGCTATAGCATCCTGATGAATTGCTTCGTAAATCTCGCTTTTATATTTGCTCACTATTAACCACCTGTAAAATCTCTATTAATGTTCCTTTCTTTATTCTGTTCGCTATCTGTTCGTCTGTCAATGAAAAAGCATCTTTCGCCCTGTTCTAAAAAGCCTGTAATTCGCCCTGATCAATGTTGTCCCTGTCGGATTTAGAAAAACCATACGCAAAAAGAGTGCGAAATTCGTTCTTGAAGTATACAATAAAAGGGTAAACCCTTTTTGTTCCTCCTCGCTCGGTCATGCGAAAGTAAGCTTTCACACGACTTTCGCTTCGTCGTCCAATAACACGGTGTCCGCCTGATTTGCCTTCGCCTGGTCTGGCTACCCGTACTTTATAAACATCGCTCCAGATTTGCGTCAGCTTGTTTTGCCCCAAGTTGTCCAACTATCTCCCGCAATTCACTGTCGGTAATGCCCTCCTTGTCAGCAAAGCGGCTGAACATGGGATACTTGAAAACCCTCACTTTTATACAATAACGTAAAAGTATATGGGGTTCAAGGATACAATTTGGGTCTATTTCCTTTCCCCGCTTTATTCTTTTTGCTTTCGGTACAAAAAGATGCAGACTATTTTGCGCCCCCCGTGATGCCTCAAAATAAAATCTAACCGAAAAGACCGGTTGTCTCAAAATAAAAATCTAACCATAGTCAAACGGCATGAAGGGCTGGAACAGCGAGGGCTTTCCCCCCTTCAAGA
>JAITUY010000233.1 GCA_031286095.1 Treponema sp. | reverse complement strand
TATTATATAAATTATATTTTTTAAATACACAATAAATCATTACCTTTTCGTTCTTAATTAAAATATCATATTATGGGACGTAAAGTAAAACAATTAAAGAATTATACAACCGAGCAATTAGAGACACTCTTTGAAAGCAATGCGAATAATCGTGTAGGAGTAAAATTGTACGCGCTCATTCAACTCAGTAGGGGTTACAGCAGTCGCAAATTAGAAGAATTTTATCGAGTAAGTTTCAAGCAAATCTGTAACTGGGCAGACAGGTTTGATAAAGAAGGCATAGAAAGTTTGAGTATTAAACCGGGACGAGGTCGTCATAATCGCCTTACAGAAGAACAGCAGTATCAATTGTTGGAAGATTTGTTGAAGAGTCCGGAAGAATTTGGATATAATACATCCAACTGGTCAGGTCCGCTCTTGCGCGAACACGTCAAAAAGAATTATCAGGTAGATTATAAGCAGGCAGCCATATATAAAGTCATACACAAACTGGGTTTCAGTTTTCAGCGAGCCAAAGGCTCTTATCCTGAGCGTGATGAAACTAAGCGGAATGATGCAAAAACACATATAAAAAAACTTTAGACGATTGTGCATCCGGTCAAGATACTGTTGTTCTGTTCGAAGATGAGTTTTCATTGAGCAATACTGCTACGCTTTCTTATACGTGGGCGCCTGTTGGAGAACAGCCTGTAATATCCTGTAAACAAATCAAAAAAGAACGTGTAACAGGGTTTGGAACAGTCAATCCACTAACCGGACAATTAACTGTTAATTTTGCTCCCAAAGGCAATACTGTTACTTTTAAGAAACACTTGAAATCTGTTTTAAGGGCATATAAAGACAAGAAAAAAATTATTGTTTACGTTGATAATGTCAGGTATCATCATGCAAAAGCGTTGAAATTATTTTTTTCTGCGCATCCTGAACTGGAAATCCGTTATCTTCCTGCATATTCGCCGGATTTAAACCCTGTCGAAAGGGTTTGGTGGTATATGCGTAAACGTATTACTCACAATCGCTATTTATCATCTATCAAAGAGCGTATTGCGAAATTTTGGCAATTGTTATCTCAATGTGTATTTCCTAACAATCTATTAAAAAATATTTGTGTAATTAAATATTAGAAATTATATAATTGTTAGTCCGAATTAGGGAGCGGGCGATCTCCGCAACGGGTTTCAAGCCGTGAGACCTTTGCAAAACCCCCAAAATTAGGAAAATCTGAAATGGCAATACATTTATTTACAATATTTTACCATTTGTGATTTTCTTGAAAAAACGAGTTTTGCAAAGGTCTAGCCGTATATTTTTCAATCATTCAATTTTAACACAACTTATTACAGGCTGAGTAAAAGTCATGTAGTGTATTAATTTTCGCCAAATATTGTACAATGATTCTTTGGGACGGTCTTTTAAGATTTCTGTTAAACATTTACCTTTCTCTATCAACTGATTAATTGCATGTCCTATCTGTAAAAGGGTATAATAGTTCTTCAACCCTGTGTAAGATTTTCGACAAATTTTATGTCCAAGTTTATAGCCGGAACATTTTTGCGTATTAAAACCTTCATTTTCAATTTTCCATCGAAGACGACCGCTAAGGGCAATCTCTTGCACATTGCTATTATCGACGTTCAAATTGGTAACATATTCAAAATTTGAAATTTCTGTCTTGGGTTGTGATGATTTGTTTTTTAACGTAATAACTCTATTTCGTGTTTCGATCAGTTGAATCCATTTCAGGACATATCTTTTATGGTATTTAATGTCTGATTGATAGCGATACTCATGTTTAATACGCCAACCTTTTTTGGCTGTACAAACCTCTAATAACGGCTTTTTTCGGCGAATAAGAGTTAATTCTTCCTGTACTGTTTTCAATGTGTCGTTTTGCAACACAAATATAAATTTCCAACCATTCTCTTCGCAGATTTTAAACGCGTTTTCGTAAGGATACAAGCCGTCCGCAAGGATGCAAATCGGTAAACGCGGATATTTTTTTTCAGTTTTTGGGCAAGACGTACAAATGCCGTTCTTTCACAGTCCTGCTTTTCGTATTTGCCCGCAGGGTTATCTATCCATTCTCTTGCTAATGAGATGGCATGACCATCATTTGTTACAAGTTTTGCCTCAAGGACATAGTGGTAATACGTAACTTTTCCTTTCTTTGATGTCTTGGTCAGACAATGTTCGCAATGCGGCTTGTCATAACTGACTACTCCCGTTGCGTCAATCGCTACCGTGTAGTATTTGTCTAGTAACCGATATTTCCTGAGAAATTTTTGCTCGAAAAGTCCGCTTATTGCGTCAGTTTCAATATTTTCAAGTTCATCTTCAGGGATTTCGGATAAAATGTCATAGACGGTGTCTTGGTGAGGTAGTTTCATACCGAACAATTGTTCGTACCACGCACTAAAATTGCCATCTTTACGGTTGTTGTTTAACTGATTACGTGAGCCTGTTTTGAAAAGAAATATGCTCACTCCGCCCATAATAATTTCAGCCATATTGTACTGTTTTCCTTGTCCTTTTCTGTTATCCGTCAATTGTGCAAAGGATTGTAATAAGTTTGGGAAACGTTTTTTTATGGTTGCATTAAAACTTGCCGCTATCTGACGACATTCCTTTTCGGTGTTAAAAATATTCTCCTGTTCTTTCTATGTATATGGTTTTTAATCTAAAAGTTAAAAATATATAAAAAATGTTAAAAAAGAGTTCAATATTTTGTAAATCAAAAAAATAATACTACCTTTGCGGCGTCAAATAAATAGTAATAATCAAAGCCGCAAGGCACGTATACGATACTTCTTGCGGCTTTAAAAAATAAAAAATGAAAGAACGCTGTAGCTAAGAACTCAGCCTCAGTAACTTGTGGCGGAAGCCCCTGCTGTGTCTTTCGGATACAAATGTATATGAAATTTTTGAATTACACACAGACAAATAAAAATTTATAGTGGAAAGTTAAAAAGTTTGTAAAGTTTATAAAGGCATGGAAATTTATAGGGAAAAGGTAACCCTTTTCTATTTATTCCCGTCAATTTTACCCCATAAAAAAACCTCAGATCGCCAACCTGCGCTAACAGCCTGAAGTTTTATTTATCACACGCCCTACTGCAATATTATCTAATCTTTACCACTTTCACGACTTCTTTTGTTGATTAATTCAACTACTTTGATACGGCTTTAAACCTGTCCGTATTTCAATGCTCATCGCTGCTCGTGACAAGATACCATTTTAAGCCGCTGACCTCTTTGGTTGAATATTCATATCCATTTCTGGTCACCTTAAGGTACACCTTATTCCATCCGGCTTTCAGCGACATGTTGTTAAAAGTTTCGGTAAAAATGTCTTCTTCTTCGCTGTGCGTAATACTACCTGTTACCGTTAAGTCTTTTTCGGCATATATGAAAAAGAGCGTGCATGATGTGTCTGCACTTCTTTTTAATATCGAGCCTATTGTTTTGTTATTACCATCTAACGCTACAAGCCCTGTCATACTGTTTATCTTTACTGTCGCATCGC
>JAITUY010000217.1 GCA_031286095.1 Treponema sp. | reverse complement strand
AATTATATAGGTGAATTTTATATTATTGAGGATAAGAAAAAATATCAAGAACCAGATATAAAGGCATTTGAAAATTTTGGAGTTTATGAATATAGATTAAATGGAAATGAAATTAAAGTAAAAGATATAAAAATATTTGAAAGGCAAAAAATTGAATTATCATATGATTGGGTAGAACCAATAAAAGATGATAAAATATTTACGAAATGGGAAAATAGTAAAATATTAAAAATTATAGTAATAGAAAATAAGAGCCTATCCTGTTTTTTGTGTAAATAGATTTTCCATTTTTCTTTACTTTTTGAAATATCAAATTTCCAGCAGTTTTCCTACTAGACTTATCATAAATTTTGTGTAAATGGTAATGGGAAAAAAATCGAGATTTTCATTTACACAAAAAACAGGATAGGCTCTAATTTGCATTTTGGGGCTAATTTTTGGCATATTTTGAAATCGTTTTTTTAGAAACTCTGTTTTTCTGCAACCTCAACAGGACTGTTTACGCTTCGCCGCCTGTCGGCGGCTCGGCTTCCGCAAAACACCAGTCGGCGCAAGTGCCTTTGTGGTGTTTTGCTCCAGCACAGTTTTTTGCGCCCTTAAAAATGCTTCGCATTTTTCCTTATCGGGCGCAAAAAACCATCGTAAACAGCCAGAACGGTGTACGAACAAGTTTTTCAAGCTTTTCGGACATCACCTTTGCGGTGCTTTATGGTAAAAAATTCTTTTTGGATAACCTAATCACTCACTGTCATGGCACGAATCACAGTAGAGCTTGCGAACTGTCATCTTTTTCATAAAATAATGCTAATTTGTACGTTCCTAATAACTTCAAGCGTATATTTTGGTTAAATTCGCAACCAAAAGCCCTTTTTTGGGTCAAAAAATAACTTGACAATAGAGAAAAAAATCTAAATAATAGGAGTATGACAAATATTCAAATTTTGTCATAATAAAGAAAATGGCAATTGAAATTATTGGAACAGGGAAGGCAATACCGCAGAAAAGGGTTACCAACGACGATTTGGCAACTCGTATCGACACCAGCGATGAGTGGATAAGGTCTCATACAGGGATTGCCAGCCGCTATATCGCGGACGAAAACACCGCTTGTAGCGATCTTGCGGCAGAGGCGGCAAAAAACGCCCTTGCCATGGTAGCGGGCTACACCGGACAGGATTCCGCGGAAAGAGACAGAGCCGCGGCTCAAACGGCGCTCAGTATAGACCTTATCGTTATTGCGACGGTTACGGCGGATTATTTTGGGACACCTTCTACCGCCTGCGTTGTTCAGCATAAAATTGGGGCGGTAAACGCCGCCGCCATGGACATTTCAGCGGCATGCACCGGGTTTGTTTACGGGCTGGAAACTGCCGCGGGGCTTTTAAGCGTCAGTTCAAAACGAAAACGCGCTTTGGTATTGGGTTCGGAAATTTTAACCAAAATGGCGGACTGGAATGACAGGGGAACCTGCGTTCTGTTCGGGGATGGCGCAGGCGCGGTGGTGCTTGAAAAAACTGACAACAGTAAAAGCGGTCTTTTGCAGACACTTTTGTTCGCGGACGGTTCCGGTTATGAGAGCCTGATTGAACGAAGAGGGGGAACGCGCAACCCGTTTAAAGCGGGGGAAACTTTGGAAAAATCAATCGTTATCGAGATGAACGGACAAGAGGTATATAACTTTGCCGTAAAAGCGGTAACAGACACAATAAACGCTCTTATAAAAGAGGGCGGAATCAACATTGATGAAATTGCGCGGATTGTTCCTCATCAGGCTAACGCGCGGATTGTTCAGGCGGCGGCAAAACGCCTGCGTATACCGCTTGAAAAGTTTTATCTTAACATAGAGGAATACGCCAACACGTCTTCGGCGTCAATTCCAATCGCGTTAGATGAAATGAACAGAAAAGGTCTGTTGAAAAAAGGCGATTTAATCTTAACCGTAGGTTTTGGCGGAGGTCTTACCTACGGAGGAAATATAATAATTTGGTAGGAGTATAAAAATGGATAAAAAAAATGTAGTTTACTTGTTTCCAGGTCAGGGGGCGCAATATTCCGGCATGGCGCACGATTTTCTTTCTTCCTCCGCTGTAAAAGCATTGTTTGATACGGCAGATGAAATCAACGGAAAGGACATGAAGGCTCTTCTTGCGTCAGATGCGGACACGTTAAAACGCACCGATGTTTCCCAGCCGGCGATCACCCTCGCTAATCTTTCTGCGGCGGCATACTTGGGCGAACAGGGGTACAGTCCCGCCGCGTGCGCCGGATTCAGTCTGGGCGAATATTCTGCGCTTGTTTTAAGCGGCGTAATTACAGCCGCCGACTGCTTCCGCCTGATAAAAGCCAGAGGCGAAGCAATGCAAAAAAATTCTGACCGTCTGCGCGAAGAGTGCGGCGGGGACGCTACAGCCGCGCCGGGTATGTCCGCTGTCGTAGGGCTTGCCCCCAAAGAGGTTGAAGAACTAATCGCAAAATGGAGCGCGGAAGGATTAAAAGACCTTTACGCGGCAAATATCAATTCGCCGAAACAGCTGGTAGTCAGCGGAACGGCGTCTGCCTTAACCGAAGCGGAAACACGTTTTAAATCAGCGGGCGCGAAAAGGGTTATACGCCTGCAAGTGGCAGGTCCCTTCCATTCGCCGCTTATGGCGCAGTCAGCGGAAATCTTTGCGCCGGTACTTGAAACCATAACATTCAACGATCCTACTGTGGCGCTTTTTTCAAACGTTACTGGAAAAAAAGTTTCTTCCGGCGCAGAGGCGAAAAAACTCGCCCTACAGCAAATTACAAGCCCCGTCCGCTGGGTAGAGGAAGAAGCCTCTATCGCGGAAATTGGCGCGTCAGCCTGTCTTGAAGTAGGGCCTGGCAAGGTTCTTCAGGGGCTTTGGCGCGATTCGGTGACAGTAGGGGAAATACCCTGCTACCTTGCGGGTACTGTTGAAGATACTGGAAAAATAGGCAGTTAATATGTAGAATAGAGTTGTACAATTTCTTTATAAAGAGCATTTTTGAAGTCTGCCTAAAAGGCAGATGGTAATTGGAGGAAGCATGAGGCTTGAAAATAAAAAGGCGCTTATTACCGGAGCGCTAAGAGGAATCGGAAAAACAATAACCGATTTATTTATCGCGGAAGGAGCGGAAGTTTGGGGTCTGGATTATAAAACGCCGGAAGACCTTTCCGACAGGGTTTCGGCGGCAAAAGGGAAACTCCACTGGGTTCAACTTGATCTTTCCAAGACGGCGGAAATCGACGGTGTAATCGAAAGCGCCGTAAAGGAAGCCGATGGTTTTGACATACTTGTCAACAATGCTGGAATCACAAAGGACAATCTTTCTTTCAGAATGTCTTTGGAAGAATGGCAGAAGGTTCTTGATATTAACCTTTCCGCGGCGTTCTTTGTCGCCCGCACCGTGGCAAGGGATATGATCCGCAAACGTACAGGATCAATTATCAACATGGCGAGCGTCGTCGGTATCCACGGCAACGGCGGGCAGGCAAATTATTCCGCAAGCAAGGCGGGTTTAATCGGCGTAACAAAGAGTCTTGCCAACGAAGTGGCAAGCCGAGGAGTGCGCGTAAACGCCCTAGCGCCCGGCTATATCGAATCCGACATGACGGCGGCTGTCCCGGAAGAAGCAAGAAAGAAAATGACCGAGGTTATCCCCATGAAGAGGACGGGAAAACAGGAAGATGTCGCGCGGGCGGCGCTCTTTTTCGCGTCCGACGATTCTTCATATATTACCGGGCAAGTATTGCCCGTAGATGGCGGAATGTATTTTTAGGAGAAGAAAATGAAAAAGAAAGTTGTTGTAACCGGAATGGGCGCAATTTCATGCATTGGTAAATCCGTTGAGGAATTTGGCGCAAGTCTTAAAGCGGGAAAAAGCGGAATCGGTCCTATCACCTCTTTTGACACTACCGGCTATGATGTAACAATCGCGGGCGAGGTAAAAGATTTTGATCCTTCTTTGTATATGGATAAAAAAGAAGCGCGCAAAATGTGCCGCTTTACCCAATTCGCTGTAGCGGCGGCGTCTCAGGCTTTAGAAGACGCCAAGCTCCTTGGCGCGCCTGACGCCGAAGGCAAAAGAACTGTAAACTGCGATCCGAATATTATCGGTATTGTTCTTGGAAACGGTATCGGCGGGTTTGAAGTTGTTGGCGAATCTCACAAAAAGCTTTTTAACGACGGTCCGAAACGAATGTTGCCGCTTACAGTGCCGATGATGATTCCCAACGAGGCCGCTGGAAATATCTCAATGATGTACGGCACAAAGGGACCGGCCTATACGCAGGTTACCGCCTGCGCCGCCGGTACTGACGCTATGGGGCAAGCGCTCGATCTTATCCGCTCCGGCCGCTGTGATATAATTATTTCAGGCGGCACGGAGGCGACTATTGTTCCTTTTGCCATCGGCGGTTTCCAGATGCTAAAAGCGCTCTCCACAAAACGTTGTAACGAACCGACAAAAGCGTCCCGTCCTTTCGACGCCGACCGCGACGGGTTTGTAATGGGAGAAGGTTCCGGCATTTTAATTCTTGAAAGCGAAGAAAGCGCGAAAAAACGCGGCGCGAAAATATACGCCGAGTTCGCCGGATACGGAGCAAGCGCGGACGCGTACCATATTACTTCCCCAGACCCAACGGGCATGGGCGGTTCGACTGCTGTAAAAAAAGCGATAGCGGATGCGGATTTAAAACCTGAGGACATACAGTATTACAACGCGCACGGCACTTCTACCGAAATAAACGATCCTACCGAAACAAAGATGCTTAAACTCGCTTTCGGCGATCACGCGTACAAGCTAAAAGTTTCCAGTACCAAGAGCATGCACGGTCATTGTGTCGCCGGCGGCGGCGGACTGGAAGCCATCGCCTGTATTCTCGCAATCAACGAAGGCTTTTTCCCTCCGACTATCAACTTGGACAATCCTGATCCTGAATGTGATCTTGATTATGTGCCGAACAAAGTTCAGTACGGCGAAATCAACGCCGCCGCTTCCGGTTCGCTGGGCTTCGGCGGACATAACGGCGTAATTGTTTTCAAAAAGTACAAAGGTTAAATAAGGAATAATTATGAACGAAATCGAAAATCTTTTACCGCACCGCGATCCCTTTTTGTTTGTGGACGAAATTATTCAAGCGGACAAAGAAAAAATTATCGCAAAGCGCGTCTTTACTGAAAAAGAATATTTTTTTAAGGGACATTTCCCCGAATACCCAGTCGTACCGGGAGTGATTCTTGTCGAAACAATGGCTCAGTCAGGCGGCGCGGGCTTACGCAAATGCGGCGTTCTCGGCGAAGATTCGCTTTTCTTTTTTGCGACAGTAGACAAGGTAAAGTTCCGCCGTCAGGTTCGCCCGGGCGACGAAGTCCGCAGTGAAATTACAAATCTTCGGGTTTCACCGAAGATGATCAAGCAATCCGGGATAGCCTATGTCGGCGATGAAGTCGCCGCCGAGGCGGAATGGATGTGTCTGGTGGGGAATTCATAAATGATCATAAAACCAATGGTTCGAAACAACATCTGTCTGAACAGCCACCCTACCGGTTGTACCGTGTCTGTGCAAAGACAAATTGAGTACGCGAAAAAAAATCTGTCGCCAGTCGATTACAAAACCCCAAAACTTGTTTTAGTTATCGGTTGTTCAAACGGTTATGGGCTTGCAAGCCGTATCGCCGCGGCGTTTGGTTACGGCGCTGTTACGGTTGGGCTTTCCAAAGAAAAAGCGGCTTCGGACAAACACACGGCCACGCCGGGTTATTACAATAACGAGGCGTTTGATCGCGAGGCGGCTAAGGCGGGACTTATTTCCAAAACTCTGGACGGCAACGCTTTTCTTGGCGAGACAAAAGCGGAAACGGCAAAGGTAGTTCGCCTTGCCGCAGAAGAGGCGAAGATACAGCCGAAGATCGATTTAATTGTTTATTCGCTCGCTTCCCCTGTAAGGACTTGCCCAAAGACGGGTATTCTTTATAAATCCGCGATTAAACCTGTGGGAGAACCTTTTTCCGGCAAGACCCTTAACATGATGGACGGAACTTTTACGGTTACATCCGCCGAACCTGCTACAGAAGATGAAATCTACAACACGATAAAAGTTATGGGCGGCGAGGATTGGGAATACTGGATGGAAGCGCTGTACAAAGAAGGTTTACTTTCCCCAAAAACCAGAACCGTCGCTTATTCGTATCTTGGACCGGAACATTCATGGCCGATTTACAAAAACGGCACTATCGGAAAAGCGAAGGAAGATTTGGAAAGAGCCTGCGTCGAAATCAATAAAATATACGCAGAGCAAGGAAAAATCGCTGGCGCGTGGGTCTCCGTAAACAAGGCGCTTGTTACCCGTTCAAGCGCGGTAATTCCGATTATCCCCCTTTACATTTCATGCCTGTTCAAAGTAATGAAAGAGATGCATCTTCACGAAGGCTGTATCGAGCAGATTGTACGGCTTTACCGCGAACGCCTGTATTCAGCAGAAAGTGGCGATCCTGAAATGGTCCCCGTTGACCGCAAAGGGCGCATCCGCATTGACGACTGGGAGATGCGCGAAGACGTGCAAAAAGCGACTATGGAAAAAATGAAAAACATAACGCCGGAAAATGTTTTTACACAAACCGATGTCGCGGGCTTTAAGCACGACTTCCTTGAGGCGCACGGCTTTGATGTTGCCGGCGTTAATTACGACGCGGACGTTGAAATATAAAGCGCCTTAAATCTTTAGCTTTTTTATGATTCCTCTGTCCCCGATCCCAAAAAAATCCGCAGTCAGCGCGCCGTTATCTGTACATTCTATAACGGCGAATGACGCGCCGATCCTGCTTCGCGGTCTTCCTACGCTTCCAGGGTTAACAAGCAAAATGCCGTCTATGTTTTTACAGGAAGGGATATGGGTGTGACCGTATAAAACTACATTCGCCTGAGAAACGCGGGCGGCGGAAATCAGCGAATTATAGCCGCCGTAAAGGCTGTGGCGGTGTCCGTGGCATATAAAAAAGCGGTAATCGCAAAAGTCAAAAACGGCGGCCTCCGGCATTGAGGCTTTATAATCGTTATTTCCGCATACCACTTTCCAATCGCAGTAAAAACCCGACGCTTCAGCCGCCCGTCCAAGGTCGGCAATACCGTCGCCAAGAAAAGCGGCGCAACAGATGGTGCCGTTCGGCGGCAAGCGGCCTTTTGCCCAATTCATGACGGCAGTCAGTGATGTGATACTGCCGTGGGTATCTGAAAAGACCAAAAGTTTTTTCCCGTCCATAAACATATTCTAACAATAGATTAATAATGATATAATAGCCATATGACAGTAATTTCAACCTTGCTAAAAATTACCGGCGGTCTTTGTCTGTTTTTGTACGGAATGAAGGTAATGAGCGACGGCATTCAGCGCGCCGCCGGTGACAGGCTTCAGCGTTTTCTAAATCTGATTACCGGGAACAGATTTACGGCAGTTTTTACCGGCTTTGCCATAACGGCGATAATTCAGTCGTCATCGGCTACAACCGTCATGGTGGTGTCCCTTGTAAACGCGGGATTACTCAACCTTACACAGTCAATCGGCTTAATAATGGGCGCGAATATTGGAACCACCGTAACAGCGTGGGTCGTATCGCTTATCGGGTTTTCACTTAAACTTTCTGAACTTGCCCTGCCTGCGGTCGGGGTGGGTTTTATTTGTAGTATGGTTAAATGGAAGTACCGCGACATTGGGGAGTTTATCCTTGGTTTCGGTCTTCTATTTATGGGTCTTGATTTTCTTACCAAGTCCATGCCCTCTCTGGGGGAGAATGTCTATATCATTTCAAAAATTTCAAACATGGGTTTTTTTACCTATGTGATAGGAACGGTTTTTGGAATGATGATCACCCTGTTTCTCCATTCATCAAGCGCCACTACCGCTATAATATTAACTATGGCGTATAACGGCATAATTGGTTATGAAATAGCGGCTTCTATGATCCTTGGCGCGAATATCGGCACTACGATAGACGCCGCGCTGGCGTCTATAGGCACAAAGACAAACGCAAAACGAGCCGCCCTTGTCCACGTTCTCTTTAATATTTTTGGAACCTGTTGGGCATTGCCCCTGTTAAAACCGCTTTTGGCGCTTGTCGAACTGGTAACTCCCGGCACGATGACTCCGGGTATGGTAAACGATCCTATGGTTACCGCCCACCTCGCCATGTTGCACACCGTATTCAACATGACAAATACGATTGTCTTTTTGCCGTTTGTCAAATACTTTGCCTCGTTTGTTACGTTTCTTATCAAGGATGATCCAAGCGAAACTGCCGAACCAGTCCGTTACCGCTTTACATTTGCCTCGGGAAAAATTCAAAATACGCCGGAGATGCAGATTGTTTTCGCGGAGAAGGAAGTCAGAGACATGGCAAACCATGTTTTGTTGATGTTCTCCCGCTTTAACAACGTGATTCAAGCTCTCTTTGAAATGCAGGACAGGCAAACGGTTGTAACATCTCTTGGGGATGAATTAAAACAAAAAGAAGAGTACGCCGATCAAATGCGCGATCAGATTGGCGCGTTTTTAATGATATGCGCAAAGGAACAGCTTAATCCCCGTTCAGAACACCGGGTTTCGCAGTTATTACGCATAATTTCGGATTTGGAAGAAATTTCCGATGACTGTTGCAGTTTAAGTTTTATTCTGGAAAACGGCGTAAAAGAAAATCTTGTAATCAAGAAAAAAGAGATGGACGCGCTTATACCGTACTTAAATCAGGTTGAGAATTTTCTTAATCTGGTTAAGGATAATCTTGGACGCAAACTTTCGCCAACTACGCTTTCTTACGCAAGAGAACTGGAAAAAGAAATAGACTTTAACCGCGACAAACTTCGTAAGCTTGGCAGGAAAAGGCTGGAATCCGGCAAAGATGTAAAAACGGAGCTTCTGTTTATTGACATTGTGCGCAGAATTGAAAAACTTGGAGATTACTGCCTTGAAATAGCGGAGACTCTTGCTGTTTGACAACAGCTTGCTGTTTAATAACAGTTTGCTGTTTAAATTACCTGGGGAGTTTTTAAAACTTTTCGGACGCCGTTTGCCGTTTAACACAGCTTGTTAGGCGAAAGGCAGACTAAATTGTTTGAGAAATATAAGCCATGAGTTTAATAATGGATAATAATCAAATAGAAACGATAAAATCTTATGATAATTCTGCAAATAAATTTATGCAAAAAATTGGAAAGTTAAATAATTATGATGGTACATATGATTTTTTACATAATTTATTAAAGGAGAACGACAATGTTCTTGATCTTGCGTGCGGACCCGCCCAAATAAGCAGTTATATAAAAAATAAAATAAATGTAAATATTACCGGAGTTGATTTATCAAAAGAAATGATAAAAATAGCAAAGGAAAATGTACCTGATGGGAATTTTATCTGCGACTCAATAATTACATTTAAAAATAACATGAAATTCAATCTAATAATAATAGGTTTTGGAATTCCATATTTAAATAAAGAACAAACTGAGAAATGTATTAAAAACAGCGTAATAATGCTGAAAAAAAATGGTTATTTTTATATCAGTTTTATGAACGGAAACAAATATGGATTTGAAGAAACTTCGTTTGGCGGAAAGAATAAATATTATATTTATTATCACGAACAAGGTGAAATAATAAATATGCTAGAGAACAATGGAATCAAAATCATAAAAGATTATAAATTAAATTATACAGAAATGGATGGAAGCATAACGGAAGATATAATATTAATTGGAAGAAAAAATATTTAATAGAGTTGTTCGGAAACTTCAGTTTCTTAATAACTACCTTATAAAAAAGCATTTTTGCAGGGCTTTGGCCGAAAAAATGCAGGACTTGCAAGGCAACCGACATGGTTGCGAATAGTCCACTGTATTTTTATCGGTCAGACGCTCGGACTAACGGCCTCTGCTGTCTTTTCTGCGGGAAGTTACATAACGGGCAAAATCATTTATATTTTTTACAACCATACAGTCTGGGAAAATTTCCACGCGCCGTTGATTTACATAATGACCTAAAACATCTCTTACTTCATTTACAGACATTCCCGCCCAGTGCGCTACGCCTTCAACAGTAGTTTTAAATTCGCGGCGCTCGGTAGATTTATCTATATCGACGCCTGTTTCATCAAGCATAAGGAATACGTCGGCGACTTTTGTCTGCGAGTCAGGAAGCGTCAAAATCATAAACCGCCGTTTTGAATCGTAAATACGTTTGCAGAACATTTTTAAAAGTTTCAGGGCAATTTGAGGGTTGCCAAGCAAAAGAATTTCAAAGTTTTGGGAATTAAATTCCAGCACCTTAACTTCGTCCAGCGCTATCGCGGTCGCCGAACGTGGGGAATTTTCCAAAATCGCCATTTCGCCAAACATTTCGGAAGGCTGTAAAACATCAAGCGTCCGCTCAATGTCCCCGACAAGTTTTACAAGCTGTACCCTTCCCGACTGAATAAGGTAAAAAGTATCGCCAAGTTCATACTCGGAGAAAATTATATCGCCCGGCTGAAATGTCCGTGAAAAACGGCCAAACGCGGCCAAATCCATAGCCATTTTACGCTCCCAGGGCTAATAACGCCCGTTTTGCTTTTTCCGTAGTGCCGTCATTACTGCTACCCATGGAAATAATTTTTTTAAAGAAAGCCGCCGCCTGATCTTTTCTGCCCATCTTTTCATGGCACTGTCCAATAACAAGCATGGCGTCCAGAAGATTCGGATGTTTCGGATATTTTGTAAGCACATTTGTTAAATATTTCAGGCTGTCGTCAAACTTGCTCATCATAAACATACAGCGCCCGATCTCATACGCCGCTTTTGACGTCCATTCCGCATCCGCACCGGAGTCCACTATCAATTTAAACGACATAAACGCTTCCTGATATTTGCCATGCGAAACAAGAATAATAGCGTCATTGTAAATTTTGGAAGGGTTGTCTATGGCGGAACCGCCTGCAGGCGGCGGGGGCCCGCCCGCGCTTACGGCAACGCCTGGACCTTTGCCGTCTCCGTAGCGGGAAAGCGCGTTCTCCGCGATTTCAAGATTTTTTGTCGCCTGAAACGCGTTCTTGCCGGAAGGATAATATATCAGATAGCGGCTGAAAACATATTTGGCTTGCGAGAACCGTTTATTCTTAAGGTAAAATTCACCTATATCGAACAAGCCGTCGGCCGGCGGTTCTTCTTCCTTTGCCATCAGCTTTGACACCTGTTTATGCACGCGCCTCATCTGGTTTGAAAAAACCTTTAGCATTTTCAAAATAATTCTTGAATTTGCCATCGCTACGGCTTCAAATTCTTGTACGGTAAAGACCATAAGACTGGTATCAGATAACGCCATGGCGTTTTCCTCGCGGGGATAACGTCCCAGCGCGGACTTAACTCCAAAGAATTCACCCGGCTGTACCGATTCGCGTATATCCTCCCCGGTTTCTATATCCTGAGAAACAAGGCTTACTTTGCCGTTTTGCAGAATATAAATTTTATCCGCAGGGTCTCCCTGAAAATATATAAGCGAACCTGTACGGTATTGAAGTGGTTTTGGCATTATTAACCTTCCTGTTCCGGCTCAAAGGGCAAAAAATCCAGCTCTTTTTTAAAGCCGATTTTTTTTCTGGCTGACTTGTAAAGACCCGCAGGGTCGCCTTTTACAAACATCAATTTATTACCAACCTTTATTTGCGTATAATCACCGGGAAGTTTCCCGTTAAAAATATCAAGGAAACGCGTCTCGCCGTATATTGGCACTCCGCCCAAAACCAGCAATTCAATATCATGCATACCGGCATTAACAATATTTTCATAAGGATCGCTGTTATTAGCTTTTAAAACAAGAATGTCGCCTAACTTGCCTTCGTCCAAACTGCCTGTTTTATCCTGCATCCAAAAGGCTTTTGCCGCGTTTATTGTCGTCATATTGAACAAATTCTCCGCGCCGATATCCTCACCGTAAAGATTGCGGTACAGTTCCCTGTCGTATTTAATTTCCGCAAGAAGGTTAGCTGAACCTGTCGCGGAAGAATCTGTCCCGATTGTAACATTTACTCCCGCTTTAATCATCTTCCGTACTTTAGCTGTTACGTTAAACATAAACATATTGGAAAAACCGCACCATGAAATACTTGCCCCCGCTTTTGCGACTTTTAAAATATCCTCGTCGCTAAAACCTATACAGTGAATGAATAAACAGTGATTGTCCAGCACGTTCATTTTTTCCAGTTTCTCTATACTGTGCATCGCTTCATTGTCAAAACCTTCAGAAAGATGAGTGATAAACGGCCATTTGTTTTTTACAGCAATTTCATGCTCAATTTCTATGCCGTCTCCCCACTTAAGATCATAAGAAGAACATTCATGCTCAATAGTGTATTCCTGAATAGCCCTTACAGGCAGTGTGGGTAATATCTGACTATTAAATTTATGCGGAAAGTGATCGTTCACCGTCGTTACGCCGGAAAACAGGCACTTGTAACCCGAAAGAGCGTAAAGGTCTTCCCTTGTTAACTGTGAGCGCTCTTTAAAGGTATCTGACGCTTTTAAGTCATTGTCCCAAGGCAACCATGTAAGATAGAAGTTTCCGTTTTGCGGACCGACGGGCGGACGGTAATTTCCCTGTAAGTGATCATGCGTATTAATAAGAGAAGGATAAATAAAAGAATTTCCTTTTAAATCAATTTTTACAGAACCGCAAGGTGAAGATATTTTTTCCCCTTTAATTCCCAACTTTCCTGAATATGGTTTTTTACCCGGGGAAACAATTACTCCACTTTCCAAGGTGTATTCAAACACTTAAAGACCGTCCTTTACTACAATTTTAAGCAAAATATCATGGTTGATCAATGCGCTTATTTCCTGATCTAATGACACTTACCTTAATTATCGGTAAATGTGATGAATTAATGGGAAAAAATTGCTACAATACTCTTGGTGATAGATTTACACACCCATTCCAATATTTCTGACGGGGACTTTAGCCCTGAACAGCTCATAAAAGAGGCTGTCAGGCATGGGCTTAGCGCCATTGCCCTTACCGATCATGATAACATTAACGGTCTGGAAAGCGCAATGAAGACGGCTTTTGCCGAAAATTTACGGTTTATTCCCGGAATAGAGATAAATATCAACTGGAATGGGGAGAAAAATGTTTCTGGAGTGGGTCCTGGAGGCGAATTTCACCTTCTTGGACTGGGAATTCGCTCGCCGACACAGAAATTTATTGCCGCTATCGACAAATTATTGCACGGCCGGGAGGAAAGAAGCCGTAAAATACTGGATAGAATGCACGAATTAAGCATTGACGCGACTTGGGAAGAGCTTTTGGCTATTACTGAACATGGTAACACGGAAAAATCAGGTAAAATAGACGGGCATTCGCTGGGACGGCCTCATTTTGCGGCGCTTTTGGTGAAAAAAAACATTGTAAAAAGCGTGAATCAAGCGTTTGACCGTTATTTAGGCGCTGGAAAGCCCCTGTATGTGCCGAAAGAGGGAATGGTTTTCGAGGAGGCTGTGTCACTGATACGCGAATCTGGCGGCATTCCCGTTCTTGCGCACCCTATTTCGCTCTTTGTAGCATGGGGGCGGCTTCCCGATCTGATAAAACACCTTAAGGATCGCGGACTTATGGGCATTGAAGCATGGCATCCTACAGCCAAACCCGGCTCCTGCAGACGGCTTGAGGCTTTGGGAAAATCGCTGGGGCTATACGTTACTGAGGGGAGCGACTTCCACGGCAATGTCCGCCCCGACAGGAAACTTGGCTATTCAAGCAGGGGGAGAAAGGTAGACGACGCTATTCTTTCAGCGATACCAGAACTGGCGTTTTAAAGACATTCTTTGACCCATTCAGGATGCTTCTTTGCGCTATCTAAAAACTTTGCCATAAGAGCCGTGTAACCTTCTCCTAAAGACTTCCACCAGTCAACAGTTGATGTCTCCAGCCGTAAAGAAAACATTTTTTTTCTTTGTTCTTTGCGTTTTTCTTCCGCATAGCGCCTCATTTCCCGTATTTCTTCACGGCTATAATTAGGAATATCACTGTAATCTATAGGTCTGGTTTTTAAGGCCTCCAACTCTTGTAAATCTTCTTCCGTTAATGGTTCAGTTCCATCTGAGATTGTTCTAACAATACCCATAAAAATACGCCTCCTCTTCTTTTTTATTTGCATTTCTGGCAGAAATTATTCTGACATAGCCATTTCTTTCCGTAAACACAACTGTAAGCCAAATCAAATCTGAAAAACCAACAGTTATCCACCGCTCTTCAAAAAAACTGTGTTTTCTGTCAAATTCTTCAAAGCGTTTAGGATCGAAGAAAACCCTTTTTGCGTTTTTAAAAGAAACCCCGTGTTTCCTTTTGTTTTTGGCGTTTTTCTTCTCGTCCCACTCAAACCTTATTTTCATTATACTCCTCCATTAATTTTTTGTCAATACATTTGTCAATATATTTTGTATTGACATTCGTCTTTACGCTGACTAACTTAAAACTGATAAAATTTCCCAAGGGTCTTCCCCTAGACGGCGGTGATAGACAGCCTCGAGAATATGTTCTGTTTCTATGATTTCCCTGCCCTCAAGGTCGGCTATTGTTCTGGCTACGCGCAAAATCCCATGAAAAGCCCTGCCGGAAAGCCCCATTTTTGAAATTGCTGTGTGAAGGGCGCTTTCCGCTTTTTCGCTCATTGGACAAAAGTCGGCGGTTTTTCCGGCGGTTAGCATGGCGTTTCGGCGGATTTCTGTCCCTTTAAAACGCAAGCGCTGTATTTCCACCGCCGCCATGACCCTCTGCGCAACAACGGCGCTTTTTTCTTCGATTTTGGTGTTTTTGCCTGTCCCGCCCATTTCCTCAATTTTTGGCGGAAGGACAGCGACGCGGATTTCTACCCTGTCCAGAAGAGCGCCGCTGAACTTGCGCCAGTACCGGTTGATTTCTTCCGGTGAGCAGAAACAAGCGTGATCTGTTTCGCGGATACCGAGCCGTCCGCAGGGGCAGGAATTTGCCGTCATCAGCATTTGAAATTGCGCGGGCAGGCGTACGGGACCTTCTGCCCTGGAAATGCTTATCACCCTGTCTTCCAGCGGTTCGCGGAGAGCCTGCAGTACATTGATTTTAAATTCCGGCGCTTCGTCAAGAAAAAGCACGCCGAAGTGGGCAAGGCTGATTTCTCCCGGGCGCGGATTTCTGCCGCCGCCAAGAATGCCCTCCGCGCTGGCCGAATGGTGCGGGGCGCGGAACGGCGCGTTTGTTATCAGGCGGTCGATATAACGTTGCGAATAACGGTCGCTGTTGTTTACAAGGGGTCCGGCAAGGCTGTAAAGGCGCGTTACTTCGACTGCCTCGTCAGGGGTAAGCGGAGCCATTATAGAAGTCATACGGCGCGCCAGCATTGTCTTTCCCGCGCCAGGCGGTCCAAAGACCAGCACGTTATGCCCTCCGGCGGCGGCAATTTCCAGAGCGCGTTTGTAAACAGTCTGTCCGCGCACTTCGGAAAAATCGCCCTCTGCGAAAATGCCGAAAGCGCCGTCTGTGTTAGTTGCCGCAGGGGAGGGCGCGTCAAATAATTCAGGGAGAGAGCCTGTTCTCTCCCTTATAAAAAGCGCGTCAACCGCTTCTTGTAAATTTTCCGCGGCGTTAAAACGCGCGCCCCTTTGCGCAAGAATAGCCGCCTCTCCCGCATTTTCAGCAGGGACGATAAACTCGTTAATACCTTCGGACAATCCGGCGGCAATGGCGGAAAGCACTCCACGCACCGGTCTTATTTTTCCTGAAAGCTCAAGTTCGCCCATTACCAGAAGATTTCCCGTAACAGGTGCGATCCCGGCCGCTGACATAACCGACAAGGCTATCGGCAAATCAAGCGCGGCTCCGTCTTTTTTTAGTCCAGCCGGCGCGAGGTTTATCAATATCCTGTCCATAGGAAAACTGAACCCTGAATTTCTGAACGCCGCCCGCACCCTGTCCCGCGCTTCCCTTACTGCGCCTTCCGCGAGTCCGGTAATATCAACGCCAGGAATGCCCCTTCTAATATCCGCTTCAACCCGGATAATAATTCCGCCCGCCCCGTAGGGCATATAAGCCATCACACTCATAAAAACTCCTGTATCCAACATTTCAACATTGGATACTATATATATGAGCGCAGATGAATGGCGCTTTACTTTACGGGGGAATTTTTTTCCAACGAACAAGGTAATATCGCGTCTGCGCTGTTTCGGAAAAGACATCTCGCAGAGGCGCGGAGACGCAAAGACGCAGGGGTTGCTGTTTGTTATATTAGAGTTGTTCGGAAACTTCAGTTTTCCGAACAGCTGTCAATAGAAAAGTATTCTTGCAGGACTTGTGAGACACCCAACTCAAACCAAAGGGGCTACGCTTCCGCGAGAGGTTCTTCTATTCCCTTGTTCGTGTTGGTTCGTGGTAAAATTTCTATTACTCTACCTTTCGCCGTTCCAAATATTCTTCGCCTCTTTAGCCCTTTTGGTAATTCCGCCCCAGTCTTTGGCATTGATCAGTTCTTTGTTCGCTATCCAGCTTCCGCCGACTGCAAGCACGGGGCTGAATTTCGCGTAATTGGCAAGGTTGTTTACGGAGACGCCCCCTAATGGAATATATTTTATCTCTAAGTGATTATAGGGGGCGTTGATATTTTTTAGATAGCTTAATCCCCCCATGCCTTCCGCGGGGAAAAGTTTGACAACGCGGCAGTTAAGAGAAATTGCCTGCTCCAGCTCGCTTGGAGTCGCAATGCCGGGCGCAAAAGGTAAATCAACAGAAATCGCTTCTTTGACAATTTCAGGATTTATTCCAGGAGAAACACCGAAGCGCACATTTTCAATTTTTTTTAACATTGCAGACTGTCCCGTCTCAATTATAGTGCCAACTCCTATATACATCTGCGGAACTTCTTTCGCGATCCGTAAAATTGAAGGGATTGCCGCATGCGTGCGCAGTGCAAGCTCGATTACTGTAACTCCGCCTTCAAGTAACGCCTTTGCAACAGAAGGCGCGTTCTGCTCGTTTTCAATTTCCAGAACCGCAATAATGCCTTCTTTAGCGATAGCGTCCTGGACTTCTTTTTCCATTGTTAATTTCATATCTCTATTTTATGCAAGAACACTGTAATTGCCAATACAAAAATTCTGTGATATTAATAGAAACTGATTTATGCGTAAATTCAAAGTAGTGTCCCCTTTCAAACCGGCGGGCGACCAGGGCGAGGCGATAGCGGCGCTTGCGGACGGTATCAGGGCGGGAGACAAATACCAGACATTGCAGGGCGTTACAGGTTCGGGCAAAACCTTCACTATGGCAAAGTTAATCGAAAAAGTGCAAATGCCCACATTGATTGTCAGCCACAACAAAACGCTTGCCGCCCAGCTTTACCGCGAGTTCAAAGGATTTTTTCCGGATAACGCGGTTGAGTATTTTGTCTCCTACTACGATTATTACCAGCCGGAAGCGTATGTCGCAAGCAGAGACCTTTATATCGAAAAAGACGCGTCCATAAACGACGAGATCGAGCGAATGAGACTGTCTGCGGCAAGAAGCATGATGGAACGCGAGGACGTTATCATTGTGGCGACAGTGTCATGTATCTACGGCATGGTTACGCCGGAAGTGTACCGAAAGATGACCGCCACATGTTCAAAAGGCGAAACCATCGATGTTGACGCGCTAATCCGCCGTTTTGTTGAACTGCAATACGAACGCAATGACGCCGTTCTTGAGCGCGGACGCTTCCGCAGGCGTGGCGACACGCTGGAAATTTTTCCCGCCTACATGGAAGAAGCCTACCGCATCGATCTTGACTGGGATGTTGTCGAACGCATAAGGCGGTTCGATCCGGTTTCAGGCGAAATACTTGAAGAAATCGATCACGCGCTCATTTATCCCGCAAAACAGTTCGTCATGCCGGCAGACATGGTTCAAAATGCGTTAGGTGCAATCAGGAAAGAGTTAAAAGAAAGGCTGGAGTTTTTTAAGGCAAACGGAAAAATACGGGAAGCGGAACGGCTTAAAGCCCGCGTTGAATACGACATCGAAATGCTTACGGAAATGGGCTACTGTTCTGGCATAGAAAATTATTCCGCGATTTTGGCAGGGCGCAAACCGGGCGAATCGCCTGACACTCTTGTCGATTATCTGCCAAAGGAACATCTTACGTTCATCGACGAAAGCCACGTTACACTTCCGCAGTTAGGCGCGATGTATGCTGGCGATCACAGTCGCAAACAAAACCTTGTTGAATACGGTTTCCGCCTGCCATGCGCTTTGGACAACCGCCCCCTTCGCTACGACGAATTTGTCGAGCGGCTGGACAAGACTGTTTTTGTCTCCGCCACGCCAGGCAAGACCGAAATTGAGCAGTCGGCGCGGGTGGTTCAGCAGTTAATCCGTCCAACCGGCCTATTAGACCCTGAAATCGAAGTACGGGCAAGCGAAGGGCAAATGGAGGACATTTACGGCGAAGTGCAGAAACGGATCAAGGCCGGAGAGCGCTCGCTTATCCTTACCCTGACAAAAAAAATGGCGGAAGATTTAACCGATTACCTTACCGGTCTTGGATTGAAAGTCCGCTACATTCACAGCGAGGTTGAAACAATCGAGAGGGTGGAAATTCTTACCCAGTTGCGGCAGGGCGATTTTGACATACTTGTCGGGATTAACCTGTTACGCGAAGGCATTGATCTGCCGGAAGTTTCGTTTATAGCGATTTTAGACGCGGACAAGATTGGCTTTTTGCGGTCGCTTACAAGCCTTGTACAAATTATCGGGCGGGCGGCGCGTAATGCCGCCGGAAAGGTTATCATGTACGCCGATCGCATGAGCGAGGCGATGGAAAAGGCTATTGCCGAAACCAACCGCAGAAGAGAAATACAGATCGCCTATAACAAAAAACACGGCATAACGCCCGCGACGGTCAAAAAAGCAATCGCGGAAATACTGACCCGCCATATCGAGGAAGCCGATGAGACAGCGGCAAGTACGGTCGAAGTGCTTAAAAAGTCGTTTAATACGCTAATACCCGCACAGCGCAAACAGTTGATTAAGGCTCTGGAGGGCGAGATGCTTGAACACGCGAAAAATCTTGAATTTGAGCAAGCGGCGGCGATTAGGGACGAAATTGCCCGTCTATCCCAGTGAAATTTCCTAATGTTTTCTTATAAAACACATATTTTTAACAGGTTTCTACTATAGTGTTATTACTTATAAACTTATAATAGTTTTATACCGAAATTTATAACAAGGCTCTAAGTTTTTGAATTATTATTCGGAAGGATGAACGATGAATAAAATTAATACTGATACATTAAGGGCAGGGCAGGTTTTTTCCGCGCCGGTCTATTCGGAAGGCAGTAGCTTACTAGTACCAGCCATGATTCCTCTGCTTCAGCGGGATATTGATTTTCTTTATACATGGGGCATTGAGGCTGTTTCGACAGAAGGATACGCCCTTTCCGATGAAGAAATAGCGTCTGCGGCTATACAGGCCGCCTCTTCTGAACCCGCAGATTTAGGCGATGTACAAATTTCAATTAGCGATGTCAAGCAAAATTCAAGCCAATATCGCGCGTATAAATCACTTATAGAAAAACTTGACAGTGTGTTTATAGGAATAAAGAACGGTGTAGATATGGAGATGCGCGTAGTCGATAATATCGGCGCTCAGCTTCTTAAAGATTTAAGAGAATACCCGAATAATTTTATCGGTTATATTCTAGGCGGCGAGGTAGAAGGCAAGGAACTGGCAAAAAGTTCAGTTAATACGGCAATTCTTTCGGCATTAACCGCAAATGAACTTCATCTGCCAAACCATAAAATTAGCAATATTGTCTCCGGCGCGCTCCTCCATGATGTCGGAATGTTCAGATTATCAAAGGGTATCACAGAAAAAAAAGGCGGGCTTTCAGACGCGGAATTTGAACAGATAAAAAGTCACCCTCTTCATTCATCTAAAATTGTTTCCAAAGAACTGTTTGGCAATCAAGAAGTGAATTTAATAGCCCTTCATCACCATGAACGCTGGGACGGTAACGGCTATCCCGACCACTTGAGCGGACAGGCTATTGATATGGGAGCCAGAATTGTATCCGTAGCCGACGCTTTTGAAGCTATGGTCAGCAAGAAGTCCTACCGCGAATCCATGGTAGGTTATCAGGCTATTAAGAACATGCTTGCGGACAACGCGCGCCGTTTTGATCCTGCGGTAATCATGGCTTTTACAAAAATCATGGGCATATATCCCATAGGTTCAATAATACGGCTAAATGACGAATCTGTAGCAAGAGTTTTATCCGTAAACAGCAACGCCCCACTGCGTCCTGTAGTGGAACTGCTAATGGATAAAACCGGCAAAGTCTTTAAATCAGGAAAGGGAGAAGTCATCGATCTTCTTGTCAAAAAAACCCTTTTTATAAAAAAAGCGATAGACCCGGCTGAATTTGCCGGTACAGATGAATAAAGTAAGTTCCGGTAAAAAAGGAGAGGAGCAGGCCGCCGCCGCTCTGGAATCCGCAGGAATGAAAATAATCGCTAAAAACGTGCGTTCTAAAGAGGGCGAAGTTGATATTGTCGCTCTTGACGGGGAAACAGTCGTTTTTGTGGAAGTTAAGGCATGGTCGGTCTATGGCATGGAAGACCTTCAATACGGCATAAATGCCCAAAAACAGCAAAAAATCATCAAAACTGCTAATTATTTTTTATCCGAAAATCGAAAATATAGTAATATGGCGATTCGCTTTGACGTTGTATTCATTAATAAAAATTCAGTTACCCATCTTGCGTCAGCCTTCACGGAGCGTGTATTATAATGGAACAGGCTATGAATACCAGAAAACTGGAATTATTAAGGCGGCGCGTAAATGACGAAGGCTATCTTCATGCCGCTATCCAAAGACTGGCTATGGTACTGAGTAATGAATTGATGGATTTAACTCAGGAGGCGGAACGTCATGAGCGGCAACGGAAAAAGCGGAAATAACCACAGACCCCGGCATCGTTATTCCGGACGAAAAGACGACTCTCAAAAACACGACAGGAAAAGAAATACCGACAACTTTTTTGCCGGCGAAAAATATGAAAGAGCCTCTATGTACGAGCGGCTTCAGTGGACAGCGCCGGTTCCCCCAGATTACCAAGACATTACTCCGGACTGCCCATGGTGCGGGAAACCAATAAAAGACATTACATGTGCCATTGCGGACAAAGATACAGGCCGTCCCATTCACTTCGACTGTGTACTTGGACGGGTTACAGAAATGGTATCTCTGGAAACAAATGACGCTGTCTGTTACATAGGCGGCGGACGTTTTGGAGTAGTCCACTATAATAACCCGCCGGATGTAAGGGACTTTATAATAAAGAGAATAATAGAGTGGGAAGCAAAGGATAACAGCTCTGATTGGCGTACGCCGATTAGTGAATATTTTTCTATTACCTGAGGAAAATAATGCATGATATTTTTTTAGAAGAAGACGGCAACAAAAACGACTTTCTTTCCAATTCCAAAATAATGGAAAACGCAGAGTTACTTAAAAATATCGGAGTTTTAGATTATCTGGAATCCATGAACCGGGTAGTAAACAATTACAGAAGCCTTCTTGTAAGAGGCCTGGATATTTTTAACCATATCAACATTGATGAAATAATGGATTCTACAGTTTATCAAATATCGGATCATTTTTTGCCGTCGTTTCTCGCGTTTTTATGGAAACCGGTTCAGACAAGGGAAGATATTACAATTAAGGCTTACAAAAATTATAAACCTGTAAACTTGAATTTAAATATAGACAGCATAACGCCGTTAGAAGCGTTTTTCAGGCAAAACCCCAAACCGGTAAAGCTTGATTTTTTGATAAGCTTTTTAAATAACGAAGAAATTGTAAAGCCATACAGGGATATACAAACAGAAATCGTTGTTCCGATTCTTGGTCCCTTTGGATTATACGGATTAATCTTAATCGGCAAAAAAAATATTGATGAAGAATACAACAACGACGAATTGTTTTTTCTCCGCCAGCTAATGTCTTTTGTATCTCAGGGAATCAAAAACCATCTGCATTATGAACATTCACTTCGCGATGTAAAAACAGGGCTGTATAATCACGGCTTTTTCCTTGCCCGTCTTACGGAAGAAGTTTCCCGCACAAAACGCAATAAGCATTGTTCTACAATTGTAGTAATAGACGTGGATAAGTTTAAAAATTTTAACGACTCATACGGTCATCTTGCCGGAGACAAAGTTCTTGAACACCTTGCCCAAGTAATAAAGAAGGGGGTGCGAAACGACGATATTCCGTCCCGTTTTGGCGGCGAGGAATTTACAGTGCTTTTACCCAACACAGATCAACCGACGGCGTGGAGTGTTGCAGAACGTCTGCGGGTCAATGTCGCGGATATGAAAGTCACCTGGGACGTTCCATTGCCGCAGGTTACAATCAGTTTGGGGATTTATACTTTTGATCAAAATTCCGGCGTTGATGTAAATACCATTATCCGCCGTGCAGACGATGCGCTGTATACATCGAAACAGCAGGGACGAAACCGTTGTACTACGTGGAATCCCGAAATTACACACATACACCCGGCAGGTTAATATGATTGGCATTATAGCGGCAATGGAAAAAGAGTTAAGTATTCTATGCGGCGCAATGGGAGAATTTGAAACTCAAAAAATAGGCGGTTTTGAATTTTACACCGGCAAAATTGAGGGAAAAGATGTTACACTGTTGTGCTGTGGAATCGGCAAGGTGAACGCCGCGGTGGGTTGCGCTCTGCTTATTAAACAGTTTAACCCCGTATGCGTTATCAATACCGGTTCCGCAGGCGGCATTGAGCCGTTGCTGAAAGTCGGAGACGCCGTTATATCCACCGGACTTGTTTACCACGATGTCGATGTTACCGCGTTTAAATACGCCCCCGGTCAGCTTCCAGGTCAGCCGCAAGTTTTTCCGGCAGATGAAAAACTTGTAAAACTAGCGGAAGACGCGGTTGACGAGTTAAAGCAGGAAAACGCCCTTCCCCCGTCTTTTAATCATTGCAGGGGCATAATAGGATCGGGCGATGTTTTTATGCACGAGCCGGAACGCATAGCGGAAGTACGCAGGATTTTTCCTGACATTGCCGCTGTTGAAATGGAAGGGGCGGCTATCGCGCATTGTTGCCGTCTTTTTTCCGTTCCCGCCCTTGTCATACGCGCGCTTTCAGATGTTGCTGGCACGCAGTCAACTGTAAGTTTTGCTGAATTCCTGCCGGTAGCATCCAAACATTCCGCAGACATAGTGATAAGGATTGTCCGAGGGCTGTAAAATGAGCCGCGGGTTTTCTTGCGCACTGCGATTTACACTTGCGCTTTTTGTTTTTGTTTCGGCTGATGTGTTTGCTCAAAACGCGCTTTACAAACCATTTACTTTTTTTAGGGTTATTCAGACAGAGCATTTTGAAATTGTCTTTCCAAAAGAATCAGAATCGTCAGCCCGCATTTTGGCTGGTTATGCCGACCGCGTCTATGATCATGTAAGCTCCCTGCTTGGAATTGAGGTTCCCGGCCGTATTCCTGTATCTTTATCGCCTCATACAGATATGTTTAACGGTTATTACAGTATGATTTTTAATCATATTGTACTTTATGATACGCCGCTTGATATTGAATGGACCAGTTTTAAGAATAATCTTGAAAATCTTTTTTTGCATGAACTGACCCACGCGGTTTCCCTGAACTCAAGAGCGCCGCAATATAAGTTTTGGCATAAGGTTTTTGGAAACTTTTATTCCCCCGCTTATTTATTAGCGCCTCAATTTATGGTGGAAGGAGTTACAGTCAGTTTTGAAAGCCGCAACGGTACAGGCAGAGCGAATGATCCGCGCACTAAACAATACCTGCGGCAGGCTGTGTATGAAAATAAGTTTCTCACGCCTTTTCAGGCCAGCGGCGTTTATGACCGTCCAATGCGTCCCAATGGTTACTGGTATGAATACGGCGGGCTTTTTTCGCAATGGCTGATACAAAATTACGGCATGGAAAAGTACGCTCAGCTTTGGCAGAAAATGGGAAATGATGCAGCGTTTTCTTTTTTTGTATACCGGTCAGACTATTACCGTATATTCAAAAAAGTGTACGATATTGATTTTTTAGACGCATGGAAAGAATTCAGCGCTTTGTTTGTTTTGGACGAAATGGAAATTAACGAAAACGAACTTTCTCCCAAAAAGTACAATTATTTTTCCGAAAGAGAGTATTTTACCAGCGGTTTAGTTTCAAAAGAAAACAAACTTTATTTTATCGAAAACTCATCAGCAAAAATAGGCGTCTATGATACTTTGACCGGAAAGACGAAAACTTTTAACGCGGCGTCCGGCGCGTATGATATTGATGTTTCGGCGGACGGAAAAGTTATGCTGTTGTCCGGTTATCGTTATATTGAGGACCGTGCCGGCGCGATTGTTACCGAACATAGAACAAAAAACGGACATAAAACAGGAAGGACTATTAAAGGACTCGCCAGGGCGCGTTATTTCAGGGACGGAGTTATAGGGCTTCGTTCCGATCTGCACAATACCCTTATCGTATACGAAAACTTTAAAGGTGAAAGCGAAGTTCTTTTTACCGGAAATGAAAACCTTATGTTTTCAGGTCCTCAGGCCGTTGATAACGACCGTATTGTATTTATCGCTGGGCGAGACGGAAAAAGGGAACTGTGGCTTTACAATTATGTTTCGCGGGAACTTTTTAAAATCGAGAACAAATTAGATGACAATAAATACTGGGCATATATACGCGGTCTTGGCGTTTCGCAAGGGAAATTATTTTTTAGTTATAATTCCGACGACAAAATGTATAAACTCGCAGTTATCGATCTTGAAACAATGCAAGCAGTCTTTAACTGCAGGGAATTTTCAGGCGGCGTTTTTAATCCTGTTTCTGCAAATGGCAGTGTCTATTATTTTGCGACGTTTGTCTCGCGTAACAGCCTTATGCGCTTTCCCGAACCTGCCGATTCCTTTTCCGGAAACCGCATCGATTTGCGGCTGGTTAAACTGGACAGCCAAAATTACAAAACGGAAAATGAGCCGCCGGCTGAATTGGCGACGGTAAACGAGCCGCCGTACGACGGTCCCTCAAAACCGTACATTGGACTTCGCTACATGAATCCGTTTAAGCTATGGTTTCCCATGCCCTTGATCCGTGTTTTTTCTGACGGCGATCCTTTATTAAGACTGGACGGCGGCGGAATCTTTTCGGTAATGGCGGACCCTCCCGACAGGAATCTGATCTATTTTTTGGTTTACTACGATGCCCCATATAAAATGGCTATGGTAGACCGGTTTTCTTGGCAAAATACCAGCATGGGTTTTCCCATTACGTTAAATTTTTCCGACAAGGTAATGGAAGACGGAGATGACATATACCGTTATACCAACGCCAGTATTACAGGCAGTTTAAATTGGACAGGGGATCAGTGGAATAATCAAATTTTACTTGGCGGCGGCTATGTCCGTAATGCCGGTTATGGAAACGGAAAAAGCGCCTATGAATGGGAAAAAACGGGAAGTGGTTTTTATATGCAAACAGGTTTTGTATTTTCGTACCGCAGGGCAAGTTTACAATTCAGCGGCGCAAGCCTTACTGACAGTTTTGAACCGCGCATGGATTTGATTTTCCGCGTAAGTACAAGAACCAGATTTCCGCTGTCCTTTACTCTTTTTGGCGCTTATGACGAAAGGGGAATGAATCTGCACGGCGTATCAAACACTTTTAGCTCAACGGCGATTGAGGGGCTTGCCCTGAAAGAATACCCTAATCTCTCCGGTCTTGATCTTCTCTGGCTTGGCGGCGGCGAAATTGGCATAGGTTTATTTTCTTTGGAGATACAAAAAAATATTTCTCATCTTTACTTCAACAGATTTTTCGGCAGTCTTTCGGTAAGAAATCAAATTTATGACAGCAAAGGTCACCCCGACGCCGAAGGAATAAAGATAAACAATTTTCATCTTTCCCAGTCTTTGGGGTTAAAGCTTGGCATTAAAACATCTTTTTTCCCGTTTGTAAAAATCCCCGTATCTGTTGAACCATTCGTCTTTGGGGCATGGAAATTTTCTAACGTCATTACCGGAAGAGGGTTTCCATGGTTCGTTGACGTTGGAATCAGCGCCTCATTTTAGAAACGCAAGATGTATGCCTTGAAATAATCCCCGCATTTCCTGTATCCTTAACCCATGAGTAAAAACCCTGTCGCGGCGTATCTTGCCGCCGTTTCGCCGGAAAAAATAAACACAAACCTTTTAGCATACCTTTGCAATTTAACAGAAGTTGCCAAAGTAACCCCGGAAATCGCTTCCTCTATTGTAAAGGAACTTGAAAACCAGCGTAAAAGAGTAAAGCTAATCGCAAGCGAAAATTACTGCTCTATTGCGGTACAGCTTGCCATGGGAAATCTCTTAACCGACAAATATGCCGAGGGTGTCCCTAACCACCGGTTTTACGCTGGAAACGAAAACGTAGACGCAATCGAGGCTCTTACAGCGGAAGAAGCCTGCAAGCTCTTTGGCGCGCAGTACGCCAATGTTCAGCCACACTGCGGGGCGGACGCGAACCTGCTCGCATACTGGGCGATACTCACTACCCGCGTAGAAAATCCGGCGCTGGAAAAATGGAACGAAACCAACCTTTACAATCTTACCGACTCCCAATGGAAAGAGTTAAAAGCCTCACTTGGGAACCAGCGTCTCTTGGGGCTTGATTACTATTCCGGCGGACATTTAACGCACGGTTACCGGAACAATATTTCCAGCCGTATATTTGACGTTCACGGTTATTCGGTTTCCGAAAAAGACGGTCTTCTTGATTACGACCAAATTGAAAAACAAGCGCTGGAATTGCGTCCTCTTATCCTTCTTGCCGGATATTCAGCGTATCCGAGAAAAATCAACTTTAAACGCATGAGGGAAATTGCCGACAAATCCGGCGCTGTCTTTATGGTAGACATGGCGCATTTTGCCGGTCTTGTAGCTGGCAAGGTTTTTACAGGCGAGTTTGATCCAATACCCTATGCGCATGTTGTTACAAGCACAACCCACAAAACATTGCGCGGTCCGCGCGCCGGAATTGTACTTTCTACTTCCGAATTTGCCGAATCTTTGGACAAAGGCTGTCCGCTTACTATGGGCGGTCCTCTGCCACATGTTATAGCGGCAAAGGCTGTTGCTTTCCGCGAGGCGTCTCTTCCCGGGTTCAGGCAGTATGCGCAAAATATCGTTGACAACTGCCAAGCACTTGCCGCCTCTTGTATCGAAAACGGGCTGGACGTGCTTACAGGCGGAACTGACAATCATCTGATTCTGATAAATGTTCACAAAAACGGCCTTACGGGCAGACAGGCGGAAAGCGCTCTGCATGAGTGTTACATAACGCTTAACCGCAACAGTCTTCCGCGCGATCCAAACGGCCCGTGGTATACATCTGGAATAAGACTTGGAACGGCGGCTGTTACAAGTCTTGGAATGGGCAAGGCGGAAATGACAGAACTTGGCGCTCTGATTGCCGAAGTGATAAAGGGGACGACCCAGTCGCGGGACAAGAAAGACCCCTCAAAAAACAGCAAGGCAAAATACGACATTAACGCGGGCGTAAAAGAAGCGGTTATTAAACGTGTGAAAAATTTGCTGGACCGTTTCCCTGTGTATCCAGAACTGGACTTAGAACTGCTAAAAAAATCATTTGTTTAAGTGTTTTTGCTGTTCCCTGATAAATGAGTCAAAAATATCAAAAAGAACATAATCTAACTTATGATGTTTCTCGATAAAGTCTTCGCGCATCATGGCAAGCGCCTCTTCAGGAGTCATTGCCTTTCGGTAAACACGGTTAGGATCGGTAACGCTGTCATAAACATCTATTATTTCCAAAACCTTTGCCGGAAAATAAGCAAGAACATGATAATCTAAAACAGGCTCAAGATCATAGGAAATACAATAATCCTGATGCGCTTCCGGGTTTTGTTTTTTGTATTGTTGAAGAAACGCGCGGAAAAAACCGTAACCCGCAGGGTCGCCGTAATACTCGTGATGGTAACCTATAATAAGACTCGCTTCCATAGGATAGTTTGTCTTGTTCATGACGGACTTATATCCCTGTTTTACGTGATCTATTACAATGTTGCGGTCATAGCTGGCTTCTCCTTCATGATACTCAACATTGGCCGCCTTTCCTATATCGTGAATAAGAAAACCCACAGCCCACTTAAAATAGTCATCCCGCGGGATTGCCCTCATGCCGCCGTAAAAAACGCGCTCCAGAGAAAGCTCGTCTAAATCAACATGCGGAAGCAGTTTATGATAAAAATCGCGGTATTTGGATTTCCTTGCTTGAAAAGAAATACGCAGTTTTTGTATAGCGCTGGACGTTGAAACAAGATTATTGTAATACGAAAGAAACGCAATTCCGTGAATGTACACTCTTGTCATGTGCTGGACAATAGTACCGTTGGATTTTTTTACCAGTGTATTTATTAATTCGTTATTAAATATATCCGAGGTTAAAAGCATGGCTGACGACTTTACCATTTCGTGAGTAGAATCTACCACATCTTGCGTAAGTTTTTTTGCTTCATCATCTCCAAGCCGTATAGCATCGACCAGCGCCGTATGATTTATCAATGCGGCGTCTTTTGTAGTATCTACAAGAGCTTCGGTAATAACTTCCGTGTCTTTGTTTTTTAGAGCAAGAAGCTCGTTTAACTTTTGCTTGTTTTTGTTAAGCCGATCAACTTTCTCAGGAGTGGACATATCGGCAAAGTTTTTATATTCGCTTCCATACCCAACCTGAACTTCTAATTTCTCAATATCTTTATCATTGGTTTTAGGATTTGGCTTTGCATTATTTTTTTCGTTTGTTTCTATGTCTATATCATCTATCCATGAGCCCTTTCTGGCAATAACCTCTTCCTTGATTTTATCCAGAGATTCTTTTGCAAGTGAATATTCCCAACTGCTGTCCTGTTGCCAGAAATTTTCGTTGCTGTCGTACAAAGACTTAAACGGCATAATCCGTTTGTTTTGTGAAGATTTTTTTACACATATAATGGGAGTATTTATCTCCAGCATAATATCAACTATTTGCTTATAGTTCTTTCCACCAGGCTGTTTTAAAACTTTAGAAAGTAAAATTGTAACTTCTTTTTCCAGCATACCTTAGCATTATACAAATTTTTCAAAATATTAGCAAGGTGTATTAGAAATAAAATATATACTATATATTAATGTTTTAACTTTTCCAGAATTTCGGCAATTACTTTGTCGGCATCATCGTAAGGGACCTGACAGGTTCCTACCTGCCTGTGACCGCCGCCGCCATAATAAAGTAAAAGAGCGCCGACATCTACTGTCGCGGTACGGTTTATAATGCTGTATCCTACAGTAACGGCGACATTTGCTTTATTCCTGCCGTCCACAACCCAGATTGAAATATTTTGTTCAGGAAAAAGCGTGTAAATGAAAAACCTGTTTCCGGCATATATTGTTTCCACATTCCGCAGGTCTATCATAATAACATTACCAACGGCTTTGGCGTATTTAAGAACCATCTCTTTATAATTGCTTGTCTGTTCAAAATACAAATCCAAACGTTCTTTTACGTCCGGCATGGCAAGTATTTCATTAATATTTTTTTCGGTGCAAGCTAAAGCTAACTCTTTCATTAGATCGTAGTTGCTGATTGTAAAATTTCTAAAACGGCCAAGACCGGTACGCGGGTCCATAAGGAAACCAAGAAGAACCCAGCCTTTGGGATCAAGGATTTCATCGGGAGTAAGATCGCCGGAATCCACTTTGTCCACATAGTGAATCATCTCCGCAAATTTACCCAGTTTAGCATCGCCGCCGTAATATTCATAAACTACCCTTGCGCAACTTGGGGCGGGTTTTGATACTCCCTCAAAATAAACATTTTTTCCCAATCTTTCTGATTCGCTGGAATGATGGTCAAACCACAATTTACAGCCCTTAATGTAGGGAATATTCGCCAATATATCGTTATCCGTGGCTTCAATTAGACCATCTTGAATGTCTTTTGGATGGACAAATTTCCATTCATCAATGAGTCCCAAATATACTAAAAGCGCCCCACAAGCCAGTCCGTCAAAATCAGACCTGGTTAATAACCTCATGTTTTTACCATCCTTCCTTACATTAAATATACTATATATTAATAATTTCGGCAAATTCTGTCATTTTCTTCAATCGTATAACAAAAATAAACAATTCTAAAAAACCTTATCAGCGCCTGAAACAAACCATTTATAGACCGCGTCCGCGCGGTTTCTGAAAGAATTACCTATCCTGTCCGTCATTCCGGGCAGAGATACGGCTTTTGCCATGGAAACGGCGTAAATTAACAGAAAATCGCCGCAATCAACTACCGCCAATACCGATTTTAGTCTGTTTTTGCCTACAGCGGTGATTATTCCGTAATTAAGGGGGGTTATATTCTCCTGAATGAAAAATAAAGCGTCTTTTGCCGCCGTATAATCGTAACGGTAGATATTATCGCCAAAAGTAAGGTCTTTTTGCCTTGCGTACAGCGTATATTTGGCGGGAGGCTGTTCAAAAACGGGGTCGGACAGCGGTTTTTTGGTTGAAGGATCATCTATCACGGCGGAATATTCGTAAAAAGTTCTCATTTTATTGCGGCTGGCGGAAAAATATTCAATTCCTGTAAGCGTGCTTATAGCCAGCATTTGATTGAATAAAGCCGCTCGCCGTGTGTCGTTCCAGGCAGAAGAGGAATCTTGTTTTTTATAAAGATACAGAGTTTCAACCGTTACAGTAGGCTCAAGGGAAGACATGGAATCTGCGGCAATTTGCCGTAATTCCGGCAAAACAGGCAGTAATTTTAACACCGGTTTTCCTAATTGCGTTTCGGAAACAGAGCCTGAACGCAGACGGGCGGCATTTTCAGCCCCTGTCAGTTCCTCAAGCGGGATTGAAAAAACACAGGAAACAGCAAAAGTGAATAAAACTAAAAGAGCAAATCTGCGCTTCATTTACTTTAATCCGCGGTAAAACACCCTTACCTGTTTATATAAACCATCTCCTTCGCTTTTGGTTTCAACATCATTTATATCATTTAATGTTGTATGGATAAGCCATCTGTCAAATGGATTCATTGGTTCAAGCAGAATGGAATCTTTGTTTTCGCGTACTTTTTCCGCTACGTTATACGCAAGACGCACAAGGGATTCTTCCCTGCGTATACGGTAATTTTCGGTATCAAGGATTACGCGCATATCGTCCCTGCCTATCTTTCCGGCGTAAATATTTAACAAGAGCTGTAGCGCATCAAGATTTTTGCCTTTTTTCCCAATCAGGATCGATGAATGTTCGGAGTCGATTTTTATCCCAATCTTATGCTTCTCCCTGAACAGAACAGTAACTTTACCGGGATAGCCCATTCTTTCGATAATGCCGGTTGTAAATTCCGTCATTTTTTCTTCAAATTCATTTTGCGGCGCCGGCTCCCCGAAAATTGCCTTATTTGTCCCGGTTCTATGCCTCGTTTCCGTTTCATCCTTGCCTGAAAAACCGCTTGAAGAAAGCGTGTTTCCCGTATGAACCCTTATTCGTACAAAGCCTTTCTTGAAAAGACCGTTTTTCTGGGTTTCCAGAATCTCGACGTCAAAATCGTCTTTTTCAAGACCAAGTTCTTTCGCCGCGTTGTCAATTGCCTCTTTTTCTGTTTTTCCTTCAAATTCATATTCCATAAGTATCTCCTTATCTATTTTCGGATAATCCCAAAAACATATTCCAGGACTACCTGTTTTTCTTTTTTTTGGGCGCTATAACATTCTTTTCTTCCGTTTGTAGCGCGGAAGTTTGTTCTTTCTTTGCCAGAATGTACTTGTTTATTATCAACTGCTGTACCAGCGTAAGAATGTTAGAAAAAATCCAGTATATCAATAACCCTGACGGCACATCATAAAGTATAAAGAAGAACGCTATCGGCATGACGTATAACATCATTTTCATCTGTCCGGTATTTTGCTGTTGTCCCGGCGTTTGCGTTACTTTGCCGTAGATTAACTGCGAACCGACATAGATAAACGGCAAAGCCCTAAGCGCCGTCCAGTGTAAAATTGGCAGTTTAAAACCATCGGGGAAATTCCAGATAGACTCGGGAACGGAAAGGTCCGGTATCCAGCCGGGAATAAATCCCGCCCCGCGCAGATCAAAATGATTATTGAACAAATTGTACATAGCGAACAAAACTGGTATTTGCAAAAGCATTGGAAGACAGCCTGAAAGGGGGTTGTAACCTTCCTGCTTGTAAAAATTTCCCATTTCAATTTGCTGTTTCTGCGGGTTGTTTTTGTATTTTTCCTGTATTTCCTTTATTTTAGGAGCAAGCGCCTGCATCCTCAAAGTGGCTTCCGACCCTTTTTTTGTAAGCGGGAAAAAGAGGAGCTTTATAAACAGCGTAAGCAGGATAATCGCAACGCCGTAGTTAGGTGTTATTTTATAAAAAATTAAAAGAAGCCATTTTAACAATCTTTCCAGCGGGGACAAAATTCCGCGCGTACTTGCCGCTTCTTCAAGATGAGTGTCTTTAAGTCCAAATTCGTTTTTACCGTTATTATAGACGGCAAGCGCTTCCTGTGTTTTAGGTCCAAGATAAAAACGGTATGTGTCGGCGGCTTTAGACACGCTTATAGCTGGACGAACAATACTAAATCTGGAAGCGGAAGGTATACCCTGTTCCGGCTTGTCAGAAAAAAAGACGCTGTACTGCGCAAGATAGGGAATAGCGATAAAGGTAAAATACTTGCCGGAAATCGCCGCCCACGACGGACGAGTGTCGATAAGCTCGTTAACCTTCGCGTTTTTTCTTTTTCCGTTTACGAATGTTAAGTAGTGGCGGTAATCATAGCGGTTATCAAGTTTTTCAAACTTGGGACCAATTTGCGGTCCGAATGTAAGAGTGTACGCGCTACCTGCAAAATTAAAGCCAGACATTAAATATCCGCCGTCAAGAGTTACAGTCAGCTCAAACATATAATCCCTGGGCTTAAAATCGTACCGTTTGATCAGGCGGAATCTTCCGTCCGCATTGTCTGAAAAGTCGCGGTAAAATTCTATTGAATATTCAGATATTTTATTTACATAAAACAAAGATGTAACAGGCTGGGCGTCTATGCCGCCGAACGCCAATGAAAAAGCCTGCGCTGACTGCGCGCCTGAAAGGATCATGTCAACGTTTTCATCTTTATCCAAATGATCTTTTAGTTTCCATGAAACAACATTGCCGCCCGCATTGGTAAGAACGACGGTGATATATTCCGTATCTACCGTTATTTGCTCTACTTCACGCGGACCTGCGTCCGTATCCGGCTGTGATGCCGTTGCTCCCTGCGCCGCTACTTCCTGCGCGTCCGCCAGGTTGCCGTCTTTTTTGATAACCTGCGAATCCGTTTCAGGCGCAACCGCCGTTACAGGCGGCTGAGCTTCCGGCTGAACGGGTTTCGCGCGAGGAAAGAATACTCCCTGCACCACATAAAAACCGACAAGCACAAGAGTAGAAAGAACCACCGCTAAAATTGTATTTTTTTCCATTTTACTTCCTTACAAATAATTTAAGGCACAGGATCATATCCGCCCGCGTGGAGAGGATGACACCGCACAAGCCGTCTGACAGCCATAAAACTGCCGCGCAGAACACCGTATTTATTTACCGCCTCGTAAGCATAAGACGAACAGCACGGATAATACCTGCAAACCGGAGGGAAATGGGGAGACACCGCGTACTGATAAAAACGAATAAAAAGTAAAGCTATCTTCTTCATTTCAATAAACCGGCTTTGTTAAAAAGGGACTCAAATTGTTTGATCCTGCCGGAAAGCGCCATATTGGTTTCCACATAGACCAGCAGTATTAAATCGTTACCGCAGAAAAGACGGCTGTTCAACAGCCGAAAAGCCTCACGCCCAAGGCGTCTTGCGCGGTTTCTGGCAACTGCATTTCCGAACCCTTTTGGGAAAGTAAAACAAATCCGGTTATGGGGCAAATCGCTCTTTAAAACATAAAGTTTTGCGCCCTGACAGAAAAATTGTCTGCCTTTTTCAAAAACCTTCCGGATTTCGCTCCTTCCCTTTAAATGCTCCTCCCGCTTAAACCGGAAAGAGGCGTTATTACAGCTAATAAGGTTTTTTCTCGTCAGAAACCGTTAGTTTATACCGGCCCTTTGCCCTTCGGCGCTTTAGCACAAGCCGCCCCCACCTGTCTTTCATACGGGCGCGAAAGCCGAATTTACGGTTCCGCTTAACTTTACTGGGTTGATAAGTCCGCTTCATGATATATACTCCTATAAATAAGGTTAAAAACAAAATTAGAATATTAGTCTATTATATTGGCAAAGAAAGGTCAAGCGCATGTACCTGAATTATACCCTTTCCGGTCATATTTATATCTCCCCGCCGGACGACTGCCGCAAAATCGTAGACGCTATTCTTGCGACTGACTACGACAAGGATTTTTGTGTCGCCGGGGATTTTAACCCTGATTTTGTCGCAGAATTAATGAAAGCCGGTTTTTTGGTAATGTCGATGAATCTGTCCGAGAACAGCGCGGAACCTGATTTTATTTTGCTACCAAAACTGCATCTTGTCCGTTCCGCCCTTTTTTTTGAAAATTTACACATAAAAAAATCGATACGCCGTTTTTTAAGCCGCTTTGAATTGCGGCCTGACGCCGAGTTTGATCTTATCGTTGACCGCTGTATAGAGAAACACAAGGCTGACTGGCTTACTCCGCCGCTGGTCGAGTGTATAAAAAAGATTCGGAGCGCAGGCGGTAAAAATGACAGCGGTTTGCTTACACCTTCGGAAAATGCCCGCCCCGCGTCTTTCGCCCTTTATCGCGAAGGAAAACTTGTTGCAGGAGAGTTCGGTATTGTATGCGGCAGGGTTTACACAAGTTATTCGGGTTTTTATGACGAAGACAACGCGGGGACTGTGCAGATTATTCTTGCCACCCGTCATCTGCATGAACAGGGATTTTTATTTTTTGATTTGGGAATGCCCCTTGATTATAAAAATGATCTTGGAGCCGTAGACATAAGCGCCGGGGAATTTGTCAGGCTTTTCCGCGAAGGCGTGCGGTAACGTTCTGATATAATTTATCCCCGACGTGGCATTCTGTCTGCAAAGCAGACGCGAACCGCAGGTTCGACATGCCTTCGGTACGAGCGCAATTACAGTCCTGTTGAGGTTGCAAAAAAAACGTTTCCCAAAAAATGATTTCAAAACATGCCTGAAATTAGCCTCAAAACGCCCAAAATCAATGGTTTTTCAACAGTTTTTTGCAGCCAGTTAGGCGAAATTTGCGCTAACATTTATTGGTTAAATATATTATTCGGAAAACAATTTAATTTTTTGATATAAAGTTGTTTATGTGTAATAATACAATTTATGATGTCTTGAAAAGTAAATAGAATTTGTATGAATATTTACTTGACAGAGATAGTAAATTAACATATAAGTAAATTTGGGGAAATAATAAAAAGAAAGATAATAATTTATTAATAATATAGGAAAAAATAATGGAAAGTATCAGTAATAGGCAAAAATATGTACGAATACAAGTAAGATATACAGGTAAAACTGGAAAGCCAGTTGGTATATTTGGTGCTTGTCATCATGTTATTAACAGCAGTTATTATTCATATAATGTTACTGAGGAAGAAAAACAATTATTTCAAAATATTGATAATTGGTTTATTGAAAATTTACCTAATCCGCCTTTTTATGAAGAAGGTAATCCCAATAAATATATTACATGGTTTAAGACTAAAACTACAAATGATATGATAATAAAATTATCAAAGGAAATGGGATATAAGGCAATAATAATTTATGGCGATCCTGAATATTATAAAAGGTTTGGATTTAAAGAATCAAAAGAATATAGAATTACAAATAAGGACAAAAAATTCCCTGCGGCATTATTGGTTTTAGAATTGTATCCCAATGCCTTAAATGGAATAGAAGGAATATTTGACGAGGGAAAAGAATATGAAGTAGATAAAAAAGAAACTGCGAAGCAGTTTCACGGGCGCAAAAAAATGTGGCGGAACAAAACCGTGCCGAGGGCGCAAGCCCGAACACGGTTTTGTGTAGCCCAAGCCGCCCAATGGGCGGCGAAGCAGTTACAGTCCTGTTATGCGACGTTTTGGCTGGCTTTATATTTATTTTACTAACTTTATTTCTATATTATTTTCTTCTGCATATTCAGATAT
>JAITUY010000202.1 GCA_031286095.1 Treponema sp. | reverse complement strand
GGACTATGCCGATACGGGATTGGGGGCGGGCGTTAAACCAGTTCGCCATTGAGTTCGGAAAAGAACGGGTTCCGTTCTAATGATATTTTGCCATTTACACAAAATATCTGATAGGCTCGTGGTATTATAAACTATGATCGCCATCCTTAAATGGTTATTAAACAAGTCTAATATTTTGATGTGTGATTACCCAACGCCTTTCTTCACCGCCATACCCAACATTAAAATTTCCTTTTCTGTTATGTCTCCACATCCCTTTAAAGCAAGTTCTATTCAGAAAAAGCGTACGTGCCGCTCTGTAATAAAGCGGTTTGTTTTTTATAACAGTGTTCCTAATTTTATAATAAGCTGTCTTCCCTTCAGGGAAAGTTTCAAACGTTTCCCATACTTTATGAGGGTAAAGTTTTATACCTTTGTAAAGTGTGATAAGCTCAGAATTTAAATCAGAAATTAATGCATTCTTGGAATTCATATTAAAAAAAACTGATCCTCCGCCAACAAATGGCTCACTATAAGTCCCCTTTATGTCTTTGTTTTCAGGTAAATAATTTACCAAATATGAAAGCAATTTCGATTTGCCTCCAGGATATCGCAAAAACTTCATTAATATTGATTGTATCAATCAATTATAGAATTTGTCAACGCTTTTACATTAATTCCCAGCAATTTAAATTTAAGAAAATACTTAAGAAATATCTTAAAATTTATCACGCAAAGCGCTCGGAGAACAGGACTTAATTACCTTGTTGTGCGTCTACAATATGTTTTTTCTTATCTTTAATTAGAAGAAGAAGCATAAAAACAGCGATTGGCTTACGTATTATTTATAGCTCTCTGCGTCTTGGCGCCCTCTGTGTGAAAATATTTAAAGGTAAGTTCAATATAGATTGAGGTTGAAAGAGATAAACTTAAAATTGTTGATTAATCCCCGTATAAACATCCCTCCATTACTCAAATTTTCCCCCTTTTGACTGTACCTTTCCCTCGTCTACTAATTTTCCTTTACCGATGTTCGTCTCTATCAGGTGTTTTGGCATTTATACCGACTTAGACAGAATCTACTTCCCCTCAACAACAAACCTGCACATAGTTCTTTCTGCAAATTGCCGCCAAAGTTGAATCGTTTGTGATTAATGTTCCGGCGTGTCTTTTTGCGGCAACCATGTAAAACATATCGTAAACATAACGTTATGCGACAAACAGCCTAAAATTATTTTAAAATATAGTTGACAAAATGAATTAAAATTAATACAATAAACCATGCGATTATTTGTTTTCATTTTATTATTTCTTATATCTATAAATGGATTTTCTCAAACGACGGATGATTTTTCCTTAAGTGGTTTTGAGAAAAAGGAAATTATAAAAAATAAATTTATTGAACTAATAAATGCTTATAATGGAAATAGTGATGTAATAAAGTATGAGCCGTTTGAAAAAATAATAAATTTACTGGAATGTGTTTTTATTGAAAACCATAATTCAATAATTGAATATAGTCAAATTAAAATGATTTTTTCCGAAAATAATTTACTCATTGAAATAGATGAACGATTTGCGCCGACGCATTTAACTGGTTCATTTACATATTGTACAGGGAAAATATTAGTAAAAAATATTTCTTATGAATTTTATTTATATGAATATAAAAAATATTCATGGGATTACAATGAAATAAAAAACAACAATAATTTATCTTTTTGTTATTTTGATACAAATAATAATGTTTATGCATATTTTAATATATTCAAACCAAATGAACATGAAATATTTGAAATAAATAAATATAAAAATATAGAATATTTTTTAGAAATACCATCAAGTAAAATATTTACTAAAACAATATATAAGCAATAGATAATGTAATACGGCAGTTCATCGCTTAACAGGACGATAACTGCTTCGCCGTTCGACCGCAAAAATACAAATGAAATTAATAAAATGTTTTTTGTTTATAGTATTTTTAGTGGTCGGACGGCTCGGGCTACATAAAAACGCAGTTGGGCTTGCGTCCTTTGTGCGTTTTTGTGTAGCCGCATTTGGGGCAGGGGTCGTTGCTACGTAACGCCCTATAACCTGTCCCAAACGTCAGTTACAGCCATAACGTAAATATGGCAGAATATGGAAAAGATAAATATTGTCCAATAATAATCCGGTAATGTATTATTGACTTAATTAATGAATACATTAATTACTTGACGAAAAATTGTAGTTTATGTAATATTGGACATATTTGGGAAATATATATAATTTTCCACCTGCATATTAACTAAAGGAAGGAATATGAAGTATTTTGTTTTTAGCTTGTTATTATTGGTTTTGTTTTCTTGTGAAAAAAATGACACAGTTGAATATAGGATTGAACAGTCAAATACTGAAAGTTTACATTCCATTACATTATTTGATAAAAATAATTCCAAAATAGGGGAATTTAATCTTGATGGTAACGGTTCATTAATTAGTTATGCATTTAACAATAGGGATAAATTCCACACAATAGTAAACTTTGATGAAAACGGTATTGTTTCATATTTAATTGGTGATGGAAATGGATATTCAAATCAGACGAATTTACATAATGGGCAAATCGTGCGTAGAGAAGAACGGATTAATGAAAATGTCGTATATATTGAGGGACAGAATGAAAGAAAACACTAAATTTTTTTAAAAAGTAATTTTTGCTCATGTTTTTACTTATACTTTGTGTGGAATCTTATTTATGAATTTATTTAGTTATTGGGGTTGGATACATGAACAAATGTTGTATGATTTAGGGAATAAGGGTTATGCGGCTTCGTCGCAATAGACAATTAATGGACTTGTTCGACAACTGCGAACCTTCGGTTCGAGTTGGTTGTCTCACAAGTCTTGCGGTTTTTCAGGCTATAAGCCTGCGAACGCGGACTTTAGTCCGAAAGTTCGACAAAAC
>JAITUY010000152.1 GCA_031286095.1 Treponema sp. | reverse complement strand
GAGTTGTTCGGAAACTTCAGTTTTCCGAACAACTACCAATAAAAAAGTATTTTTGCAGGGCTAAAGCTTGCTTTAGCCCGAAAAAATGCAGGACTTGTAAGACAACCAACCGGGTTGTCAAACAAGTCCAATGTATACAACGCTCTCTTTAGAGGGAAGAGGAGGCATCATTTATTTTTGTGATATTCTTAATTAGCCAATCCTTTATAAATTTGTTCAAAATTTCAAAACTAATCGGCTTTGCCAAAACCAACTGAAAACCGCTGTTTAAAAACATTTGCCCGTCACTGTCGGTTTCGTCTCCGGTCAGCGCGATAACCGGCAAATTTTTTGCGTACTCAGTGCCAATTGCGCGTATCTGACGGACTGCTTCTATGCCGTCCATTTCCGGCATCATATAATCCATAAAAATTAAGTTATATTCCGGTTCCCCGTTTTTTACCAGATTAACAGCTTCTTGCCCGCTTGATACACAATCCACCAGCATTTTGTACTTACGCAACATACTTGCCGTCAGATCAAGAGTTGGTTGAAAATCGTCCACTATAAGAGCCTTTACGTAACTTAAATCCGGAGCACCTTCCATATTTACCATCCTTTTATCCAGTCCGAGGTTTGCTGTTGCGCCTCTTCTATGTTTTTCAATGAGTTTTTAAAGTCCGCCGCGGAAATTATTTCGTTACCTGAAAGCAGAGCCTTAAATTTATCTAAAGCGTCTTCCTTGCCTCCGGCATGACAGACAAATAGAGCTATCTTTTTACCTGTAATGACAGTCTGCGAAAGAAAAGTTTTTATTGGCGGCGCGGGAGAAGCCGCCCAAACAGGCGCGCCAAAAACAATCAAATCATAAGGCGAAGGATCAAAATCATAAGGCTTTAGCGGCGGCTTTTTGTTCATGAATACCATTGCGCAACCCCATAATATCGAAGCAAATTTACCGCGTTTTTTTTCGTCCTTTGTATATAGTTGAATTAAATCTGCACCCGTTTGAGACTTGATCTGCTTTGCGATAAATTTACTGTTTCCGTCATGGGAATAAAAAACTACTGCTGTTTTCATGTAACCCTTCTATAAATTATACTTCAATTTCTATCCATTGTGAAGCAAATTCGCCATTGAGTACGGTTTCCAAAACTTTGCGCGCCTGAGCAAAACCGCGGACAATTTCCTTCTGCGCGTCAACGCCTCCCTTTGGCGCGTCAACTTTGACGGTATCAAAAGAACTTTCCGCAAGCTTTGCAATGTTTATCCCCGCAAGACTGATCATTCGCGCCAATTCCTCGGATGTAAGGGCGAAATCCGTTTTCCCGCCCGCCCCGTACTTCCCTGCGATGCCCGGCACAAAGGAAACCGGCGTAATTGCAGAAACGTCCGCTTTTTCCTCCTCTGCGTATTTGCCTCTGATCTCTTCCGAAAAAATCCGTCTCGGGTTTCTGCCCACAGCAAGATGATCCGCTAAACTGGGGTAGAAGTGATTAACAAAACGATAAACCCCTTCTATATTACCGGTTATCATCGGTAACTTGCCTTTCCCGCCTGCGGACAATCTCTGCTTTAGTTCCGCGTTCAATTCCGAATTACTGATCTGCTCTGAAACACTTGCGTCAAAAACTTTGTCAAAACCAAGTTGTTTAAGCGCGGTAATAATTTTTCCGGTTCCGCAACCATCAAGAGTAAGTTCAGGAGAGATTTGCGCTATTGTGCGCCGTCCGCCGTCGTTAATGCTTGCCCATACTTCCGCCGTCGTGTCATGTTCATAAATAGCGCCCACAGGACAAACCGCCGCGCACCGTCCGCAAAAGACGCACGGACTTTCTTCAAGAGACTGTTTGTACGGCGCGGAAATTCCGTAATCATGACTTCGGCGCGACGTGTTGATAGCGCGAATCGTCTGCTCCTCCTGACACGCCTCCACACATCTGCCGCACTTGACGCATTTGTCCATGTTACGGACAATAGTCCCGCTTTCGATTACAGGTTTCGCGGTGTCTTCTATGCGGCCAAACGACGATTCGCGGATACCGAAATCCGCAGAAAGCGTCTGAAGTTCGCACTTTTTATTCCGCACGCAGGAAACGCAATCCTGCGGGTGGTTGGAAAGGATCAGTTCTATTATTGTTTTACGGATATCAAGAAGGCGCAGATTGTTAGTTACTACGCTTACCCCTTCCCACACGTCGTTGGCGCAGGCGGCTACAAGTTTTCCGCGCCCGTCGCACTCAACAACGCAGATACGGCAAATTGCCCGCTTGCACAAATCGGGGTGTTCGCAGAGGGTGGGAATTTTTATGTTTGCCTTTTTCGCGGCTTCAAGAATCCTTGTGCCTTCAGGTACAGTTACCGGTATTCCGTCAATCGTTAAATTAACGCTCTTATTCGGATCGGGTTTATGGCTCATCTTTCCCCCTGACTGACATTAGCTTCAAATTCCGCCTTAAAAAGTTTCCACGCACTGTTCAAAGCCGCGGCAGAAGTTTGCCCCAGTCCGCAGAAAGACGCGCTCGTCATCGTATGGACAAGACGGCGGAGATTATCAAGATCGCTCTTTTTGGCTTTTCCCGGAACAGAAAGTTTTTGCAAAATTTTCAAAAGTTGAAAGTTCCCCTCACGGCAGGGTACGCACTTTCCGCACGACTCGTGTATAAAAAATTCCGTAACGCCTTTCAGATATTCCAGAATGGAAACGCTTTCATCCATTACAACGACCGCCCCGGAACCTACGGACAAGCGCGCGTTTTTCAAATCCGTGTAACTGTAAATAGTATCAAGTTGATCGGGACTTCCGATTGGTCCGCTCTGCCCTCCAAGATGAAAAAACTTTAGTTTACCAGCGCCGCAAATACCGCCGCCTAGCCGCTCATCGTAAATTAAATCGCGTAACGTTACTTTGCCCAAAGGTATTTCAAAAACTCCCCTGTTCTTGCAATGACCGGAAAGACATACAAGTTTGCTTCCGCCCGAATCCGGGTGTCCCGCCTGCAGATAAGCGTCCCCGCCCATGCTGACGATAACTGGAATGTTGGCAAAAGACTCTACATTGTTTACAAGAGTCGGTTGAAGAAACAGCCCCACTTCCGCAAGGTGCGGCGGCTTAATTCTCGGTCTGCCCACCCTGCCCTCGGTGGAATTAAGAAGGGCGGAATTTTCGCCGCAAACATAAGCGCCCGCTCCAGAAATTACATGAATGTCAAAATCTTTTCCCAGATAACCTTTGGCGCGGACATTCTCAATCGCCGTAAGAAGGCTCTTTTGTATTTTACGGTATTCGCCGCGGACATAAATGTAACCAGCTTTAGCCTTAAAAACCGCGCCCGCGATCATGATCCCTTCCAGTAATTTAAGCGGAAGTTTTTCCATGATCAGCCTGTCTTTAAAAGTGCCGGGTTCGCCTTCGTCCGCGTTACAAACAATGTATTTAGGAGTTTCGGGAATGTGCAAAAGATGTTCCCATTTGCTTCCTGCAGGATATGCCGCGCCCCCGCGCCCAAGAAGTTTCGCCTTTTTAACTTCGGCGATTATGTCTTCGGGAGCGCTTGCGGCGGCTTTTTTAAACGCGGAAAAACCGCCTGTTTTTTCATATTCGCTCACGGACAACGGGCTGGCGCTACCCGCATTTTCTGTTAAAAACCGGGCTGTCAATTCTGACATAACGATACCAGCTCCTTTCCCTCTCGACAGCGTTCAACCAGCAATTTCACTTTTTCTTCCGTTAAGTTGCCAAACACGTCGTCGCCTATTTTTGCCACAGGTCCTATATCGCACGCCCCAACACAGCTTGTATAAAACAGGGATATTTTACCGTCCGCCGTGGTCTGTCCCATTTTGACTCCCGCAGACGCCTCGAACCATTTTGCCACTTCTTCCGAGCGCGAAAAAAAACAAGGGGTGCTATTGCAAATTTCAACCACATATTCGCCGCGCGGCTGATCGCTGAACATGGCGTAAAAAGTAAGCACATCGAAAATTTTTGAAAGGGGGACATTCAGAACAGACGCGGCAAGTTCCGCCCATTGCTTTTCCACGCAGTTTTTACCCGATGCGGACTGAATATCCAGTAGCACGGCTATCAACTGTTGGGGATCGTTTCCGTATTGTTCCATTATTTTTAAAACTTTCTCTTTGGAGAGTTCACACATTGTTTCAGTCTATCAAATATCACCGTCTTTCTCAAGCTAAATATTTTTGTTCAGTGGATTTGATTGTATGCGAAGGGTACATACCCCGCCCCTCTGGGGCGTTTCAAAAAATGTACCGCTGACAAGGTATGTGGGTATGTACCCTGAGACAAATACCTTACCAAAACAACCATACCCC
>JAITUY010000146.1 GCA_031286095.1 Treponema sp. | reverse complement strand
GACCAGTCTTGCGGTTTTTCAGGCTATAAGCCTGCGAACGCGGACTTTAGTCCGAAAGTTCGACAAAACCGCATTTTTTATATGAAGTTGTTCAGAAACTGAAGTTTCCGAACAACTCTGTTTTTAGAAAAAGAAGCATGAAAACAGCGATTGGCTTACGCATTATTTATAGCTCTTTGCGTCTTGGCGTCCTCTGCATGATAATATTTAAAGGTAAGTTCAATTATAGATTGAGGCTGAAAGAGATAAACTCAAAATCGCTGGGTTGTCGAATAAATCCATTGAAGAAGAAGTTTTTTCCTGATAGACTTGGCTTATGCAGATTATCACTCTTGGAAACGAATTACTACGGCAAAAAGCTGAAAAAATTGATAAAATCGACGATGAAATTTTGTCCGCGTCGAAACAGATGCTGGAAATTCTCAAAACGGACAAAGGTGTGGGAGTTGCCGGTCCTCAGGTCGGTCTTATGAAGAGAATTTTTGTTATTCATATTGAGGGCGATGAAGACCGGGTTTTTATCAATCCTTCAATTTTGGAAACCTCGCAGGAGACGATAAAATACGAGGAAGGCTGTCTTTCTGTTCCCGGTATTTATACCGATGTGGTGCGTTCCGAATCCGTAAAAATTCAGGCGTGGAACGAAAAGGGCAAACCTTTTACGCTGGAAACAGGCGGACTTCTGGCTAGAGTTATTCAACATGAGTATGATCATCTTGAAGGGGTTATCTTTTTGGACAGGGTATCAGAAGAAAAAAGAAAAAAGCTTATGGCAAAATATGAAAAGACGGGCGGCAAGGGAGAAAAAGATTCAAAGTGAGGGTTCTGTTTGCCGGAAGTCCCGCTATTGCCGTGCCTTCTTTGGATGCGCTGTGCAGGACAGAGGGAATTGAATTGACCGGAGTGCTTACAAACCCCGACAGTCCGAAAGGCAGGCACGGTACGCCAGCGCCTACGGAAATAGGAGAGGCGGCGGAAAAAATCTGCGCGGGCGTTCCCGTCTTAAAACCATACAAACTTGACGCTTCTGCGAGGGAACAGGTAAGTTCGCTGAAGCCCGATCTGCTTGTTACTTTTGCCTATGGGCGTATTTTCGGCCCGAAGTTTTTGGCGCTGTTCCCGCTTGGCGGGATAAATATTCATCCAAGTTTATTGCCAAAATACAGGGGGCCGTCTCCGGTACAGGCCGCAATTTTAAACCGCGACGAAGAAACGGGAATTTGCGTACAGACTTTAGCGGAAGAAATGGACAGCGGGGATATTCTGGCGGTGGAAAAATTGCGGCTAACAGGCGATGAAACGGCGGACTCGCTTGGCGGAATAATGGCTCAGAAGGCGGCTGTTATTCTGCCGAAGGCGCTGAAAGACATCGCGGACGGAACAGCCCTTGGACAGCCGCAGGAGCACGGCAAGGCGAGTTATTGTCCCCTTATTTCAAGGGACGACGGGCTTATAGTCTGGGAAAAGAGCGTTGCGGAAATCGAAGCGAAAATACGCGCTTTTTATCCGTGGCCGCTTTGCCGTACTATTCACGACGGGCGTGAATTATATATATTAAAAGCAGTGATATATGCTGGCGGAGCGCTAAACGGTAAGGCGGGTCAGATTATGGGAATAGACAAACAGGCTGGTATACTGGTACAAACAGGAGAGGGTATTCTTGCCGTTACACAGTTGCAGTATCAGGGGAAAAAGGCGCTTTTTTGGCGCGATTTTTTAAACGGCGCGCGGGACTTTTTAAACGCGCAATTAGGATAAAGGGTAAAACAGGTAAAATATGAGTTTTGATTTAAGTTCAATAGAAGATTATGTGGCGAACCACTTAAGAGTATTTATTTTATCGGTCGCCGCCCTTGTAGTTTTTGTCGGTCTTATCGCAGTATCTGTTTTTTTTATCGCCGTACGCGGAACGGAACAGACGATGGTTCCCGATGTCGTAGGCAAGGAATTGACTCAGGCCCTGCTTGAATTACAGGTAAAAGAACTGTACCCCCGCCTTTTACTGCGTTATTCGCAAACTTCAAGCGACAAAGGTTATATATTGGAACAGGAGCCGAAGTCGGGAACCATTGTAAAGGCCGGCCGCCGTATCCGCCTTGTCGTAAGCCAGGGAGTAATTGTAAACAAGGTTGAAAATTTTACAGGCAGAAATATAAACGAAGTGAAAATGGATTTACAGGCCCTTTACGCGCAGACCAACGGGATCGCCCTTCTTACCGTAAAAGAACCTGTAATGTACGATTTTTCTTCCGAAACGCCGGGTACAATTCTTGCGCAGAAACCGGAACCGGGAACTGATATTTCCGGACCAATGACGCTTGAATTTGTCGTAAGCAAGGGGCGTGAAAATACGGTCGTTACAATCCCCAATTTAACAGGCATGAAGCTTTCGGAAGCGCTTGGAGTAATAGGCAATACGGGTATTAATTTTCAGTTTAACATAAGAAACAGAAGCGGAAACGAAAGGGGGGAGACGGTCGTTTATCAAGCCCCGCCCGCAAACGCCACCGCGCCTTTAAACGCTATTGTTGATATAACGGTAACGTCTCCCGAAAAAATAGCGGAGAACGAAATTTTCGGACTTTTCCGTTATTCGATACCTGTGAATCCATATCCGTTGTCGGTGCGTCTTGAGGCTCTGTTTCCTTCCGGCGAGAGGATAAGACTTTTTACTACGAATTACATTGGCGGTGAATTTACGCTTCCATACAAACTGCCATCGGGAACAACGCTTGTTTTATCCATGTTAAACCGCGAACTTTACCGCGAAACAGTCGGCGCGCATTAGAGAACATCATTCGGCGCTTAACCCGATTACATTGTCAACAGGCAGAGAAAAAACCAGCCCGTGCGCTTTGGTATTAAGTCCGTAATTTTCACTTATAGCCTGCATTATGGGAACTTTCTTGTCATTCTCAGAAAGAATAAGAATCATCTCTTTTTCATCTTGAACGGAAATGCCGAAAAATTTTACAGCTCCCTCGTGCGCCGTGCCGCGTGCGTGCAAAACCGTGCCGCCCCTTGCGCCCGCCGCCCTTGCCGTGTTCATTATTTCGTCAGTGTAACCGTGATTTACAATAGATAAGATTAAATCATGCGAATGTTTATTTGCCATATTTGCTCCTTTTCCCGGACTCTTTTCGGAAATTTTTTCATTCTTTAAAATACTTTGCTTAAAAACCATTAAAACCGGATCGTTAACGGCGGAAAGCGGAACGGTAAACGCGATTCCCGCCCCCGGACCGTGAGACTTCAGCTCCTTTCTTACTTCCTTCATCAAAACCTGTACGCCTATTTCCTGTTCAATGCACAAGACAACGGCTTTTTCGCCGGAACCAATGCCAAGCAGATCAAGTATTTCGGAACTTGCCGTCCCCGTTCCTACGCAGGTAAAATGGAAACGCACTTTTTCTGTTACGCAAACATTTGTAATAACATTGGCGCGGCTCCAGTCCACAATAAAAATAACTAGTTTAAGTTTCGGCGTTTTTACGCGCGCGGTTTTTTCCTGCGCCGCGTCCTGCTGTGCGCCTGATAACTGTGAAGGCGGTTTAGAGAAAAATTTTGAAAAAACAGATTTCTCCGCCATTTACCATTCATCTCCGTATACGTAAATTTTGCCCCAATTGATACTCTTGCTGGCGGTCGCGCTGATGGCGGCAGTCTGCTGTAATACCAGGGCGGCGGCGTATTTTGTCCTGAACTGATAAACAAGCCCCATTAGTTGAATAACGATAAGAGGCGTCATGGCGACTATGGCGACTATGCCGAAAGCATCTATCATAAGATTGCCGCCCACGCCGTTGCAGGCTCCAATAGCAAAAGGCAGAAGAAATGTTGAAGTCATCGGCCCTGAACACACGCCGCCTGAATCAAAAGCGATACCTGTAAAAATAGGAGGCACAAAAAAAGTCAGCGTCAGCGCGAAGATGTAGCCCGGTATTAAAATGTACATTATCGGAATGCTGTAAAGTATTCTGCTCATGGTCATCGTAAGAGCCAAAGCCATGCCGACGGAAAGCCCTCGGTTCATCATCTTTGCCGTAATCGCGCCGGAAGAAATCTCTTCAACCTGTTTATTAAGAACATGAACAGCAGGCTCGGCTTTTACGATAAAGTAACCGACAACCGCCCCAAGCGGAATTAAAATCCATTTGAAAGAAGACGCCGCAAGCTGTAAGCCCAAAAGCTGTCCTACAGGAAAAAATCCCACGTTTACTCCCGTTAGAAAAATTACAAGACCGATGAAAGAATAGAGAAAACCAACGCCAATACGCCCTAGCTGATGTTTTTTGTAACGCCGCGTGATTAACTGGAATATCACAAAGCAAAGTACAATGGCGCTTAAAGACATTAATACGTCTTTAAGAAAGTTTGGCAGTTCGATTGCGAAGTATCTTACCACGTCGCGTGAAGTCGCGGCGTCGTGAATTGCGGAAATTTCTACTCCGGTATGACTGGGTTTGTAAAAAATGCCGAGAATAAGCACCGCAAGAATAGGACCGATACTGCACATTGCCACAAGACCGAAACTGTCTTCCTGAGAATTTTTATCGCTTCGTAGCGCGGCGATACCCGCGCCCATCGCAAGAATAAAAGGTACTGTCATGGGGCCTGTGGTAACGCCGCCAGAATCGAAACTGACAGGGATAAAAGTGTCAGGCGTAAAATACGCCACGATAAAAGTTACTACATAAAAGAAGACAAGCATAACGGAAAGCCGTATTTTTAAAAGAGGGCGAAGCACGGAAATCATCAGGAACACCCCGACTCCTACAGATACGGTAATTATTAAAATGAACGCCGGAACGGAAGGAGTCTGCCTTCCCAAAACCTGTAAATCCGGCTCGGCGACGGAAATAATAAACCCGATTACCAGAGTAACAAAAATAAGCAGAAGTAATTTTGAACTTTTGGTTAACTCAACGCCTATGCCCTCCCCCATCGGCATCATTGACATATCCGCGCCAAGTGTAAAAAAGCCCATTCCGATAATAAGCAGGGCGGCTCCCACAAGAAACATCAATATTGTTCCAGAAGGCATGGGAGAAACTATACTTGCTATAAGGACAATGGCAGTAATCGGCAGTACCGAGGAAAAAGCCTCCATTATTTTTTCTTTCAAAATTTCATTCATAATGATAGGTAATTGTAGTAAAAACGGCTTTTTTTTGCAATAAATTGTTTACCGTTTTGAAATTTGCCATTATACTGAATAAGAGTTGTCCGGCAACTACCCGGGTTGCCGGATAAGTCCATATATCCCAAAACAGGGCAGGAGGCTGATATGCAAAAAAAAGCAACCGATAAAAGACTGACGGGCGTAGCGGTTCCGGTGGGAGCCTTACGAAGCAAACACGGAATGGGGGTTGGAGAATTTTCCGATCTTGCCGTTTTTGCAGTTCTCTGTAAAAAAATGAGACTTGGTCTGATTCAGCTATTGCCTGTTAACGATACAGGGTATGAAAGCTCCCCGTATTCAAGTTTAACCGCTTTCGGACTGCACCCCCTGTATTTGAGTATTGAAGATTTGGAAGAATTTAAAACGGCGGACAATGCGGTAAAAAAACGAATCAAGGAAGCTAAAAACAAATTTGATAAAGACGCGCGTTTTTCCCACTATAACGTTCTTAAGGAAAAACTGGAAATATGCAGGGCGCTTTATGACGCTAACATAAAAGACATTGTAAAAAGCGCCTCGGGCGGAAATCTCGCAAAATGGATCGAACAGAATTCATGGGTTAAACAATACGCCGTATACCGCAGATTAAAAGAGGAAAACGGAGGTAAATCATGGAAAGAATGGAAGGAGCACCACACCGTATCAGCCGGCGATATTGAAAGTCTTTGGAAAGATAAAAGTTTACAGGAAGATCATCTTTTCTGGGCATGGCTTCAAGAGGCTCTTGATGCTCAGTTTTCAAAAGCCGCCAAGTCTATTGCCGAGGCGGGCATTGTACTTGAAGGCGATTTGCCTATTTTAATGAACGAGGACTCCTGCGATGTTTGGGCGCACCCCGAATTGTTTAATCAGGAACTTTCCGCCGGCGCTCCTCCTGACATGTACAGTCCTGGCGGGCAAAACTGGGGATTTCCAGTTTACAACTGGCCGGCTCATGAAAAAGACAATTATTCATGGTGGCGCGGACGGCTTTCCGCGGCGGGAAAATATTATCAGGCTTACCGTATCGATCATGTGCTGGGATTCTTCCGTATATGGGCTTGTTCCCGCAGAGATCACTCGGCATCCCTTGGACGTTATGTGCCATATGCGCCTGTTACTTCAGGCGATTTCAGAAAAATGAACTACGACAAGAGCAGATTCCGCTGGGTAACACAGCCGCACATTTCCTCCGCGGAAATTTGGGATACTTTGCGCAATAAATGGGGCAAAAGTTTTACGGAGGAAGAACTTAACGCCGCAGTCAACAAAGTCTTTACAAAAGCGCTGGAAAGAGTAGGAAATGAAGAATTGTGGATATTTAAAAAGAAGATCAAGGGAGAAAAAGATATTGAGGCTCTTGGACTTCATTCAGCAGTCCGCGATTATTTGACGGGCAAATGGCACGACAGGATATTTATTGAATCTGAAAAGAGAAAATTCTTCCCCGTTTGGTATTTCAGGAATTCCAAAGCGTATAACAGTTTCTCTCAGAACGAAAAAAACGAACTGGAAGCTTTGCTGGAAAAACGCCGTATAAAATCCGAAAAAGCGTGGTCGGCGCAGGGGAAAAAACTTCTTTCTGTATTGGTAGAATCTTCCGGTATGCTTCCGTGCGCTGAAGACTTGGGCGCGGTTCCCGCCTGTGTTCCTAAAGTTCTTACAAAACTAAAAATACTTGGGTTAAGAGTCGTGCGGTGGCATCGTGACTGGAGCAGGGACGGTCAGCCCTATGTTCCTTTTGAAGATTATCCTCAGTTGAGCGTTTGTACTCCCGCGGTTCACGATAGTTCTACCGTAAGGGAATGGTGGGAAAAGGAGGCTGATCAAGGTCAGTTCTCAGGATTTATCGGCGTCCCCTCATTGCCTAAAGTGTACAATCCAGGCGCGGCAAAAGTTATACTGTCAAAAACAGCTTCCGCCCGTTCGCGTTTCCGTGTTTTCCAGATACAGGATTTGCTTCATCTTTCAAATAAATGGTACGCCGCCGATCCCGCGTCCGAGCGTATAAATGTTCCAGGCACTTCAAACGAATTTAACTGGACGTACCGCCTGCCGTCCGCGATTGAGGAAATTGCCAAAGACAAGGACCTTATATGGGAAGTCAGGGAATTGAGCAGGGTTAAACCTGCGAAGAAAAAGACAGTGTAGGGCTTTAGCCCGAAAAAATAGAGTTGTTCGGAAACTTCAGTTTCTGAACAACTTCATATAAAAAATGCGGCTTTGTAAGGCTTTAGCCTGAAAAACCGCAAGACTTGTGAGACAACCAACCGGGTTGTAGAACAAGTCCAATGAAAGACTTGTTCTATAACCTACGGGGTTGTCGAACAAGTCCGATATTCAAATATGCGTAAATTATTGTTTTTATTTATATTGATGTTTTTTAGCAGCGCCCCTGTTTTTTCACAAACGGGTACTGATGATTTTTCTCCTTTAGACGCCTATTATCTTGGGCGCGCTGTAGCCGCTAATATTCTGAATATCTATAAGTTATACAGCAATACGGAAGCAGTTCAATATTTAAACCGAATCTGTCAGGCGCTTGTAATCAATTCCGATTACCCGTCTCCTTACATAGGTTATTTTGTAATAGTCATTGACAGTAACGAGTTTAACGCGTTTGCTACCCCAGGCGGACACATATTTGTTACCAGAAAATTGATAGAGTCGACAGCTTCCGAAGATATGCTGGCGGCAATAATCGCCCACGAGCTTGCGCATATCGTATTAAAGCACGGCGTTAAAATTATTAACGAAACTAAACTTGAAAACGAACTGTCCTCCGTGGCGGATTGGGCGGCAAGCACAGCCGCAAGTAAGTCCGCTACAGCAGAACGCGCCGCTAATTTCCGGGATTCAATAACAAAGACCGTAGATGTTCTTATGAGAAGCGGTTATTCACAAACTCAGGAATTTGAAGCTGATCTTGAGGCGGTAGTCATGCTTGCGAGGACGGGTTATGATCCCGGCGCGCTTATGGGTATGCTGAAAGTTTTGCAAAGCGCCAAAGGGTCCGGCAACGGCGGTTTTTATTCCACCCACCCAAGTCCCGAACAGCGGATTGCCAATATAGAGGCATTGAAATTCCGCAAAAACGACACTCAACGTTACCGCGCGCAGAGGTTTAAGGGCGTGAAGTTTTAATAAAAAATGAAATTAATTTTCGTATATGTCTTTTCTGTCTCCGATCTTAACTGTTTCTGCAATCCGTCATTTATCCTGTAAAAAATTCTCCAGTCTAATACTCTTAGTATGGTAAACCAAGCAGGAAGTATCTTAAAGGTCAGCAATTTTAAGTTTATCTCTTTAAACCTCAATCTATTATTGAACTTACCTTTAAATATTCTCACGCAGAGGACGCCAAGGCGCAGAGAGCTATAAGTAATGCGTAAGCCAATCGCTTTTCATGCTTCTTCTTCTAAAAAGATTAAGAAAAAACATATTAGAGTTGTTCGGAAACTTTAGTTTCTGAACAACTTTATATAAAAAATGCGGTTTTGTCGAACTTTCGGACTAAAGTCCGCGTTCGCAGGCTTATAGCCTGAAAAACCGCAAGACTGGTCAGCGTAGCTGACATGAGACAACCAACTCGAACCGAA
>JAITUY010000106.1 GCA_031286095.1 Treponema sp. | reverse complement strand
GGCAGCAAGCCCAAAGGGGCGGAGCGTGTAGAACTTAAAGCCTACACATTGGCGGGGTACATTCCGTGGTTCGATGAATTTGAGGAAGATGTCTTTGTCGATTTGGGGGCTATGTTCGTTGACGAGTTTATCGAAACCTACGGGCAGGAGTTTGACAGGCAATGCCTGTTAGCTGACAATGACCCTTTCACGGGGGCTATGGCGTGTTCGGATATTACCGAAGTGGCTATCAAGGGTAACACGATAAACGATCTGACATGGAAGGACTTCCGGGACGCCGTTTACAAAGTGCCTGCGGAAGAAAGAAAAGATTGCGCTTGGTTTCTCAATGAAACGGTACTCAATCATATCGCAAACATTGAAGATACGACAGGCAACCCGATTTGGCGGCGTCCTACGGAAGCCATGCCGGGACGGTTGGACTTGTACCCTTATCACGAGGTTTCAATCCTTCCTCAAATTGCGGACATCGGGGCGAATGAAATTTTTGCGATTTTTATGAACCCCAAAAGAATTCAACACGGCAACAGGCGGGGTATCGAATTGAAAAAATTTGACGCTACGACTGAAAGCCTTGAATATGGGGAGTTGTTTTTGCGCTTCCGCAAGCGGGACGGTTTCCTTGTTACCAGACCCAAGGGGAACATGGTAGCCCTGAAAACGAAAGCGACTTAAAGAGGGGGAATAATCAGTGGTGGTTGTTTCCTTAATTGTTATTTGAAAAATACGGTGGCAGGGTGGATTTCTTTGCCGTTGTCAGGGAAGGAAAAATTATTTTGGTAAATTGCCGTCCGGCAAGTCCTACCGGACGGCGGTTTTTTTATTACACAATATTTTCTTGGGGAATGTTGCGTGGAGTGTTCCTCAGAGATGTAGTGGAAAAAGAGGCATCTTTGCGGTCAATTATTGATAGGCTCTGGGGCAAGGTGGAGATTTATCTCTACTTATTTAGCGTTTATTAACTTTTAGTGATCATGTTATTTGGTAGAATTGAAATATCTCTCTGAACGTTTGTTGAATGCAATTTCACCGCCTTCAAGAATTTTACACACTTTTTCTCTTATTTCAGAGTTTTCTAATCCACCAGAAATATAATTAAATTCTGGTAACTTGCTCGCACTTGTATTAATAGAATTTGCAATAATAATTTGATCTGAATCTGTTCCGACGACTAAATTAGGATTATGAGTTACGATGATTATTTGCCTACGCTTTTTTGCTTCCTTAAAATATGGAACTAATATATCATAAACAGAAGCAGGATCTAAATTATCTTCTGGTTGATCAATTAACAGAGGTCTATTATCATTAATATCTACTTTTAAGAAAAGTAACATTAATACAACACCACGAGTACCTGGCGATAGTTTTTCAATAGATATACCTTCATATTTAATTTCATAAGGGGTGGAGATATGATTTGTAGAAAACAACCATTGAGCTAAATCATTTGGTGTTGTATTTTCGCGTAACAATTTTTTTATATCGTGTGAAATATAGTTCTCAATAAAAAAGTTCATAGCATCACAAATTTCTTGTGATGTTCCAGTTTTCCAAGGTTCAAACAATATTTTATCAGCAACAACACCTAAGCGACCATCTGCTTTTAATTTTGTATTATGAGTATAACTTATTATTGTTTTTTCACCAAAATCTACCCATGCTTTGATGTCTACTGCTCTTTTAACATAAAGCGATAACGGTATTATTTCGTCATATTTAGTCTTGAGATTGTTTTCAAGTGGGCCATAAAGTTCAGAAAGAGCAGAACATTTATGTTCTATTTGTTCAAAAACTTTCTTGTATTTTTCAATACGTCTTTTTTGATAATTCTCTATATTTAACTTGTTAATATCCTCAATTTGTTTTTCAAGGTTAATAATTTTAAGTTTTTTATCTTGTATACTCTTATTTAGTTCCATATATTCTTTTTCAGCTTTTGATAAATTTTCTAGACCTGATTTTATTATTTCAAGTTCTTTTTTATACCAATAATATGTACCTTCCTTTGGAATATCTTTATCACCAGATATTATGAAATGCTCATTTCGTAATGTATTAATCTTTTTATCAAGTATATCAAAAACATTTTTATGGAATGAAATATAAAATAGCTCTTTTTCATCTTTGGTTAGATTAATTGGTGAAAGTTCTTCTATTAAATTATTGCTTTTTTCAATTAATTCTTGATTATATTTTTCTATTTTTTGTTTGGCTTTTATTAAAATCTCACCCTTTCCTTTTATTTCTATTAATTTTGAATTTAAGGATTGATACTTATCATTATATTTTTCTTGTTTAGATATAATTTCAATTTTTTCACCTTCCTTTTTTGCTGGCATTTTAATAGATTGAATTTCATTATTGAGTTTGGCTATTTCATCTATTTTTGATTTTAAAGAATTCCTTAAATTGGAAATTCTGGTTATTTCATTGCTACATTCCTGTATCTCGCCGTTCAATTGTTCTATTTCAGAGTCATTGTATGATACAATGCTATTTTTTAATTCTGAAAAATTATTTGCCCCATCTTTTTTATAATCATCTAATTCATTAAAAATAAATTTTTCTATTTCCTCAACAAGTCTTGTGCTTGCCCCTTCAGTGGAACATAATTTCTCAACAAATTGCTGGGATAAATACCGAGCATTTGGCATTTCATTTGTATGTACATTGTTGAAATTGACAATCCTCATTCTTCCAAGATTATTCATTTCAGCATATACTTTTAAAGGGAGTACATGCTTTTGGGCTTTAGCAATAAACCCTGCATCACCGCTTTCATACGCATTGAGACCTACGGATATTATATCAAGCAATGCTGTTTTTCCTGAGCCTCGTGGCCCGATGATGCTTACTAATCCTTTATTAATAGGAATATTGATATTAGGAAACCAATCGGTATCTGGAACGTGAATTTTTGATAAATAGTTTTTACGGTTTATATCAGGTGGTATATCACCTATGAATACTCGTTCTATTGGTTCATACAGAATTTGTTTTAGCCCTTCAAAATTAGGTTCTGCCTTAATCCAACAGTATCTTTTTTCCTTTGATTCAAGAATGTTTTCGATTGAATGGGCATCACTACCGCAGAGGCATGGTTTTACATGCTTATTTATTTCTACAGTTTCTTTTATTTTTTCTCCAGAATAGTATTTTATATCTTTTGGATTTGATGTGAAAATAATATGAACTCTGTTATTTATTTCGTTTCTTAAAGCGGCAAATCCTCCTTCAGGAGATAATGCGCTTATACCATCTGAACTATTTCCAGAAATGGCAATTAAAGCGTTTTCTTTTAACCAACTGTCTCCATCGAACCAATTAATAAATTCTCTAAATTCTGGTCTAAAATTAATCAGACCTCTTTCATATTTTTTATTTTCATCAATTATTTTTGGGTCAAGAATAGAGCCTAAACGAATAATCTGTTCTTTAGTACATGAATATGGAGTTCCATGATAGTTATATATTAACCTTTGAAGGTTGTTGTTTATTTTATAAATATGTTCTGGATCATCTGGAGAAATTAAAAGATGGATATTAATTCCTTTTGAATTTTTTGAAGGAATACCTAAACGGAATTCAATATTAGGAAATAACAACTTAATATTTTTAAATTTGCCAGAGTCCAATTTTTTTTTGATTTCAATGTAATTAGTAATGGAATAATAATCAGTAATTCCCAATGCAATAACATCTTTTTCTTTGGATTTCTCATCAACTATATGAATGAATTGGTCAAGTGTGCATTTATCATATTTATCTTCTAATGCCGTACCAGGAGTATGTATATGAACATCCCATCTGTGCCATTCAGAACCAATATTCATAATTAACCGCCTGTGTTAAATCCAATGGTTTTGTTTTTTGAGGGTTGCTCTATAAGATTGTTAAGGACTATAATAATATCGTTTACACGCTTGTCATTTTTTTCTATATAAAGCATAAGTAATTTACGAAGTTCGGCGATTTGTATATTGGTTGTACTTTGTGAATGCGTATAATGCCGCATATCTATAAACGCATTAATAACCGTTATATTTATTTGCGTGGCGATTTTGCTGTTCAAAACAGAAGACAGCATGACAACACCGTGTTCCGTGAAAGCAGATGGCAACTTCCGACGTCCGCCCCAACTTGATGTCACAAATTGTGATTTCAAGTTTTTTAACTCTTCTTCCGTCAATTGAAACATGAATTCCGGCGGGAAACGGTCTATATTGCGTTTGACGGCCTGGTTCAAAACCCTTGTTTCTACTTGATAGATTCTGGCTAAATCAGAGTCCAACATTACTTGATGTCCACGGACTTCATAGATCATGTTTTTGATCTTTACGAGTTCATTCTTCATAACCCATTAATTTTACCATAATTCTGGAACAAAATTCAATGAATAGAGAACTGTGTTTCTGTAAAGTGTTGCTTTGGTCTCAACTGACGGCTCCGGCATCTACTTTTTGCGAGTAATACCTTTTATTTCATTTAACTTCTGGTCTACCAATAATCCGATGTCGGAGAGTATTAATTCTTTCCAGTCGTGCTGAATGGGGGTAAGGCTGAAAAAGTCCAGGGTGTCTTTGCCTAATACTGCGGCTAGGCGTTCAATCATGTCGGGGGAAG
>JAITUY010000102.1 GCA_031286095.1 Treponema sp. | reverse complement strand
AAATATTTTCTTGCTCCCCTGCTCTCGGAAGCATCAATACATGCAAATACTTCCGGTGTTTTCAAGGGATTTTATAAGAATAAAGAAACCGGCATCGGTCAATTCGGCGGTAGTAACCAGGACGCATTTTTTAGAATAACCGGCGGCATAACACTGCCGTTTCCCGTTTTCAGTAATTTTAATTGTGAAACAATGATTTATAACGGAGATTCAAACGAATTTATTCATTCATTGCCGGAAACAGATATAGCATATTTGGATCCCCCCTACAACCAACATCCTTACGGTTCCAATTACTTTATGCTCAATTTAATTCTGGAATATAAATATCCTGAAAATACCAGTAAAATATCCGGTATACCGGAAAACTGGAACAGGTCAGATTATAATAAGGGAAACAGAGCGTTAAAAGCGTTAACATACCTTGTTGAAAACATTAAATCAAAATATATTATTATTTCATTTAATTCAGAAGGCTTTATTTGTCCGGATGAAATGAAAAATATGCTGAAAAAAATCGGTAAGATTGAAATACTGGAAACAAAATATAATACTTTCCGGGGATGCAGGAATTTAAACAATCGTGAAATTCATGTAAAAGAATATTTGTATTTGGTTGAAAAATGACAGGAAAAATATCTTTTTTATTTTGATCGCTTGACAATAATCAAAAAGTTTTTTGGGCAGAATATCTTTGGACCAAATCTATATATTCACTTATCGAAACAGGTCATTGATACTAATTTCAGGACGGCGATAACACGGAGTATCCGGGCCAATGCGCCCGAAGTGAATGGCCCGCCGCTCAATAACACAGCGGGCCGCTGCTTCAGTCGCTTCCCGCTGCATCGCGGTACGCTGTTCCACGGTCATTGTTCCTTATTCAACACGTAATTATCAGCAAGTTTCCCCTTAATCGGCTTCCCTTTCATGTCCAACTGGATTAACTTGCCTTCAATTGGTTTATAATAAGGGGATACATCATCATTATTTATATCCAACTTAATAACGTTCCCCGCCTCATCCCAGTTAAATGTTCCTGTCCGCTTAAATTGGCCGTCAAGTCTGTCAATGTATATATAATTCAATTCAAAACTCTGATCTCTGTTTAGCCTCAAACGGACATTAATACCTGTTCCGCTGGCAGACGGGATAGTACCGGTATAAACACCATCCCAATCAAGACTGATTCTTGAATTGTGAATATCAGTCCCCTTATTTGAAAGGCAGGAACTCAATCCGAAAATTGCAACAGCAGCCGCAAGCAAAAAAATAATAAAAGTTTTTCTATTCATATTTACCTCTTAAAGTAATATAAATAATCCATGAAAAAAAATCAAGGGTAAAATTTTGTGTATTTTTAACAATGGGCGTCTGATTTTTTGTCTTAAGATGCATTACGTAATAGCGGTACTTTCGTCCATAAAAACATTGCCTTTAAATTTGCAAGCCGGATTTCCGTATTGATCGATTAAAGGGCCAATATAAGGAAGAAATACTTGATTAGGCCGACCTATTTAGCTGAAACGCCGGCGGGGAAAGTAATTTTGAAAATTGTTTTTCTTCCGGCCTCGGTTTCTACTTTGATTGAGCCTTTTCCTTTACGCACTCTGTCATAAACAAGGCTGAGGCCGATGCCGCGCCCTGCGTGTACCCCTTCAGTTTCCGCAGTGCTGAACCCCGGTGAAAAAATTGCCTTTAACAACACGTTTCTGTCCTTTGCTTCTTCTTTGCTTATCATGTTCAGCCGCAGGGCTTTTTTGGCAATTTTATCAAAATCAATTCCACGCCCGTCATCGCCCAGATTAACGTGAATTTCTTCATCTTTTAATTTAATCGAAAGCCATATAACGCCTGTTTCATCTTTACCGCACACGGAACGTTCTTCCGGCGTTTCAATTCCGTGCAGAGCCGAATTCCTAATCAACTGCATGAGAATTTCTTTTATAGTTCTTCCCGGCCCCCTGTCAATTGCTTCATTATCGATTCTGTCAACTACAAATTTTATTTTTTTGCCGGCATCCGCGGAAACCTTCGTTACAGTTTTTTTCAATAATTCAAGCATAACATAATATTTCTGATTCTCACTGCCGCCGCCCGCAGATTTAAAAGAATTAATTTTATCCAACGTTGCCTTAAAACTGTCTTTTTCGCATAACAGATTGGCAATGTTACCGGCAAGGTTTTTCATGTCATTTTCGGTTACTTCTTCTTTTTCACGCAGTTTTTTAATCATTGCTTCAAGGTCATGCGCTTTATTTCCGAAAGTATTCAAACCCAGAATAACCGCGTTAGACTTAATCGCATGGATGCTTTGGTAAATTTCTACCAGAGCATTATGCGCGGATAATTTTTTATCTTCAAGGGTTTCATTTATCCTTTCAAATTCATTGTCGGCGTCATAAAGAAAATCATCAAAAACAAGCGGCTCTACATGAATGAGTTCAAAGACAGCCCTCATTTCTTCCTGACGCCTGTTCTCCTCTTCCGTAAGCCGGTTTTCCAGTTCTGCTTCGGTTGTTATATCATAGACGGACACCAGCGCAAAAAATTCCTTGCGGTTACGCTCAATCATGGCGAATTCACAGCTAAATACTTTTTTTACGCCCGTTGAAACGCTTTCATAGTTTATTTCTTGAAGGACGTTAATATCCTCCAGAGTAGACTGATCCAAATTGCCTTCAAAAAGCATATTAAAATAGTCTTTTACGCCTTCCAATTCCTTTTCGCTAAATGAAGCTGATAAAATATCTGAAAATTTTTTGCCTGCAAGGTTTGTTTCAGATAACATGGTTTCCAAATACCGGGAATACTTATCCTGAATGATATAATTGCGATCCATGAAAAAAAGCCCGATCTTTAAATTGTCCCTCATAAGGGC
>JAITUY010000091.1 GCA_031286095.1 Treponema sp. | reverse complement strand
AGGTTTCACCCCGTACAACCGCTTAAAAAGAGCTTCTTTGGCATTCTTTGCCTTTTTTCCCCTTCCCATTTAAGTAGTTTAATGTTTTCTTTGGTTATTAAACAAGTCTAATAATTATTGTTGAATTTATTAGTTTTATAACCTCAAACCCCTTTCGGCAGTTTCAAGAGCATGATACCGCGGTGGTTAATAATTTCGCCGTCTGCGATAAAACGGCCGTCGCCGACGGCGTGAAAACAGCGTTTTTCAGCGAGATTGCCGTTAACCCACGCTGTAAGACCGTCAAGAATAAAAATGTTGTGTTTTTTTATGTGGTCAATAACGCGGCATTCAATATTAGCGTAACATTCTTTGATAAGCGGAGCAGTAACATTTTCCGCTTTAAGGGGCGTTAATTTAAACTTTTCAAACTTGTCTGTTTCCGCGCCTGAACACGAGCCTATCTGTACGGTCTTTTTCGCAAGATCAACGGCGGGTATGGCAATTACACACTCGCCTGTCTTTTCAATGGCTTTATAGGAATGATTCCAATTACCCGTCATAAAAGCGAAACGAGGAGTAAAATCTATTACCATTGTCCATGAAATAGTCAGTATGTTTTGTCTGCCGCCGTCTGCTGTCGTTACCATGACCACAGGACCGGGTTCCAGCAGGGTAAAAGCTTTTTGAATAGGGAGTTTTTTGAAGATATTTTTAGGTTTTTGCACTGTTTTTTGATTAGTCATGATTTTTATATTATCATATTTTTATATAAACCGCAATATTGCTCAAAATTGAGTTTTTTTAACTTGGTTAGTTTTGTAAAAAACTTTGGAAAATCGTCAATTCCATTGTTCTATTTGCAATTATGTTATATAATTAATTACTAATTTTTTAAAGAGGGAAAAAATGGGGGCAATACCGCTTACGCCTGTTATTAGGATTGATGAAGAAAAGTGTATTAACTGTTACGCTTGTATAACCGCTTGCCCTGTTAAATACTGCGTAAACGGTTCTGGAGATAAATTGACGGTAAACCACAATTTATGCATTGGTTGCGGTAACTGTATTACTTGCTGTTCCCATAAGGCGCGCCGGCTCATAGACGATACTCCGCGTTTCTTTGAAGACCAGAAGAATAGGGAAAAAATGATCGCCATAGTAGCCCCTGCAATCGCTTCTTTTTTCCCAGACAAGTTTCTTAACTTTAATGGTTATCTTAAATCACTTGGTATTGAGGAAATTTTTGACGTTAGTTTCGGCGCGGAATTAACAGTTCTTTCTTATGTGAATCACATTAAAGAAAAAAATCCAAGATTTATGATTGCTCAGCCGTGTCCAGCGATAGTTACATTTATCGAAATTTATCATCCTGAGCTTTTGCCTTATCTGACGCCTGCGGACAGTCCCATGTTACATAGCCTGAAAATGTTACGCGAGTATTACCCCAAATACAAGGATTATAAAGTAGCGGTAATTTCCCCATGCATCGCAAAGCGGCGGGAATTTGATGAAACCGGATACGGGGATTACAACATTACCATGCTTTCACTTAAAAACCATCTTGATGAGCATAATATCAACCTTGACAGTTTTCCCGCTGTAGAATACGCTGGTACGCTGGCGGAACGCGCGGTTCAATTTCCCAGTCCCGGCGGTCTTTTAGATACTGCTGAACGTTATGTGCCAGGAATCAGACGGCGCACTTTTAAGGTCGAGGGCGTCCATACCATTTATCCATATCTTACGGAAACCGCCGGATTGGTAAATAAACCTGGTATCGTTTTTCCTCAGCTTGTGGATTGTCTGAATTGTGATAAGGGCTGTAACGGGGGACCAGGAACTGGGAATCATCATAAATCACAGAGCGAACTTGAAAGCGCAATCCGCAAACGAAGCGCGGAGCTTGAGGAAAAGTATGATCCCAAAAACAAGGACAATTTACATAAAAAACTCCACAATGCTATAAATGAATACTGGAAGCCCGGTCTTTACAAGAGGAATTACCGTAACCTTTCGGAAAACAATACACTGAAATATCCAAACGAGACAGAAATAACGGAAGTATACAAAAGTATGCGGAAGTACAACTCCAAGGATTTGTACGACTGTACAAGCTGTGGTTACGGAAGCTGTAAGGCAATGGCGGTAGCCATTTTTAATAAACTAAACAAGCCTGAAAATTGCGCACATTATAACTTTGTCCTTTTAAAAGAAGAAAAAGGGGTTGAGGAATTAAACCATCAGCTACGGGAGCATATTAAAATTGTTTATGGACTGTTAGAAGACATAGATGTAAAGGTGAAAGACCTTAATGTCAAAGTCGGTTCACAAGCGGAGGCGGTGGAAGAGTCATCGGTAGTTACGGAAAAAATGGTGAAATCCCTGAATGATACTTCGGAACTTTCACGGCAAAAACACGAATCTATAAAAGGATTAATCGAAAACGCCGCGCATGGTCAAAATTCCATGCAGGAGACTATTCAATCGGTACAGAGCATATCGGAGCTTATAGGCGGTATTGGCGGAGCTATAAAAATAATCGCCGGTATTGCGGCTAACACAAATCTTTTGGCAATGAATGCCGCCATTGAATCGGCCCATGCCGGAGAGGCGGGTAGAGGCTTTGCGGTGGTAGCCAATGAGATACGCCGTCTTTCAGAATCCACAAGGGAAAATTCGCATAACATTTCACAGACTTTGTCTAATATTATTAAAGGCATAAATGTTACCGCCAACAGCTCAAACGATACAGGTGAAGTTATCAACGGTATGTCCAAGGAAATTAGCGGCTTTGCCGGAGCAATGACGGAGCTTATCGGCAATCTTACGGAATTGTCCGAGGGGAGCTCAGAGATTACAAATACTCTTTCTACATTGCACGATCTCACTTCGGCTATTAAAACCAGTTACTCCGAAGTGCTGTCAATTACGGAAAAGCTTAGAAGCGCCGTAGAGAGTCTTGAACGGATTTCGGAAAAAGCCAGTTAAAATGATGAACCCCGCCGCAAGGTAGCGAGGTATCATCTTGGACAACTTCCGGTATATTTTGCGCTTGCCGTTACAGCAAATAATGGTTATTATAGTTATATGGAATTAAAAATTATTTTCATGGCGATACTGGGAGTTGTGTCGCTTGTTTATCTTACCACACTGTTCTTTAAAGAGAGTATTCTGCAATTTATCCTAAAAGGCTGTCTTGTGCCGCTTGTTTTGGCTGTGTATGTAACCAGCGCGAATATAATTCTTTTACCGGTTGTTCTTGCCCTTGTTTTCGGGTGGGCGGGCGATATCTTACTTGTTAAAATATCAAATCTTTTATGTTTCAGGCTTGGGCTTGCAAGTTTTTTAACGGGGCATATTCTTTATATAATTACAATGTTGTCCTATGCCATGCCGTTTAACATCACTGTTTTAATTATCAGCATTGCTGTCGCCGTTTGTTATGGAGTCATTTCATTCAGAGTTATCAAACCGTCAAAGGAAATGAGAATACCCGTTATTGCCTATGACGCAATAATCCTTATAATGCTGGTTTGTGCGTTACAATTGTTTCTTTCGCAAAGATCATTGTTCGGCGTTTTTGTATTGGCTGGAAGTTTTTGTTTTCTCGCTTCTGATACGATGCTGGCGCTTTTAACTTTTCGCAAGAAACTAATTTATATTTATGTGATGATCACTTATATTGCGGCACAGTTTCTTATTACTTTGGGCTTTTCTGTGTTAAATTGAAGTTATGCAAAATGGGTGTGGCTGATATAAGGATAAACTATTATGATAAATATAAATTATCCGTTTGCGGCAAAAAACAAAATTATCATGTTTATTATTATTTGTATTGGTCTGTTTTCATGTAAAGATAATAAAAACAATTCCATTGATAATGATTATACAGAATTAATAAAATACTTAAATGAAAATAGAGAGGAAATAATTAAGATTGGTTTGGGAAAACCAGTATATTATATAAATTTAAAGGAAGATAATTTTATTGAAATACATAAAAAATTTAATAGTAACAGGTTAGATTATTTTATAGCAATTTTAGAAAACAATGAAACGGCAAAAAAAGAATATTATGAAATACATTATAATCATTATGGGTATTTTTTTAAGTATGAGCAAGATTGGGCATTTTATGCTGGTATTGATACTTTTGATTATGTTTTATTTGATAGAATTGGAAAAAAATATCCAGGAATTAAAATTCCTATTGATTTTATTAAAGAATATAAAATGAATTATAGACAAATGATAAATCAAAAATAGAGTTGTTCGGAAACTTCAGTTTCTGAACAACTTCATATAAAAAATGCGGTTTTGTAGAACTTTCGGACTAAAGTCTGCGTTCGCAGGCTTATAGCCTGAAAAACCGCAAGACTGGTCAGCGTAGCTGACATGAGACAACCAACTCGAACCGAAGGTTCGCAGTTGTCGAACAAGT
>JAITUY010000085.1 GCA_031286095.1 Treponema sp. | reverse complement strand
CGGAAACTTCAGTTTCTGAACAACTTCATATAAAAAACGCGGTTTTGCCGAACTTTCGGACTAAAGTCCGCGTTCGCAGGCTTATAGCCTGAAAAACCGCAAGACTGGTCAGCGTAGCTGACATGAGACAACCAACTCGAACCGAAGGTTCGCAGTTGTCGAACAAGTCACTATAGTTGACGGTACAGAAAACACACGAAAATTTACGATATGTACGCGGATTAAGTTTTACTTAATTCAGAAAACGCATCTATTAAAAAGCTATTCAAGAAAAGCATTATATCCTTTTCTTTCCAGCGCTCGAGAGTTTGCGGAATACATTCTTCTATGGCGCGTCCGAAACGCCGTCTAAATTTATTTCCGTCCATGCCTTCGCAGAGCCTGTAACCCATAAGCAGGTTTTCTCGGATTAAGGCTACGCTGTCCAATTCCTCAATTGCCGCGTTATGCACACAGGGCGAATTTATATAGAGCTGTAAATCGGACGCGAATGTAAAACGCTTCGCGTTTGCATCGTTTTCATTGATCACAGTGCCTGAAGCGGAGGGACCCGCTCCAAGCCAGCCGTCCATGTTCCAGTAGCGGATATTGTGAAGACAGCGTTTTCCCTTAAGCGCGAAATTGGAAACCTCGTAATGATCAAAACCGGCGTCTATAAGAGCGCCGCGCCCCGTAAGCCAAAGAAATTCCGAAGTTTCACCGTCCGGCAGAAGAATTTTTCCTGATTTTATATTCTTTTCAAGCGGCGTCCCTTTTTCTACGGTAAGACTGTAAAGCGAAACATGGGACGGATTAAAATCAAGAATCCGCTTTATGTCTTCCGATACGCTTTTTTCGTTTTGGTACGGAAGACCTGTAATAATATCCGCCGAAAAACCGCCTGAAAAAAATTTTGAAACAAGTTTAAGCTGTTTTTCAATCAAGCGCGCCTGTCCAATGCGGTTTACGGCAAGACGCGCTCTTTCGTTAAATGTCTGCACCCCAATGCTTATCCTGTTTATTCCCCCTTTACGGCATACGGATAAAAATTCTTCCGTTAGCGTTTCTGGATTCGCCTCTATCGAAAATTCAACAGGAGAAAAACATGGAATGGCGTTTAACGCTTTTAGCAAAACACGCAGTCTTTGCGCGCCCAATGCGGAAGGCGTGCCACCTCCTATGTAAGCCGTGATTACTTTATCAATATTAAAATATTCAAGCTGATACTTAATATCTTCTATTACGGATTTAATGTATAAATCCATAACAGCGTCCCGCCGCGCGCCCGCCAATACAGAATAAAAATCACAGTAATCGCACTTGCCGGCGGAACAAAACGGAACATGGATATAAAGACTAGTACAATTCAAATTTAACAACCGGCCAGAAACGTAAAAGCGCTTTTGCGGTAATTAATGACGGTGATACAGGCCCCCATGTCCGAGAATCGTTTGTATTGCTTCTGTCGTCCGAAACTACAAAACATTCGTCCGGTCCTAAAACAATTGTGTCCATGTTGCCTGAAAACGGAATTGTCCCGTCCCAAAGGGCGGGAACATTGGGAATGGAAGGGTGATACGGCTTTCCGGCAAGCTCAAATTCCGTTAAACTGTACGGACTTCCGGCGGGCTTAACCCTGAATACAAAATTATTCATGTAAATTTCATCTCCCGGAAGGGCGATTACTCTTTTAATATAATACTGATCTTCCCTTGGAAAAATACTATGCCTTTGCGCGGTAAAAAATCTTACTATGGTATCCGCCGCCTTTAACGGCGCTTTTCTGTTTTTTATATTTCCCATATCTACAAGAACTATATTTCCGCGTTTAAAAGGAAACTGATTTTCTTTGGAAGGCATAAAAAAAGATGTAAATAATAAACGGTCGCCGTACGCAAGACTAGGTTGCATTGTATCATTTTTAAGCGCCCAGGCGGAAACAAAAAAAGCCGAGAGTATGTTATACAATAAAAACAATATAAAAAAAACAAAAATAAATTTTAAATAACGGTGGCGCTGGTGTTTTTGCGCGGCGTAAGAATATTGCATCCATTTATCAAACATAATACCGCCCTTACCGTATTTTTCTCATGCGCCACAACGGCCAGAAAATTATCATTCCGTTACCAAGAACTCTTGACGTCCTGACAGGACCAAAGTACCGCCCGTCGCGTGAATTATCGCGGTTGTCGCCGAGCGGGAAGACTCTTCCCTCGCTTATATACCAGCCAAGCCTGTGTCTTGCAAGTAACGTTGAATAACGTTTTTCGCCGGGAGCCAGTTTTCTTAAAGTTTCCAGTCTTGCTTTTTCGTGGGCAATAAAATCAGGGGCGGATAAACCGCGCGCCTGCGAGGCTGTGGAAAGCAAATCTTCGGGAACAGTCATTCCCAAATCCATAAGAGCGGAAGCCTGCCCCGCTGAAGAAAGAGTGGAATAATCTTCCTGTTTCATAATTCTTGAGATACGGTGTTTCCACCCGCGCGCCGAAATATAATCCTGTTCGTTTACCCAGTCTTTTTCTCCCGAAAAAAGAATCCGCATATTGCCGTTTTCCAGAACAAAACGGTCGCCTTCCACACCTGCCGCCCTTTTGATAAGGAAGTGAACCCTCGGCTCCCCGTTGTCTTCCCTGTCGATATCAACCAATGTAAGGGTAAGCATGTAAAGTATTCTCTGCGCGATGTCAAAAACGGGTCCTCGGGAAATATAGGAAGGATTTTCAAAAATAATAATATCGTTGCGTTTAGGTTTGACAGGACTTGGCAGTTTGAAGACTCCTGGCAGAAGTTCAGGACCGTATACAATTTTATTTACAAAAACATGGTCGCCGATATTAAGCGTATCGATCATCGAGCCTGAAGGTATACGGTACGCCTGAACCAGATACTGGTTTGCCAGTAAAACCATGCCTGCCGCCCACACAAAAGCGCCAATCCAGTCCAATAAGGGGTTCTTTGCCTGCCGTTCTTCCTTTTTTATGCGGCGTTTCATATTTCGGTATGTTAAAAATTTCTCGGTTATAACCTGAATTTGACCGAAAAAATCAATTTTTTTTGAGGAAACAGACATGAAGTAATCTTATCATAAAAGGGACTTTACATCAATACGCCTGTTTAAAAGCATTGACCATAATCCAAAAAGTTAAATATAATTTTATATAAACAAGGAGGATTTTCCTGTGTTAAAAAGTATCGGAAAATTTATTATCGCATTAAACGGCAACCTTAATAAAAGCCAAATTGCCGCAGGAGTGGCGTGGGGTGTACTTTTAGGTCTGGTTCCCATGAGTAACCCGTTCGGCATTGTACTATTTATTTTTTCTTTTTTCTTTACTCATAATCACGGCGGTAAAATTCTGGGAATGGCTATTGTTAAAATTCTTTCTATGCTGATTTTACCCGCGCTTGACGTACTGGGCTGGCAGATTCTTCATATTGAGGCCTTACAGCCGTTATTTACTACCATGTACAATATGCCGTTTGTGCCTTTTACAAAATTTAACAACACCCTTGTTATGGGCGGGCTTACAGCCGGAATTGTCCTTTGGCTACCTGTTTTTTTCCTTTTTATGACGCTTATCCCGCTTTACAGAAACCATATAGCGCCAAAAATAAGAGATTCAAAACTTGTTAAAAAACTGACGAAATCACCCATACTGGGTTTTATTGATAAAATGTTTACCAATTAGGTAAGGAGAATATAAAATGAGCGGCGAAAAAACAGAAAAACCTGTAAAACCTCCAAGCGCTTTAAAGAAACCTGTTAACTCAAAGAAGTTTGAAAAACATTATGTAAAATATATAGAACATCCGCAGGATCGTACGTTTTTTACCGGATGTTTTGAAAAACAGGACGACTATTATGTTATCCGCGGTAATTTAACCAAAGACGATGTAAAAAAATTAAAAACTATTTTGAAGTGGGTAAAAACAAACAGAAAAGGACCTGTTAAAGTAGTACCCCTTGTTTTTGCCGGCGCTGTCGCAGTTGCCATTGTCATTTTCTTTACTGTTTTTGCGAATCCCCTGCTGTCAAATTTACTGGAAACCGCGCTGGAAGCAATTTTCGAGGGAAAAACAGACGTCCGCGGATTCCGCCTGAGTATTATAAAATTTGAAATTAAAATTAACAGTATAACCATAGCGAATAAAAACGCCCCGATGACAAACCTTATTGATATGGGCAAAACAGGAATTAAATTAAAACCGCAGGCGGTATTAAGAGGTAAAATTTATATCGAGGAGATTCGAGCGGACACAATTCAGTTTGGCACAGAACGTAAAGTTTCCGGCGCTTTACCAGAAAAACCTCCAAAAGTGAAAAAACAGAGGACTCCAAGCGATGGACCTCCTCTTATAGATTTACAAAATTTCGACGCTATGGCTCTTTTAAATCAGGAATTCGACAAACTTTTAACACCCAAGTTATACGACAACGCAATCGCCTTTTATAACGAAACTTCCTCAAAATGGCAGACGGAGGTTGACAACGCAAAAAAACAAATTGAAGACCTTCGCGCCGATGTTGCGCCTATATTAAATATTAATACAAGTAATTTACGCGACATTGAAACAATAAAGCGTACGGTACAGGAAATAAACACAATGGTCTCTACCGTACAGACTGCCGCAAATACCGCAAGCAATATGGTCAGCGGCATTGAAGCGGACGTTAACACCGCCATTAAACTTGAACAGGACGCGCGTAACGCGCTTACTGGCGATATCAATCATTTAAAGTCATATATAGATTTTAACAGCGGTTCCGCTTTTTCCGCAATAGAGCCTTATATCCGCGATATGCTTTCCGATACGGCCGAACAGTATATTGATTACGGGCTTATCGCTTTAGACGCTTTTGAAAAACTAAACGCGATGTCAAAAAAACTGCCAAAGTCTCAGCCAAAACCAAAAAAACAAAAAAAAGCCGCCTTTAAGGGCAGGGACGTAAATTTTCCCGTTGTGTCATACCCAAAGTTTTATCTGGGACTGTTGTCATCGGATTTTACGCTTAACTCGTGGAATTGGGATTTAAAACTAAGGGAAGTAAGCTCCGACCCCGATTTAACCAACAAGCCTGTTTCATTAGATTTTGGAGTTACCGAAACAGGCGGCAGTTTAAGCAGAAAAGTATCTTTTGCCGGAAACGCAGATTTTAGGACAAATACGCAACAAAGGTTCGGCGCGAAGATCAACGGCAATGGGTTTCCTGTAAATATCGGAAATCAATTTGACAAGGTTGGAATAAGCGGTTTAGCGGGCGTAACGGCGTTTAACTTTGACCTAAACGGATACACGGACGGAGGATTTTCTACAGGTGGCGACGTCAGCGTACTTAATGCCCGCCTGCTGGAACCAAAAGGAACTATTGCCGAGGCGGCGGCTATCGCGGTAAGCGACGCCGGACATATCGATCTTGGAATTGAATATATACATAAAAACGGGGAAAGCGATGTATTCAAAATTAATACCAATATTGCCGATTTACTCGTAAAAGCCCTAAAGAAAGCCGCCTCTGAATACGCCAAAAAAGCAATGCAGGAAATAGAACGCGTTGTACGGGAAAGAATCAACGAGTACATCGACGGTAAATTTGCGTCAAAGGAGCAGGTTGATACGCTCTTAAAAATTGCCAAGGGCGACAAAGCCGCGATTGATCAGATGAAAAATTCTTTAACAAGCAAACAAAATGAGCTTGAACAGAAAATCAAAGGAATAGCGGACGAGGCGTTACAACAGGCTAAAGACGAGGCGAAAAAGCAGGGTCAGCAGGCTGTTCAAGATGCATTGCAGGGCAAACAGCCTGCAATACAAGCGCCGTCTCTGCCAAAACTGCCAGGCCGTTAAGAGTCCGTTAATGCGGATAATTTTTCGCGGATAAACTCGCTCTTTTCCTTTAAGCCGATTGCGCCTGCGGAAAGTAACAGCACATTCGGCTTTTTGGGATCGAGTTTTATCCTGCCCTGCGACTCTTTCATCATGCGCAAGAGTGTGTCCACTTTTACGCGGGCGACTTTCGCGAACTCTACGCGGACGACGCCGCCCCTTTCTTTTATCGAAGAGACCGCAAGTTCACGGCAGATGATCCTTATCTCAGCGAGCGCAAGCAGAGATTCCGCCGAGTCCGGCAGAGGTCCGAAGCGATCGACAAGTTCGCCGTAGACTCGCTCAAGTTCGTCTTTTTCCCTGACGCCTGCAATCATCTTGTAGATTTCCATTTTCCTCTGCGGGGAATCAATGTAAGAGTCGGGGATAAAACCCGAATATTCCAGTTCCATAAGCGTCTCAGTCTCCGCCTCGTAATTGGAATTTTCAAGGCGTTTTACAGCTTCGTCAAGAAGTTTAACGTACAAGTCGAAACCTACCGAGTATATGTCGCCGGACTGTTCTTTTCCAAGAAGGTTTCCCGCGCCGCGTATTTCCATGTCCTTCATAGCGATTTTAAAGCCTGAACCTAATTCGGTAAAATCGGAAATAGTCTGGAGCCTTTTCATCGCAATTTCTGACAGCGATTTCGATTCGGGGTAAAAAAGATACGCATACGCGGAACGATCGGAGCGGCCTACCCTTCCGCGCAGTTGGTAAAGCTGGGAAACGCCGTATTTGTCGGCGCGGTCTATTATAATCGTGTTAACGTTCGGTATGTCAATTCCGTTTTCAATTATCGTAGTGGAAACCAAAACATGGAAACCGCCGTGAATAAAACGGCGCATTATATCTTCAAGTTCAAAGGCGTCCATTTGCCCGTGCGCGGTTTCCACAAGCATCTCAGGCACAAGACGCTCAATTTTACTCCGCGTCTCGCGCAGTGTTTCAATTCTATTGTGAAGAAAAAACACCTGCCCTCCCCTTTCAACTTCGCGCCTTATTGCATTAGCTATCAAGAAATCGTCGTATTCTTCGACAAAGGTTTCAATCGGACGCCTGCCAGGGGGAGCGGTCGCCAAAAGACTCATGTCGCGTATGTTCACAAGGCTCATGTGCAGTGTGCGGGGTATCGGCGTCGCGGAAAGAGTGAGGCAGTCTACGTTTGTTTTAAGCTCTTTTAAGCGTTCCTTGTCTTTTACCCCGAAACGCTGTTCCTCATCTATAACGATAAATCCAAGATTTTTGAATTGCACATCACGCTGGATTATTCTGTGCGTCCCCACCAGCAGATCAATTTCGCCGTTTTTAAGTTTTTCCAGAATTACGCGAGTATTCTTTCTGTCTACAAAACGTGAAAGCATGGCGACATTAACGGGAAAATTGGAAAAACGTTCCAAAAAATTTTCATAGTGCTGTTCCACGAGGATTGTGGTGGGCGCGAGAAAAGCAGACTGTTTGCCGCCCATGACCGCCTTAAAGCAGGCGCGCACGGCTACTTCGGTTTTGCCGTAGCCCACGTCGCCGCAGACAAGCCTGTCCATAGGTTGAGGGCTTTCCATGTCTTTTTTTATTTCGCTTATACAGCGCAGTTGATCTTCGGTTTCCTCAAATGGAAAAGCCGCCTCGAACATTGTCTGCCATTCGGAGTCGGGCGGGAAGGCAAAACCTTGCGCCTGTCTGCGCTTGGAATACAGTTCCAGCAGTTTTTCGGCAATATCCTCAACTGATTTTTTTACCCTGTTCTTGCGGTTCTCCCAGCTCTTGGAACCCATGACATCAAGCCGCGGCGGATTACCCTCACTGCCTATATACCGCTGGACAAGATTAACCTGCTCAACGGGAACAAAGACAGTTTCCTTGTCTGCGTATTCAAGCTGAATGTAATCCCTTTCGTGTCCAAGAGCCGTTATTCTCTCTATCCCCTTGAAAATCCCGATACCGTAATTAACATGGACAATATAGTCGCCGGGATTCAGTTCTATAAACGTGTCGATCGGTTTTGAACGCGCAGTACTCAACGAGCGGACAGGCCGTTTCCTTCTTCCGAAAATTTCATTTTCCTGTATCAGCATAAGTTTGATATCGGGCATGGAGAAACCGGCGGTAAGGGGGTTTGCCATTATCGAAAATTCTTTTAACAGAGGAGAACCTTCGCATGGCCACTTTGACGAAGACGGCTCCGGCTCCGCATCCGCATCGGAGCGCGGTAAAAAGATCATTTTGATACGTTGCGCCTGCATTTCCGATTCGGCGGCAACTGTTATATGCCACCCGCCGGAAAGCAACGACGCAAATTCATCTTTCATGTAGTCGATATTGCCAAAGAAACTGCGCGCGGGTTCGCACTGAAGCTCTATGCGGCAAACGCCGTCTTTGGGCGCGCTTTTTATCGTCATAAAAGAAACGGTTTTTTTCCGGTCTTTGATCAATTGATGGAAATCAAGAATAAGGCGCTCCGGGAGCGGATATTCGTTTTTTTTCTCTCTTGCCGTCTGCGAATACATTCCCTGATACTCGCGAAAAATTGTTTCTTTTGTGTTATCCAGCCTTTCCCTTCCGTACAAAAGCAAAATGCCCTTTCCTCCAAGGTAGTCAATAAGGCTCGCGCTTTTTTCAAACGCGAACGGGAAAAACATCTCCTCGCCCCTTACGCTTCCCATTGAAATAAGCTCTTCGACAACTTCCCTGCCGCCGTTTGAAAACTCCTTAAAAGAGGCGAGTTTTTTCTCCAGCGCGTCTATACGCTCATCTGTCCACACAACTTCGCGCAGGGGGCGGATTGTCATTTCCCGCAGTTTTCCGCTTTCCGCGCCATGCTCCGTAGTCTGGTTTACAGGATCAAATTTCTTTATGGATTCAACTTTGTCAAAATCAAAAAGAATACGGTAAGCGTCTTCGTCCCCGCCCATGAAGATATCAAGGACCTCGCCGCGCAGTGCAAACTCGCCGTTAGACTGAACGCGGGGAACGCGGATATAGCCGTAATCTGCAAGCGTTTTCGCAAGACTGGAAGTGTCTATTTTTCCACCTACGGCAACCTGTATTAAAAGACTTTTTATATATTCAGGCGGCGGTAAAGGGTTAAGCAAAGCCCTTTGGGGGATAATGACGATACCTGTATCTTCCCGCGCCAGACTGCTTAACACCTTGACCCTTTCCCCGAACACTGCCGAAAGCGGGCTTAACTCCCTGTATGGCGCTGTCCCCCAGCACGGAAAAAGCATAAAGGGAAGACCCGTGCCTTCTAAATCAAGGGCAATATCCCGCGCGTCCGATTCCGTGGGGACAATCAAAAAAACGGGTGATTCCTTTACGGCGGAATAAATGTGAGAGATTAAAACAGCGCTAAAAGAGCCTTCACTGCCTTCAACTTCAAGGGGAAATTTCCCCTCTTTCACAGCTGAAATAAAGGCGGATACCGCTCTGTCAGCGCCTGTTTTCCTGATAAGCTCATTAAAAGATAAGGTATTCATATAAATATGCCGATTACTATAGTATAGAAGTGTGTTTATTTTGAAAACCTTAAAAAAGGAAGTAACATGAAAAATTTTTGTAAATTAATACCTGTTCTTTTTTGGTTAATCGGCGTTTTCCCCCTATTTGCGGTTGAAGCCGATCCGGGCGTTGAATTTAACATTCGCTTCCTTGACCGCAAAATTTACTATGTTGAATCAGACCCTATTTTTGTGCAGATTACCATTAATAATAACACTCCAAATACATACCGTTTTAAGCTTGCGGACGAACGTGTATTTTCCATTGATTTCGACATTAGGACTATGACAAACCGCAGACTGCCCGAGTCGGATAATTTTATCAGAAAACGCACAGAGTACCAGCAAGTTTATTTCCGCGAAGTGGCGATTGAAAGCGGGGAATCTTTTTCTTTTGTAGAAAATTTGCGCGACTATGTAAAGATAGTCCAGCCCGGCTCGTACAGGGTAAAAGCGCTTGTTTTTCCTGAACTTTTTAGGGCTTCCAATTTTGTTTTTGAATCGAATTATTTGGCGCTTAACCTGCGCCCCTCCGCTATTCCAGGTCCGGACGGCATTCCGTTTGAAATGGATGTCGCCACAGGCGCAGTCCTTGTTTGCCAGCCGATTCCGCCCGATGAAGTTGTATCGTATATGATTACCGCCCGTCAGCAGTCGCAATGGGAAAGGTTTTTTCTTTACCTCGACGTTGAAAAAATGATTTCGCGCGAAGCCAGCCAAAAACAAAGATGGAACAGCGAAAATGAGGAAGGGCGCAAGAACATGGTAAAGGAATACCGCAAAAACCTTCAAAATGCAGTCATCGACGGAGACATCAATGTTATTCCTACCAGTTTTATTATTGAAAAAACAGAGTATAACAACAACGAGGGAACGGTCGTCGTTTTGGCAAAATTCCGCTATTCAAATTTTACCGAATTAAGACGCTACACATATTATCTTGAGCGAAAAGACAATATTTGGAAAATTGTAAATTATACCGTACGCGGCATAGGAACGGAACAATAGAGTTGTTTAAAACCGCATTTTTGTAAGGTTTTAGCCTGAAGAAAAGCAGGACTTGTTCGATAACTTTATTGAACAAGTCCAATAATTGACATTTTTTTAAAAAAGGGATAAAATAAACAAGTGTATACTGAAAAAAGGGCGTTAATAATTACAGAAAAAGATGAACCGCTTGAATCGACCGCACAGTCAATAAAAAACTGCCTGCATGACTTTTCTGTAAAAATCTGTTCCGTCAATGATTTTGCCGGAACAGATATTCTTCCCGCGCAAATATTTTTTTTAGGTTGTAACAGCCCGAATCCCGCTAATTTTTCCTATCTTGAAGACATGCTCTCCCACATCAATCTTGTTTCAAGAAAATGCGGTATTTTTTCATCTGACAAAAAATCGCTTGAATACCTTGCCGGCATACTTAAAGACTGCGAGGCGGATTTAGGCAAACCCTTTTTGATAACAAACGAAAACGACAAACCCGCCATAGAAAACTGGCTGAAAGGAATAAAAGGCTGATATGGCTACGTTAAATTTGGACGACTATATAAGAAAAGTACCCGACTTTCCAAAAAAGGGAATTCTTTTTTATGATATTACGAGCATTCTCGCGTCCCCGCAGGCGTTCCTTTACTGCGTAGATCGCATGGTAGAGATTTACAAAGACAAAAACATAAACGCCGTCGCCGCGATAGAGGCCCGCGGTTTTTTATTTGCCGCCCCTTTTGCAATTCGCCTTGGAATTCCTTTAATTCCAATTCGTAAAAAGGGGAAATTGCCGGGCGTTACTCTTTCCAAAAAGTACGATCTTGAATACGCACAGGCGGAAATTGAAGTTCACTGCGCCGATATCCCAAAAGGCAAACGCGTTTTGCTGACAGATGATCTTATCGCTACCGGAGGCACATTGAACGCCGCAAGGTCACTGCTTGTCGAAGGCGGGGCGGAAGTTCCAGAAATTTTCGGCGTACTGGGGCTTCCGTTTCTTAATTACAAAAAAGCGCTAGACCCCACTCCTGTTACCACATTGATTGATTATCAATCTGAATAAGAGAATATTTTACCGCGAACAAATATGAACCGCATACCTTTGGTATGCTCATGAACTTTTAGTTGATGTCTTATCGTTATCTGCATTATATTGCGTTAATTTGTAAGTTAGGCGACATATTTTTAAAATAAAGGTAAAAAAATAATATTGACACAAAATTAATAAGTGTATATAATGATTCTGGTGTTGATTGGGAATGGATTATTATATCTATTTTACGTTTAATATTTTTATAAGGTTTAATTTTCAAAAACTATGAAAATGTTTGTATTTTTAATATTGTTATTTGTCGGTATTTATTTTTTATATATTATTACTCAAATAACATTTACATTTGCCAAAACGTATTTTTTAAGAAGATATATTTTGAAAGTATTTCGTAAAAATAATAAAGAAGCATTTATATTATATAAGAATAATAAAATTATAAATAATGAAATAGAACATTTGATAAAAGAATATATAAAAGGATTTACGGTTATTGATATTTCACTTATAAATAATAATGAAGATAAAATAGAATATTTTATTTATAAATATATAAAAGAATATAGAACAAAATTTCCAGCATTAGTATTTATATCAAATAAACATATTGAGATTATAAAATTATATAATATATATAAATATAAAAAAAATAGACAAAAAAACATTAGAAAATTAGTAAATAAAATTAAAATTCTAGTAAAATAGAAAAATCAAAGTACGTCGCCTAACGAGGTTGCAGAAAAACTGTTTTTGAACAAAAAAGCTATTGAAAAAACATTGATTTTGGGCGTTTTGGGGCTAATTTTAGGCAGATCTTGAAGTCATTTTTTTAGAAACTATGTTTTTCTGCAACCTCAACAGGACTGTAACTGCTTCGACACCTTCGGCGGCTCGGGCTACGAAAAACCACAGTCGGGCTTGCGCCCTTTGTGTGGTTTTTCGTAGCCACATTTGGGGCAGGGGTCAATGCTTCACATTGCCCTATTACCTGCCCCAAATGTCAGTTACCTCCTGAACATTATATGCCATTGTGCCTAAACATATTTGATATAAATATTTAAATACAATATATTAAGATAAAGGACAATCTAATGAAGATACTGATTTTTATTTTGTGTATACTATTTTGCATATCTTGTCATCGGCAGGAAAAATATAATTACCCCAGTTTATATGAGATTAATAAAACAATGAAAAATATTCTAAACGCGCCTGAAAATAATAAAGAAATTAATTTTGTAGACAGTTTTGCTGATGAATTAATTGATAAAAAGATAGAAATGGGCATAAATTTTCATGAATTAAACGCATTATTTAATAATGAATTAGAACTAGATAATAATACCAAAGAAGGAGACATTGAAGTTAGATTTTATTATAGGAATGATTTTTTACCATATTTTGAAAAGGGTTATGGGGAAGTTCGATTTTATATACATGAAGAATATGGATTATGGTTGTATTGGATTATAATTTATGCAAAAGAAGAAGATTATAAAGAAAAAACGAAATATTTTACTAAATTTGAAGAGTATCTTACTATATTAAGCCAGAAATACGGAGAGGCATCAAGCAGTAATTATTATGATATATATTATTGGATAAAAAATGAAAATAAATTACCGTCAGGTGTTAGCATAGTTAATACCCATTTAAGTACAGAGGGTGATAGTTTACGCATATACACAGCATATTACAGTAAAAGTTATTTCAAGCAACATCATGATTGGTTTCGTGATGATATACAAGGCATCCTTGAAAAGCGAGCCGGTATTCCTGATTGTTGTGCTAGAGCGGCTATGAGGGGAATTTAAAAAACAGTACAACAATAATGTATATAAAATTATACAATAAATTGTTTTGAAAAATTAAAAAAATGATTAAAAATATTCATTTCTAATTATTCAAATGTAATATAATGTTATTACAAGGAGATAATATGAAAGCAACTTTTGCTCTTTTGGCAAACAACGATTTGGAAAATTATGCAAAAAAATTGGCACTTAAAGCGCAAAATACAGGTAAATTGGGTTTTGAAGCATGTAGGCTTCCATTCCATGTTTCTTTGAAGCAACCTTTTGATATTCCCAATTTAGATAGTATCGAAAAATATTTTGATAGTTTTGTTAAATCAATAAATCCAATAACAATTCATTTTACAGAATTGGATTTGTATAAAGCAAACATCATGGGTAATGATTCTGGCGTTTTATCAATAAAAGCAGAGAGGACTAAACAATTAGATGAGCTTCAAAAAATATTTTTTGCAGAATTAGACAAAAAATTCGGTGATTGTAAAGCCGAGCATGATGATGATTATGTTTTCCATATGACAATATCTTATGGGCTTGCTCCGTCTGTACAATATGATAAAGTATTTAATGAATTAAAGGGGTATGATTACAATTTTGAGTCTGTTTTTAGTCAATTAGGATTATTTTATTATGAAGATTTTAAACCCGGCGCATACTTTTGCTATAAAAAAGCTGATATTATTTGAAAAAAGTAAAAAACAAAGTTTTTTTACAGAAAAAATAAATTTGACAGTCTCAACAAGGTTACAGAAAAACTGTTTTTGAATAAAAAACAGTTGAAAACTATCATTTTTGGAGCCTATCCTGTTTTTTGTGTAAATGGTAATGGGAAAAAAATCGAGATTTTCATTTACACAAAAAATAGGATAGCTCCCATTTTTGCGTTTTAAGGATACTTTTAAGTATATTCTGAAGTCGTTCTTTTGGGAAAGGAGTTTTTCTGCAATCTTGACAGGACTGTAACTGCTGAACCGCCTGCGAACTGCATACCTTCGGTACGACGGTTCGACGGCGGCTCGAGATACACAAAACCGCAGTCGGACCTACGCTATTTGTGCGGTTTTCCTACCAGTCTATTATTTGTGTTGTTATATTTTATTATGACTATTGTTTCAGGATATTATGCTATAAATATTGTAATATAGATGGAACGGCGCATAAAACAGGTTGTTAATGTACGCCACCATTAAGCGGATAAGGTTCGGTCGGCTAGATCATGGATACGCCATTCCCACGTATCCCTCACCCACATTGTCCGCCCACGCAATGTTCTGCATTGCTTTACAGAGGGGGCGGGCAACGGTAGCCAAAACGTTATGCGACAAGCACGCTAAATTGATTGGAAGATATGATTTTTTTGAGGAATTTATGAAGAAAAATATTTTGATAGAAAATTTAAATTACTCTGAAGTTGGAAATCTTATGGTATTATTAAAAACTCTTGCAGAGCATCATAATAAAACATCATTACATTTCAGCGGCTTTTACCCATTAAAATCTTTTGAACAAGCTATATCTGAAATGTCCCAAAAAATAAAAGACGGATACGCAATGGTTGATGTTATTCGAGTAGATGGTCAAATTATCGCATTCAGCCAATATTCGGTTGAACAAAATATAGGCAAATTGGAATTTCTTGCTGTTTTACCAGAATATAGAAATAATGGATATGGTGGACTGCTTATGGAAAAGGCTCTGAAATATTTTGAAACTAAACCTATTAAAAGAATTGAATTAAGAGTAGCATACGGAAATGATAATGCAAAAAGATTTTATGAACAATATGGTTTCCGTATATTATCGCAAAATATGGCAATTATTCATTAGAGTTGTTCGGAAACTTCAGTTTCTGAACAACTTCATATAAAAAATGCGGTTTTGTCGAACTTTCGGACTAAAGTCCGCGTTCGCAGGCTTATAGCCTGAAAAACCGCAAGACT
>JAITUY010000002.1 GCA_031286095.1 Treponema sp. | reverse complement strand
GGACTAAAGTCCGCGTTCGCAGGCTTATAGCCTGAAAAACCGCAAGACTGGTCAGCGTAGCTGACATGAGACAACCAACTCGAACCGAAGGTTCGCAGTTGTCGAACAAGTCCATTGTGTTTTTAGTTGCCAGACTAAAGCCCCTCTACCATTTTTCCGAAAATTAAGATATACTATCAGTGATTTGGGAGAAAAATAATGATAGGCAGAACAATAGTTCTATTACTGCTCATAGCGATCCTTTCCGTGGGCGGTATTATATGGTTCGATTATCTAAATGTCATAGATGCTAAAAGTGTTCTTGCCCCTATTTATGAACGTATTCCATTTGCGCCCGGGATTGGCAGAATTCAGCCAAAGACTCAGCCCGATGAAATTCTTGATCTCAACTCCGAAAGACTGGCGGTAAGGCTGGAACAGCTTGAATTGCTGAATTTGGAAATTGATACAAAAAAACGGGATTTGGATAACCGCGACGGGGAAATTGAGCAAAAGGCGCAAGAACTGGAAGAACGTCAAAAAGCTCTCGAAGAATGGGAAAATACTCTCAAAGCTCAGGTTGCAGATGCCGAAAATAAGGATAGGAATGTCGAGCAGAATGCCCGGTATTTGACAGGTATGCCGCCGCAGAACGCGGTCGGTATAATTGCCAAACTGGATGATCAAGACGCTATTGACGTTCTCCGAAAGACCGAAGAAATAGCCAGAGCCGAAGGAACGACATCCGTTGTCGCCTATTGGTTCTCCCTGATGGAACCGGGTAGGGCGGCTGAACTGCAAAGAAAAATGGCAGGAAGGCCTCCTAAACTGTAATCCGCCGGGTTTTCGCCTTTCGGTACTACTTACAGGAGGCCGGGTGGTGATAACCTTATCCGCCTACACGCAACCGCCGCCGATTGACACTTCAGTTGCCCTCAGTGAACTTCCGCAAATTCATGAAAACAGCCAAATCCATGAACACGAAAACGATAAGGAAACTTTTGCGGAAATTATGGCAGGCATATTGAATAAAACCGGTGAAGAGGAAGAACAAAGCACAGTAGAGGAAACGCCCGAAGATTCATTACAGGATTTTACCGGCGTTGAATTTGACCCTACTGCTTTTACCGGCGAAGTAATTAATTTTATAAAACCGGAAACCGTGAATATCGCTCAGGAAGAATTTTCCGAAAGCGGAATTTCTGAAATGGAAATTTCTGAAACGGAATTTTTTGAAATTTCCAAAAATTATCTAAACGGTGTGTTAGATGAAGATGTTCAGGTAAGCGCCGAGGCAGTTCCTTTGGAAGACGCCGAACTGCCGCAGGATTTTTTCGATGTTGAAACGCCGTATATGGCGGATTTTCCTCAAGAAACCGTAACTATTTCGGCAAGTTCCGCGCAAAAAACGCTTTTTGACGAAACGCGCGTAAAAGAAATTAAAAAAGACGGCGCTTTTTCTCAAACCGGGAATGTTGAAAACGCTCTTACGACCGGCAGAAGCAAAGAACCGGCTTCTTTGCAAAAAGAGACTGAAAAAGACGGCAACGGCAAACTTGGTCAGACAGCGGGCAAAAACAAAAAAGACAAAGTTGCCTTTGAAGTGCGCGACATGCGCTCTTACGGCGCGGACAGCCAAAATAACATGCAGATAAAAGCGGGCGCTCAAATGCCCGATCGTGTGCAGTCCGCTCCGGTCAAGGAGATAACCCTTGAACTGCGTCTGCCGCAACAGGCGCAAAGTTCGGCGCAGACGGCATGGGAGGCAAAGGCGGGCGGTACTGCCGTTGAAAATATGCTCGCGCGTGAACTGCACCAGAACTTTAACGGCGACATTGTCCGCCACGCTTCTATGGCTCTTCATGACGGAGGAGAGGGAGTTATAAAACTTGCCCTTAAACCGGACAGCCTTGGGAATGTAAAGATACATCTGAAAATGTCCGAAAACAAGATAACGGGGCATATAGTTGTAGAAAGCGAAGAAGCCCTGAACGCCTTTAAGAAGGAAATTACTTCTTTGGAACAGGCTTTCAGGGAATCAGGTTTTACAAATGCCCAGCTTAATCTGTCGTTAACCGCGGATCAGCGAAATGCGGACTGGCAACAACAGTCAGCGCCTTCCTTTTTACCGGGTTTGATCGCTGATCGTTACAATGAATCTTTTAAAGGGGATTCATTACCCATTGTTGATGTCTTTTTTGGACAGAGACATGGTTCGGTTAATATGCTTGCTTAGAAGAACAGGAGAGTACTTATGGAAATAAACAGACCGGCTTTAAATTCGACAGGAGTAAATGAAGTTGAAAAAATGTTCCGCCCCGTTTTAAGCGCAACGGAAAAAAACGAGCTTGAAAAATTGGCGCGCGATTACAATCTTAAAATAAATCCAGAGCGGCAACCTCAACAAAACATGGGCAGAGATGATTTTCTTAAAATTCTCATAACCCAGCTTTCCTATCAGGACCCGACGGCTCCAATGCAGGACAAGGAATTCATAGCGCAGATGGCGCAGTTTTCGTCTTTGGAGCAGATGACGGCGATGGCGAAAGATTTTTCAAAGCTTACCGCTATGATTGGTTCCGGCGAGGCGTCTTCTTCGCTTGGAAAAAACGTTGAAATTATCGAAGGAGAACGCATTGTTCAAGGCGCGGTTCAGGCGGTAACCAGAGGCGGAAATCCGCAGGTTTTGGTAGACGGAAATTTATATAATTGGGATCAAGTAGTTAGGGTATTTGCAGAATAATAAGGAATAGGAGAGTAAGCTTATGATGCGATCATTGTTTTCCGGCGTTTCCGGACTTCAGAATCACCAGACGAGAATGGATGTTATTGGTAATAACATTTCCAATATCAACACGACGGGTTTTAAACGAAACCGCGTCAATTTTCAGGACATTATCTACCAGCAACTGCAGGGCGCGGCGCGTCCGACTGAAGACTTGGGCGGCGTAAACCCAAAAGAAGTCGGTCTTGGAATGTCAATTGCGTCGATTGACACAATTCATATTCAGGGTTCTTTGCAGACTACGGGAGTAGGCACTGATCTTGCTATTATGGGGACGGGCTTTTTCGTCCTTGACGACATGGGCAAAGAGCTTTATACAAGGGCGGGCGCTTTTTCACTTGACGCAGACGGCATTCTTGTAAATCCGGCAAACGGCATGAAGGTGCAAGGCTGGATGGCGAGGGAAGTTGAAGGCTACACGGTGCTTGACGTTTCCAGCCCCACGGAACAGCTTGTAATTCCAGTCGGCGGCAAAGACCCTGCAAAGGCGACCACAATGGTCGATTTTGCCTGTAACCTTGACAAACGTATTCCGCAATTGCCGGAAAATCCAACAGGGGATCAGGTAATCAAATCAACTTGGTCGACAACAATAAAAATCTACGATACCTTTGGAGACGTTCATGATTTACAGGTTAAATTTACCCGCGTGCCGGAAACGGCGAACAGCTGGAACGCGAATGTAATTGTCGATCCGCAGAATGAGACGCCCACAAACGCCACAATCGGTTTTGGGGAAGAAGCGCCAGCGGCGGGCGGTCCGACAACCTTTGTCGTAAACTTTTCCAATAACGGAACATTGCTTTCGGCGGAAGACGGGGCGGGCAACGTATCCGGCGCTAGCGGGCAGGTGCAGATGAATGTCGCTTACGATGTTCAGAACGCCACGCCCAACGAGGACGGCACTCCTGTAAGGCAGGAATTTGTCCTTAATCTTGGCGAAGTCGGAGGATTTACACGTTCCATAACCCAGTACGCGGAATCTAGTTCCACCAAAGCGGTAGAGCAGGACGGTCGTACAATGGGCTATTTGGACGACTTCAAGATCGACTCTTCCGGCATAATTACAGGTGTTTATTCAAACGGCAGTACGCGCACTTTGGGACAGGTTGCCCTGGCTACCTTCCCCAATCAGGGCGGTCTTGAAAAAGCGGGAGATAATACCTTCCGCAGATCAAACAACTCTGGCATGGCGAACATAGGACCGTCAGGAGTTGCCGGAAAGGGAAAGATTGTAGCCGGAACATTGGAAATGTCCAATGTTGACATGGCGGATCAGTTTGTAGATATGATTGTTACACAGAGGGGGTTTCAGGCCAACTCAAGAACAATTCAGACCGCAGATCAATTACTGCAGGAACTTTTGACGCTAAAGCGGTAAAATAAAAGGAGCGGAGAATAGTCTGGCCGTTTAAAAGCGGTCAGACATTCTCTTTTTTTTGTGATATGATAAAAGTTACCAAGTTGGACGGGACGGAGTATTATTTGAACCCTCATCAGATTGAAAGCATAGAAATACGCCCCGATACGGCGTTGGTAATGTTATCCGGCAAACAGCATATTGTAAAAGAAGAGGTGGATACAGTTTTGGAAAGAATTGACGGATACCGCCGGCGTTTAAGTCCGTATATTGTCCAGGAGTAAAAATATGAATAAAACCTTGAACATGGGATCAATTATCGGCGTTATTGGCGCTGTAGCTATGCTAGTTGCATCTATCATATTGAGCGGCAACAGTATGACGGCATTCATAGATATTCCGTCTCTTGCCCTAGTTCTTGTCGGTTCATATTTTGCCCTTATGGTCGCCTTTTCTCTATCAGACAGTTTGGGGGTTTTTGCCGCTATCGGTCTCGCTTTCCAGCAGCCTGTGTTAGATTCGCAAGGCGTGATACAAAAAATGGTCGCGTTTTCCGAGAAAGCCCGCCGCGAAGGTTTGCTTGCGCTGGAAGACGAACTTGAAGACCTTGACGATGAATTTATGAAAAAAGGTTTGCGTCTTGTTGTAGACGGAACCGACGCGGCAATTATCCGCGATCTTATGGAACTGGAATTAAGCCAGATGCAGAGCAGGCATGCATTTAAAATTAAACTTATTAACATGTGGGCTACCCTTGTTCCCGGTCTTGGAATGTTAGGTACGGTTATGGGGCTTGTAGGTATGTTGCGGAACCTTGATGATAAGGCGTCTATTGGTCCTAACATGGCTCTTGCTCTTATTACGACGTTCTACGGTTCGTTATTCTCCAACGTATTTTTTATTCCTTTTGCGAATAAACTTATGGTATTTGACAATGACGAAGCCTCTATGAAAGAAATGATCATCGAAGGTGTTCTCTCGATACAAGCCGGCGATAATACGCGCATTTTGGCGATAAAGCTTCTTGCGTATCTTAATCCTGTAGAACGAATGGCTTTGGAAAAAGAAATCCTTAAGGACTAAGGGAATTATATGGCGCGAAAGAAGAAACAAGATGAACCAACACCTAGTACATGGTTAAATACCTATTCGGATATGATAACCCTGTGTCTTTGTTTCTTCGTTATTTTGTTTAACCCAGACGAGGTAACTCAGGCTCAGCTTGACTCTATTTCAACTTCCATAATGACAGGCGGTATAGGCGCAATGGCTGGCGGAATGACGCTCTCGCCTGGTCGTAACGCCGACTTGGGCAACACAATTATGAATCTGCCCTCGATGGAGCGGGGCAGGGTTATGGGAACCCAACTGCGCAAGGCAATTTCTGTTTTTTCTCCTGAAATCCGGTCTAATAAAGTAAAGATAACTCACGACGAGCGCGGTCTTGTTATTACACTTGCGGGAGACGCATTTTTTAATCCCGCAAGCGCGCGTATCAACATAGAGGCGACAAGAGATATACTTCTTAGGCTTGGAACTTATATGTCTTCCGGCGAACTGCGGGACAGGAAATTCAGGATAGAGGGTCATACCGACGCTGTTGACGTAGACCCTAACGGTCCATGGGAAGACAACTGGCAACTATCGGCGGAACGCTCAAGAGCCATACTCCGCTACCTTGTCGCTATCGGTCTAGACGAGAAGCGTTTTCAAATCGCAGGCTTCGCCGACACTATGCCCGTTTCCTCAAACGACACTGAAGAAGGCAGAAAGAACAACCGCCGTGTAGATGTAATCATTCTCGATCCTGGTCATCTGTAAATTTTCCCGGCATCTACTTATGTAAAAACATAATCCTCTTAAAACGAAAATTTTGAAAGTAAAACGAATTAACTTAACAACTCGCGCCTCTGCGTCTTTGCGCCTCTCGAGAGATATTAACAGAAAAATTTTAACATAAAAAATTAAATTAAGCGGCGATATTAAACAGGGAGCCTGTAACAGGCGTAGCGGGGGTGTAAATTGGCGCGGCTTGAGCGGCTTTTATTTGTTTTTGGTACTGGTCAATAAGGGCGTTTATGCGTTTTTCATCGCTTTCACTAAGATTGTTTATTTCCGCGGAAGACTGACTTTTCATTTTTGATAACTGTTCAATCAGAGTGTCCAGGATTTTAAGTTTGGAAATATTAACGCCTTTGGTTCCCTCCGGGGCGGGGGTCCCTGAAACGTGCTTGAAGTGCGAGTAAATTAACATGTTTTGGGAAACAGGAATGGATGTTCTTCCGCTCATAGACGCAGTTATCGCATACCCGATGTTGGGGATAGAATTGTTTGAAATAGCCCCGATACTCATAACTTACTCCTATTACAAATATCGGCATAAATACGGGACTTTATAATTGTAGAGTAAAAAAAATTAACAACCTGATTTCTCCAAAACCTTGCCAGTTTTTAGAACCATCAGTCCTAAAATATTTTTTAAAAACACTTGACAACATATACCGTTGCCGGTAAACTGGTAGTAAACATATTAAATATATATATTTACTATGCATTAAGAGGAAGGCGAGAAATGAATAATAAAATTAAACGCGAAATCAAATACTCGGAGCATTGTTGTAAGTAAAACCAAAAACAGGCTGTTTTTAGCGAAAAATCCTAAAAAACTGATGTTTTAAGAGGAAAAAAATTAATTTTTATCAAATTTGGAGGAATTATCATGAAAAATATAAAAAAAATAACTGCATTTGTATTGATTTTGGCTTTTGTTCTAACTCTTGCGGCCGCCTGCCGCAAACAGGGTAAAGATGGCGGCGTAAAGGAAATAATAATCGGAACAGGTTCTGCCTATAACCCGTACTGCTTTCTGGACGAAAAAGGCGAATTAACAGGGTTTGAAAAAGCGGTTCTGGACGAAGTAGATAAACTTCTTCCACAGTATAAATTTACCTATAAAATTTTCGATTTTGCGAATATTTTATTGTCTCTTGAATCAGGCTCGATAGATATAGGCGCTCATCAGTTTGAATTTAACACGGAAAGAGCCGCGAAATATCTTTACGGAAATGAAGGTTACACGACATATAATCTTTATTTGGTGGTTCAAAAGGATAATAACAGCATAAAGACTTATGAGGATTTAAAAGGTAAAGTGCTGGTTTCGACAAGTACGACTAGTAACGCGTATTATAAGGCGAACAAATGGAACAACGAACACGGTAATATTTTTAAACTGGCTTTTGCGGATTCTACGCCGTTAATGCTTGAGGGGATTGATACAGGCATATATGACGCGTTTTTGCTGATAGAGCGTCAGGTTCCAAATTATATAGCGCAATACAACGCAAAAATAAAATCTGTAGGAGAACCTGTAAGTTTTTCTGACGCTTACCATATATACAATAAGCATAACGGACAGCAGTTAAAGAAAGACGTAGATTCAGCGATTGTAAAACTTAAAGAGAACGGCGCTTTAAGCAGGTTGTCCGTCGAATGGTTAGGCGAGGATGTTGTTCCGCCGGTAGGCGATCTTCCGCCTGAAACCGATTGATTGAGGCCGTTTGGATTTTACTGCCAAGCGCACGAACTTTTACTGCATATCTTACCGTAGTTCGTGTTGGTTTGCGGTTTGTTTTTCTTTCCGGATAGCCATGTTAAGGGAGTAAAAATTTAGTATGAGTTATTTTAAGTGGGATGCGTTGTTTCAGGTTTTTCCGCGTCTTGTAAAATGTATTCCCGTAACTCTTGGAATTACAACCGCTTCGTTTTCCGCAGGTTTGATATTGGCGGTATTGATTGCGATTTCAAGAATATATAAAATTCCCGTTCTAACTCAATTATCTTCCGTTTATGTGTCATTTATGCGCGGAACTCCGATCCTTATTCAGCTCTTTATAGTTAAATTGGCTTTCCCGACCGTTATTTGGGTTATAACAGGGATAAACGTTGGGCGTATATGGCCTCAAATTGTGTTTGTAATAATTGCGTATTCCTTGAACAGCGCGGCGTTTTTGTCGGAAATAATAAGGGCGTCTTTTTTTGGAGTTGATACGGCGCAACATGAAGCGGCTTACGCGGCCGGAATGACAGCTTCGCAATCGTTTGTTCATGTAATCTTTCCGCAAATGTTCAGAATATCCATTCCGTCCATAGCAAACAGTCTTTCGGGGTTGTTAAAAGATACTTCGCTCGCCTACAGCGCGGCTGGTGTAATAGACGTTATGGGTATGGTTTCCGCTAATAATGCTTTAACTTACAGGTTTTTTGAAGGCTATATCGGTGCGGCTGTAATATTCTTTTCATTGTGCCTTGTAATTCAACAGAGTTTTAAATATTTGGAATACAGGCTTGATTACGGAAAATTTCTTACAAAGGAGGTATAACTGACATGACGGGAATTTCATTTGATCCAGCTTTTTTCCTGACAGAAATTAGCGTGGCGTTTTCATATTTGCCGGTGGTCGCCGTTTTAAGCATTATACCGCTTTTTTTAGGGCTGATCTCCGGCACAGGACTCGCTCTTGTAAACATTTACCGCGTAAAATACGCGCAAAGTTTAGCGCGAGGTTATGTCGTTGTTATGCGCTCAATTCCCGTCCTTTTGCAGATGTTTATTGTCTATTATGGAATGCAGGCGGTTTACGGCTCGTTCGGCTGGGATAAAACGCGCATAAACAAATTTTTAATAGTATTGATCGTCTTTACTCTGGAAGCGGCGGGATTTTTAAGCGAAGGAATAAGGGCGGCTTTAACATCGGTGGATTCAAGCCAGTACGAGGCAAGTCATTCCGTAGGCATGACGAGGTTTCACACAATGAGATATGTTGTTATTCCACAGTGTTTTCCGGTTGCGATACCGGTTATAGGTTCAAGTTTTATCGGTATTATAAAAGGTTCTTCCACAGCGTACATTATGGGAATAATTGAGATGATTCAGGGAACGTCGATGAAAACGGCAGGTAATTATAAATATCTTGAAGCGTACTGCGCGGTCGCGGTTATATATTGGGGACTTACCATTTTAATCGAACAGATCACGCGTTTTGCAGAAAGAAAGGCTGTCCAGTATATGAAGGGAGGTTTTGAAAAAAGTGATTACAATAGAAAATTTGCATAAATCATTCGGGCACAAAAAAGTTTTAAACGGTATTGATTTAACCGTAAACGACGGCGAGACTGTCGCGTTAATAGGAGCGTCTGGTTCAGGCAAAACCACTCTGCTCAGGTGTATTAATTTTTTGGAAAGGGCGCAGGAAGGAAAATTGACAATCGACGGCAAAACAGTTGATTTTAAGCATACGTCCAGAAAGGACATACTTGCAGTTCGCAGAAAAACGGCTATGGTGTTTCAGCAATACGGTTTGTTTAAAAATATGAACGCGGTAAAAAACGTGTCCGCTGGACTTACAATAGTTCAGAAAATTCCTAAAGAAAAAGCGAAAGAAATGGCTGTATCCGCGCTTGAAAAAGTGGGACTTGCCGACAAACTTGAATCATACCCGGGTGAACTTTCTGGCGGACAACAGCAGAGAGTGGGAATTGCGCGGGCGATGGTTTTAAATCCGCATGTGATAATGCTGGACGAACCCACAAGCGCGCTTGATCCCGAACTTGTCGGCGAAGTTTTAACGGTTATAAAAAAACTGGCGGATGCCGGGCAAACCATGATGATTGTTTCGCACGAGATGAATTTTGTGCGGAAAACCGCTAACAGGATAATTTTTATGGACGAAGGCGTTATTGCAGAACAGGGAACCCCCGGTGAAATTTTTACACACCCCAAAAATGATCGTACAAAACAATTTTTAAAAAATTTTACGGACGAATTTGTTTATATGATATAAGGGAATAAAGACAATGTACGATTTTAACAAAATAACGGACAGAAAAAACACACGAAGCGCAAAATGGTCAAACCCTGATTTATTGCCTCTTTGGGTCGCCGACATGGACTTTGAATCTCCGCCGGGAGTCGCGACAGCGATTACAGAACGCGCAAAACATAATTTATACGGTTACGACCGGCTTCCAGAAAAATATTTTGAGACATTGATAAATTGGTTTGAAAAACAGTGGAATCTGAAAATTAAAGAAGAATGGGTTGTTCCCACTTCCGGCGTTGTCGAGGCTGTTTTTTTTGCGATACGTTCTTTTACGGTTCCCGGCGA
>JAITUY010000190.1 GCA_031286095.1 Treponema sp. | reverse complement strand
TTGTTTAAAAACTTCAGTTTTTAAACAACTTCCTTATAAAATCGCATTTTTGTAATGCTTTAGCCTGAAAAAATGCATGACTTGTTCAATAAACAACGGGGTTATTGAACAAGTCCATTGTTTAGTTTTATTAAGCGGTAGTTGACCTTTGTAATTTATAAAGAGTGTAGACATGGGACGCCGTAGTATTATTTGGAGAAATAAACTAGAAAAATATGTTATTTGATTGCATAAAAACCAACGAAAAATATTTCTATAAGCAGGGAAAGTATCAGAACCTTTATAAACAAAGGAATTTCTGCACGCTAATACAAGCGAAAACACCGTAATACATGCGTAAAAATGCCGTTTTTGCCAAATTAAATACGCGGTTACACAAGCTTATTCAAGCGCCATTTCCACCAGAATAAAAGCGGTGCGTGTTTCCTCATTGTAATATCGTTCAATAATCTTGTAATTCAACTGTTGAACGGCTTCGGTTTTGATGCGCTCGTCAATACGTGTTTTATTGTTATCTGAAACTTCCATGATAGAGCTTTCAATATGTATTTGTATTTGTTCCGCAATATTAGCCGCGGCGGCGGCTTCCGCCAGTGCGAAGGCTGTCTTTTGAACAGCAAAGGTTTTTTCTCCTGCGGCATAGATAAAACCGTGTTTTACCGGTAACTTGATATACCACGAAGGATATTTCGCGGGATTGGGTTTTGGTTCCTTTTTTATTGCCGCCCTTCCCGATTTAACAAGATTTTCGATGTCGGCGGGAATAGCCTCGTTGGGGTATTCTCCGGAACGGATCATTGTTCCGGCGTAAATATGTTTGGCATCTCTCTGATCCTGTAACGCTCCGGCGCTTCTGGAAACTTCTTCCATAGAAATCCCCTGTCCAGGAACAATTTTCCCTTTCATGCTAAAATTGGTGGAATAGTTTGTCTTCGAAAGTTCTCCCATCTCTATCACCGTGATAATTTCCATGCTACTGACAATGGAACCATCAGGGTGTACCAACAGCGGCCACGGAGTAAAACCAGTTTCCTCTCCGTCAATATATTTCCATGTGTAAAATCCATCTTTGATATTTACAAGTTGTTTCCTTTTTGTTCCACTGTCGGTCATCTGATATACGCCGTCATATTCCCCGCCCGCTCTGTCTTCGGCGGACAATGGGCGCAGTGTTCCTTTTACAAAAATACTGTTCAACCTTCCGTGTTCTTCTTTAAGTCCGCTCCAGAAAAAACGTCCGTTTTTCTCCTGTCTTCCTTTTATAGAAATATTTTCAGTACAGCTAATCTGCCCCTCGTTGTCAATCGAAAGTTCAATTCCCGTTACAGGATCATAAAAAACGCCGTCTTCAAAATAGCACACAACGCCGGTATATTTCCATGTAAGTTCCTGTATAATTTTCATTTTGGTAGTCAAGGACAAATTGTACTCATCTTCTATTCCCTTGAAAGTACGTTCAAATTCATACAGATACCAGCCTGTTTTCATAGGCAGTAGAGCTTTCCCTCCCGCGTTCTTTACCGAAGCGCAGGAAAGACAGATCAATATCAATATTGATAAAAAAATAAACCTGTAATTTTTATTCATTTTATTCATAATCCCCCTAAAAAAGTTTACTGTAAAGCGTTTTCTACAGCCTTCAAAATAGCCTTACTGCTTCCAGTCGCGCCGCTTATTACATCTACATTAAGACTTTGCTGTTCAATAATTTTTCCGGTTATTTTTTCAGCTTTTTTACCTATTGGAGAACAAAAATGGTCAATGATGTTTATCGCAACAATATTTTTATTCTGAATAGTTACATCAAGAACCACCTTAACCGGCGATCCTGAAAGAACATAACTGCCTCGGTATGATCCGTCAGATTTTTCGCTCATATCAGGCAATGAAGCTTTTATTTCCGCAAATGAGTTTGATTTACATGATAAAGTTAACAGCGTAATTATAAATAAAACAAAAAATATTTTCATAAACACCCCTGCATATTATAACACAGAAAACAGAATATTTGGACAAGAATTATATCATTGGACTTATTCGACAACTGCGAACCTTCGGTTCGAGTTGGTTGTCTCATGTCAGCTACGCTGACCAGTCTTACGGTTTTTCAGGCTATAAGCCTGCGAACGCGGACTTTAGTCCGAAAGTTCGACAAAACCGCATTTTTATATGAAGTTGTTCAGAAACTGAAGTTTCCGAACAACTCTATTTTATGAGTGTCAATTAGATAATTTCCCAAGTTTTTTCCAGTTTCTGAATTCCGTAAAAACAAATGTTCCCGACAGTATTGTGGAAAAAGTATCAGATACGGGAAATGTCCAATATACGCCGTAAATCGGGGGAAAACCAATTTTTTCAAAAACAAGCGGTAAAATCAGAAGAGAAGGGATAAAAAATAAAATTTGACGCGAAAGGCTTAAAATGGCGCTTTGGACAGGTTTTCCGATAGCCTGAAAAAACTGCCCGCCCATTATCTGCATTGCAATAAACGGGAATGTGCATGTACAAATCCGCATGGTCAACATTCCAAATTCGCGCAGAGAACCAGTATCTTTACTAAATATGGAAAAGCAAAATCCAGGGGCAAGTTGAGTGACTATAAACCCGGCGGAAAGAACGCAGGTACAGGCAAGAAACGAATATTTAAAACATTTTTTTACCCGTCCAAACTGTTTTGCGCCATAATTATAACCGATTATCGGTTGCGCTCCCTGTCCTATTCCTAAAAGAGGCATAACTAAAACGGTAAGCGCGCTGAAAAATATTGTCATGGCAGTAAGGGCTTCGTCGCCACCGTATTTAAGAATTACCGCATTTTGCAAAATGCCCACAAGGCTCATGGCGAACTGCATAATAAACGGCGCAAAGCCGATAGCGCAAATATTAATTGCCAATTTTACGTTTAACTTCATAAATTTTACGCGAAACCTTAACCGCGTCCATTTTGAAGAAAAGTAGCTCATGACAAAAACAAACGTTACAAATTGCGATATAATGGTTGCCAGCGCCGCGCCGGCAACGCCCATATTAAAAGTAAAAATAAAAACAGGGTCAAGAATAATATTTGTTATTGCCCCGACAATCTGAACCAGCATTGAAGTTTTAGGATGTCCGTCTGAACGTATAAAATGCGTAAGACCGGGACTCATCGCAGAAAAAATTGCTCCGTATAAAATAATGCGCAAGTAACTGTAGGCATAAGGAAAAATTTGATCGCTGACCTTCATAATGTCGCGTAGGATCGGCTCAATAAAAATCAGACAAATTGTTATACAAACAGCGGGAAGAAGAAACAGAAGCGCAAAGGCGTGTCCCATAATCTTCTCAACTTCATCAGATCGGCCTTCTCCAAGCCGTATCGCAAAAAGTGAATTAGCGCCAATACCGATTAACATGGAAAAAGCCTGAATTATCATCATTATAGGCATTACAATTCCAACGCCGGCAATTGCCAGTACGTCAACACCCTGCCCTAAATAGATTCGGTCTACGATGTTATAAACCGCGTTTACTATCATTCCGATTATTGCAGGAATTGAGAAACGCAATAATAAACGCCCAATTGAATCTGTTCCGATATGATCTGTTGCCAGTTTATTTGCGGACAAGTATAACTCCTTTAATCTTTTCAGGATTATCTTTAATTTTATCGTTTCTATGTGAAGTACAGCCCGCTTTTATTCCTTAATCCTATACCAATATTTATATATTTCCTGAAATCCCATTTTCCCATATAAAGTTTTTGCTATTATATTATTGTTTACAACTGACAAATATGCTTTCTTAGCCCCGGTATCTTTTGCCATTTCTAATATTGTTTCTACAATTTCCTTTCCATAGCCTTTGCCCCTAAATTCTTCATTTACAATAATATCATATAAACCAACAAATTCTTTCTCAATTACGCCAAATCCGCATCCGGTAAATATCCCTTTTTCTTCTTTATAAACACTTATTATATCATGCTTTATATTTTTTAACATATT
>JAITUY010000090.1 GCA_031286095.1 Treponema sp. | reverse complement strand
AACAACTTCATATAAAAAACGCGGTTTTGTCGAACTTTCGGACTAAAATCCGCGTTCGCAGGCTTATAGCCTGAAAAACCGCAAGACTGGTCAGCGTAGCTGACATGAGACAACCAACTGGAACCGAAGGTTCGCAGTTATCGAACAAGTCCATTATTGCGTTATACTGTCAAACCTTTTATTATTGAATATTATTATGAATGATATTTATTTACTTGTTTCTTCAGCAGAAGACGAGGTTGGAGCGCCTGTTCATGAGTGGGTGGAGATAGAAAAGGGCGAATTGTCTTTTCTGCCTGAATTGATCGATTATTGCAGGACAAATGTCTGCGGCAAATACGGCAAATCATGGGCTTGCCCGCCCGCCTGCGGAACAGTTGAAGAACAAAAAGAAAAAATCTTACGTTACGGGAAAATTTTTGTATTTACAACAAGGCATGAACTGGAGGACTCTTTTGATCACGACGGTATGGCGCGCGGCAGAGAACGGCATAACTTATTGGCGGCTGAATTAAAGAAAAAGTTTGGGAATGCGTCTGTTTACGGCGCGGGGGCTTGTCCCGTCTGCGAGACTTGCGCCTTTCCTTCCCCCTGCCCTTTTCCTGAAAAAATGATTGGTTCTATAGAGGCGGCAGGAATCGATGTAACTGAATTGAGTAAAACGGCGGGTATCGCCTACAATAACGGCCCCAATACAGTAACTTACTTTTCTATAATATTGTTGAAATAGTATCTGTTTTATTATAGGCAGACTGCAGTAATTTTAAGTTTATCTCTTTCAATCTCAATCTATATTGAACTTACCTTTAATTATTCTCACGCAGAGGACGCCAAGGTGCAAAGAGTTATAAGTAATGAGTAAGCCAATCGCTGTTTTCATGCTTCTTCTTCTAAAAAGATAAGAAAAAGCATATTGCAGATGCAAAACAAGGTAATTAAGTCCCGTTCTCCGCGATCTTTGCGTGATGAATTTTCCAATATTTCATAAGTGTTTTCTTAAACTTTAAATTGCTGGACAGACTGGAATTTATATCGACTTTGCGCAAAAAACAGGTTATTCTATATTTAAAGAAGTAATATTTTCAGGAGTGAATATGGCGGACTATATCGAAATTTTCAACGAAATATCGGAGCTTCTTCAAAAGGGAAAGGCAAGAGACATTGTACCTGCAGTGCAGAAAGCGCTTGATGCGGGAGCGCGGCCAGCGGATATTCTTGAAAACGCGCTGATGGCGGGAATGAATATTATCGGCGGAAAATTTAAACGCAACGAAGTTTTTGTGCCGGAAGTCCTTATCGCGGCGCGCGCAATGAACAAAGCGGCGGAAACTTTAAAGCCGCATCTAGCAAAAGCGGGCATAACTCCCGTAGGAAAGGCTATTATATGTACGGTAAAAGGCGACCAGCATGACATAGGCAAGAATCTTGTAAAAATGATGATAGAAGGAAAAGGAATTGAAGTTGAAGACTTGGGAGTTGACTGCGACACTCAGGCGATAGTGAACAGGGTTAAAGAAAGCGATGCGAAAGTGTTGTGTCTTTCTGCGCTTCTTACGACTACAATGTCCGCTCAAAAAGACGTAATCGACGCGCTTGCGGATGCGAATGTCAGAGATAAAGTAAAGGTAATGGTAGGAGGCGCGCCCGTAACCCAGAGTTTTGCGGACACAATCGGCGCGGATGCCTACACTCCCGACGCGGCGAGCGCCGCCGATGTGTGCCGCGCTTTTTACGCGTAATGTTTAATAATACAATGGAGTTGTTTGGAAACTGAAGTTTCCGGATAACTCTATTGTAAAAAACAATAATACCAATGATTTGTTTTTATTCATATTTTCTCTCCATTAATTGTTGGTTTTTAATACCATAACAATTATAGTTCTTTTTTCGCCTAACATAATGCATAATAATCCTCCCTTCCTGTAGCAGAAACGTTATCCAGTAAAAATTAAATTCCCATGTTATTTGTAAAAGCCTCGGCGAATTCCCTGTCCACGGCAAGGTCTACAACTGTGCTACAAGCGATAATTTCACGGCAACGCGGTAAAAAAGACGGGTCTGTCAGACTTTGTACCGCTCCGTTCAAACTGGCGTTGCCACAGATATCCGCTTTTGAAATTATTTCGCGCGGAAGAAGCCCTGAATAAATAGCGTTCTCAAGATCAACATAAAATCCAAGCCCGCCCGCAATGTACGCCGTATCCAGAGCTATGGGGCTTACACCCGCCGTTTTACAAAGAACCTTAATCCCGGAAAAAATCGCGGCTTTTGCCAGTTGAAACTTGCGTATGTCCTGCTGATTAATACCAATACCATCCGCCACAGGAAAGTCCATTTTCGAGTAACAGCCGGAAAAAGCGCCTGTTTCATCAATTACGCCAAGTTTCTTCATTACCGCCACGCCGTCGATAAGACCAGTACCGCAAATACCGCGCGCTTTTTCGTTTCCCACAGTTTTGTAATAAAGCGTTTTACTCCCGGCGGAGAAAGCGGACAAATCGCAGGTAAACCAATCCGCAGACGAGTCTTTTTTCAAACTTATCCTGTAAATCGCGCCGTTTTGCGCTATCATACCGCAGGAAATTTCCGCTCCTTCAAAACACGGACCTCCTGCTGTTGAACAGCAAAAGAGGCGCTTCCCGCCCTTTTTCCACACGGCTATCTCTCCGTTCGTCCCGATATCTGCGAAAAGGGAAGATTTATTGTTTTTTGTAATAGAATAAAACGCCAAGCCTGCCGCAATGTCCGCGCCGACAAAAGCAGAAATACCGGGTAACAGCAGAATATGCTCAACAGAAAGATTAAGTTCCTTTCCGCTAAAATGACGCTCTTCCAAAAAAACAGGCGTATAGGGAGCCTCGCCCATAGCGCCGGGATTTTTGCCGCAGAACAGATGTAACATGGCAGTATTGCCGCTGACATTACACTGCTCTATTTTTGAAATGCCCCATTTATCAATAAAATGCATAAGTATACTTTCGGTCTGATTGTTAATGGCGGAAAACAATTCGTCTGTTTTACCGTTTCTCGACACTGTTATACGACTCATCACGTCCGCGCCGAAGCCCCTCTGGCTGTTTAGGGCGGAAATTTCATCAAGAATTTCGCCCGTATCAAGATTTACAAGCCGAGCGTGAACAGTTGTAGTACCCAAATCCAACCCAAGACCAAATTTACCCATACATAAGTTAGCATATCATAAAAATATCTTCAAAATTCAACTAAAAAACTGGTAAATTTACTTATTAGAGCTGATGGTGTCCGAAAAGTCAGAGCTTCTTACGTCTGTTGAAAAACTTGTTTGGACACCTTATCTAGTTTCTGTCCACAAAGTCGGTTACTTTACGGACAAACCTTGTATTTTCATAATAGAGTTGTTTAAAAACTTCCTTATAAAATCGCATTTTTGTAAGGCTTTAACCTGAAAAAATGCAAGATTTGTTCAATCAACAACCTCGCCATGAAGAGCGGAGTATTAAACCACTCGCATACAATAAACAACGGGATTATTGAACAAATCTATTTTATAATATAACTTATAGTTAATAGAGTGGACTTGTTCGACAACCCGGCTGATTGTCTCACAGTCTTGCGCTTTTTACACGTAATGTCGGACAAGGTTAGTATTATGATAAAACGGAAAAAAATTATTGTAACGGCTATAGTGTTAATAATAGCGCTGTTTTCTGCGTGTTATGACGATGAGAATAACTTTATCGCAGAAATACATGACAAAACTGTAGAGATTACTTATTATGTGGGAACAAAAACAAATATCAATATTCCACAGAGGATACAAAAACTGCCTGTTACCGCTATTGGCAAAAGAGCATTTGCCGGAAAAAAACTTACCGGCGTAAAAATTCCCAACGGAGTTACTGTTATTGACAATTTTGCTTTTTATGAGAATCATCTTAGTAAAATAATTATACCGGATACCGTTGTATCTATTGGCGACGCCGCATTTGCTTACAATGAATTAACCAGCGTTAAAATTCCAGACACCGTTACCGGAATTGGCGCCGCTGTATTTGCTT
>JAITUY010000022.1 GCA_031286095.1 Treponema sp. | reverse complement strand
TATTTTGCGGGAGGCGATGTTGCATTCTGTTTCATAATTCAATGTCATTCCCCATCATATCCATAACATAGGTATCCAATTCAGCAATCAGCGGACTCTTATCAATCAGTCTATACTTCATTTCCCTCATTCTATTCGCCGCCCTGATTCGTTCAAGATTTTTATCTGTCAAAGCCCCGGACTCTCTCAAAACTTTCAACAGGTACATATACTCTTTAGGGAAGGTCTGCCGGTACTGTTCAGCCAATAACGCAATCCAAATCTTTGGAGTTACTTTTTCCAGTGTCTCAATATGGTATTGCATACCAAACTTTGGAATTGCTTGATATGCCTCAATAAAGAGGTTTTGCAACTCCCGATATACAACAGGATTAAACAAATTATAGGCTGTTAAATCACTCTTGAACTTTGCATTTATTCCTCGCCTTCTGATAATACGGTATTCAAGCCGTAGGATATTTGCCCCTTCAAGTAATGCTGGTATTGATTGCTTCTTCTTACGCTGTACTTCCACTACCTTGTTATAGCCTGAAAACTGATAAGACCCTGTTTGTGTAGAATACGTTACTGTTTCAACGCCTGTTATAGTGGCATATTCATGTCGGGTATATCTTGCAGGATAGCCGAATAATTTTAAGTATTCCGCTGGTTGTTCGTTTGTAATAATGCTTATACCGCATTCTACCATCTTCACTATCGCAGTATCAAGATATAAGCCAATTTCATTTTCCAGTTTCCGTATTGCCTTCTCAACTTGTGAAATAGTCAAGTTTGATACGTTTTCACCATTGAGGTATTTAGCAAGAGAACCATGAATAATGATGCTATCAAGACCTACAAATACCCCCATATTCTGAATATCTCCGGAATATGTGTGTGTGTCTCGCCACCATCTGTGTTGCAATATATCAATTATTCCTTCATTACCCTTTCGGGGTAATTTCAAACATACATTGTCTATCATTTTCATACCAAATTAAAGCCCCCCAGACGTTGGGGGTACATGTAACTTGTTACAGCGAAGATGCGCGGGAAAATCACCCTTCGGAGAAATCTGGATTCCAAACATAACACAATACCAACCATAAGGCGTTCTTTATACTGGAATAGCGAAGACATTTTTTTTCTAATGCCATCTCCAATTTTCCTGATATCCATTCCTTGAAGAGGGTATATGCCATACTTCGCTCATCTTTGAAGTAATATATGGTTATTTTATTCCAGTCATCAGAGAACTGTATGAGTAAGGCATCGTCCATAAACACCCCATAAGTCTTGCATGGGAAATCCGGAAAGAAGTTTAACCCAATGCATTCCTTATTCTTTTCAAATCTATTTTTCGCAAATGAAAACATATGTGTAAATACACATGTTATAGGACAGGATTGCTTGCCCCAATACTCAGTGAGAATGATGTATTTCTCTCCCTTATGTGGGTGCTTATCATCAATATAAACACTTGGGAAATTATGAACATAGTTACCAGTATGTTCAAATAAAACATATCTTGTTTTCTTATCAGGGAACTTTTCAAATTTAAGTATCGCTTCCAGTTTCATTCTTTTACCTCCTCACGTTTCCGAATAGTCTCCTTCAATTCATGACACACCGTAACTACTCTGCCTTCATGTACAGTTAATGTTACAGAAACTGTGCCATGTTTTAATTTTTCTGCATTTTCAAAAAGGCAACTTGCAACCTTTTTGATGACCTGTTCATTGTTCATACAGTCCTCCTTAAATTGTCACTGTTGACATTTATACAGCCCACATTTTTTTGAACCATAGTTGACATGGTTTTGGTATTGCAGTCATCGCCGTTGTCATCTATGCGACCTTTTGAAGTTGAAATAGGCAAAAATGAAACGCCTATGTTTCCCTTCGCCGCCGCCCTGTACTGATAAATACTGCAACTTGGGCTTGCACATTGGTTTACTGGGTTTTTATTCATGCACCAATAGCAGTAGTTACGGATTGTCTCTATCCGATTTATACCTGCTTGAGGCTTCATTAGACCGAATAACGGACATTTTGTTTCAGTACAGTTACGCCCGAAGCAATCCAAACATCGGGCTTTAATTGCCTGTTTTGCTGTCATGATTGGTTTCCTTTAGGTTGTTCTTGAGCGGAAATCCAAGCGTCTAATGTAACCCTACGGTAAAAAACCCTCCGGCCTACTCGAATACAAGGCAGTTTTAACCTGTCGAATGATGTGAGACAGACCCGTAGAAATAAAGCCGATTCTTTACGAGTAAGTATGTCTGGCGTTTGAGAAACAGTCATAATATTTCCTCCTATACTGTAATTAGCCATTAGTTGGCCTCTGTATAGGTGGATAATAAAGCCTGATCCGGCTATTTACGAAAGTTTATAAAAATTTATGTTTTTTTACGGTTTTTATGTTTTTCAACTCTGAAACTTGCTGAAATATCACCGCCTTTCTTCCCTTTCAAATAGGTTTTCATAAATCCTGGTATATCATCAATTTCAATTTCACCGGATTTTTGCTTTCCTTCCAAGAAAAACTTGACATCTTCTACACTGGTAAGAATCCAATATTCCGCTGGAATTATTTTATTTATTTTTTTAATGAGTTTTGGTTCATGTTTCTTAACTTTTGGCGGTATGTGGTATAACAGTATATGAATAATTTCTCTGGAGGTGTTTTTCTTTTTTTTTATCAAAATATCAGACAAAGCCTCTATCTTCGCTTTACATTCTTCATACCAATTTGTTAATTCTCTGTTTTGACGACACAGGTTCTGTATTTCATGAACCTCTTGATTAACCTCGACGATACAATCTCCAGATTCCAAGTCGTTTTTCTTACATTTGGCCTGATATTTATTTATAGCTGTCTGGATTTTGCCGCTGCTCCTTAGTCTTTCAGATAGTGGCCTATTTCTTTCTGCATCATCACATATTTTTATCCATTCGTCAAAATCACATGGTACATAGCAACAATAACTTGCCCCTATACGATCCTCACCGAAATGTTGTCTAATATTTATGCTGGCAGATTTATACCTGTATTCGAGTAATTGTAAACTCTGGTCTTTGCTTTTTTTCCCGGAAATATAGTCATCAACTACCTGCTGAAAGGCTCCCGCTTCTAACATTGATATCAAAATACCCTCCGAACCAGCTGATTTTCATGTTTATTGTCGGATCGATGAAGTTTTATGTCAAGTTGAAAATTTTGGCTATTTTCAAAACAGCCCTCTCCAAGCCCAACGAAGCCCCTTTCCTTGCCCTCAAAGCTCCTCTGCCCTACTCACATAGGACAAAATGCTCTCTGACGCAAGGAAAATACCTTCCTACGCTTCCCGAAGGCTTTTAGTACAGTTCAGGGAACGCCTTTTTGAAATCCTCGAAGATGTTTTCCAGTCCGGTAAATCCGCTTGCGGTATCATCTGCATTTTTCGGCATTTTTGTACCAATGACTACTTCTTCACCATCCTGAACCTTTATTTTGGCAGGGTTATAACCTTTCGGCTTCCAGATGTTATCCGGTATCAGATCTTCATTGAGGGAGACAAGGTATAATTCGCAATAGTCCGGGGCAAAATGTATAGGGGAAATTCTTCCAGTCTTAGAAAATGCAGAAACCGTCTTAACCTGTACCAAAACAACCCCATTTGGAGCCAGCCCGAAAGGATATTTTATATCCCACGCCTTCTGTGAATGACTGCCAAACCCCAAATCAGGGTGTCCCTGCCGTCTTAAATACTCAAATATGAATGCTTCCCCGATTACACCTGTCTTTTGGTCTCCAATTTCGGGAACAAAATCAAAGTCAGGGTCTTTTTGTATGTTTTCGATGTCTCTGTATGCTTCTGCGTACTTCTTGACTACCTTTATAAATCTGTCAAAGTTTTCCATGATTTCTCCATGAAGGCTATAATTGATTTTCACTAAAAAAAGAATATAGCCTTATAGGGAAATGATATATCTCTATTGGAGAATGTCAAGGGGCGATTTTATATAAATCTGCTGGGGTAGTATAGGTATACTTACCTGTCTCTTTTTGGATAGTTCTCAAATCCAGTAGTTTTTCAAGTTCAAACTCAATATCCTTATAAATCTCAATACGGTTTTTACTTGTGTCATCTTCAAATAATTGCAATTGCGATATTCTCATTCCTTTGATAGCTCTACCGTTAGACTCAACTCTATAACAGATTTTCTATCCACCATACTCTGTCAGTATCCCACTTCTTGACGGCTACACCTTTAGTCATCCTCACTATATAGTTAAGCCTGTTTGTACTTTGTACCTTACTAAGGTACTTATGCTCAACGCCTTCTTCTAAGAGAACTATTAATCCCATCGGCGGTAATAACTCCTTAATACCGTCTCCATATTCTTCAACAGTAAGCTCTCTATTAGGACCGTTCAAAATCCCATCTAAATACTTAGTATATGCATCTAAATACCTTGCATAAAGCGTCTCCCAGCTCTCCCTAGTTAAACACGCTTCGTCAATCTCACGACTTATACTCTCAATTTGACTCGTCCTGGCCTCGTTATGCGCTGTTTTAAGGAGGTTTTTAGGGGGAGCAGTGATTAACCATTGGGGGGATTCCAAATAATCTGCTTGACAGGGCGGGTTCTGTATATTATATTTTAAGTGCTGGCTGGGGTCGTTTTGGACGTTCGGTCTAGGGGGGCAAGATGCCTTACGGAGTCTTGCCAAACATTAGACACCCAGTCGGGCTTTTACCTTTCCTTTTTCCATAAGGTTATAACCCCTATCTGATTGTTTCCCCGCTCAATGCTTGCAGTGTAAACAGTCCCATTCACTTTTTTGGTAAAGAAAAGTTTCTTGTTGCCTTTTCTGTCTTGCCCTGTGTGTTCCGCAGTATCATATTCATTCAAGACAACAGGAATAAGCGCAAAATCCGCCGGAGTTATATCTACCTGCCCCCGCTTGTTTTCATTTTGTCCGTGATGTTTTTTAATATGCCGGGCATCACTATCAGTTATGAAGATTTTATGTATTTCCTTCCCCAAAAGTTCGATAAGTTTTGTTTTCAGATTATCCGATAGCGAAAATTCAATTTTTACCGTTTTACGGCTTCCTGCCCATGCGCTTTCTGCCATTGCAACGATGAGCGGCGCTTCCGGGTATTTTTTTATAAGCTCCGTTTCCTTGTCTGTCATATTACAACCATATCATGGAATAATCGTCTTCGTGAATATGGCAGGAATACACTGTATAGAGTATGGATTATCACCCTGCAAAATTTGACCTTTTGGAGCGATTTTATAGCGGTAATTATCCTATATATGATTTATTACCTCCGTTTTTAAGGGATTCTACCCTATTTGAGAAAGGTGATTTAATCTGCTTATCTTGATGATTTTTACTTTCTTTCTTCTGAAAGGAAAGCAATAAAATCTATCAAATATGGCAGTAAGGGTTTGGCATAGTTAATCTCCGAACAATCTATTTAGATATAAAAGGTTCATTTACATTTAAAATCTCCTTTACCATTGAGTTTATATCTGTGTTTCCCTGAGTTTCTTTCTCCAATAAATCCTCAGCGAGTTTTTCTTCATCACTGCCAGATTCCAATATACCAAATTCCCGCTTAAATATACCCGATTTCCTCATCGTATAAGGTATTATAGCTTTATAAATTATAGGGTCTTTTTCAATACTGGTTAATTTATCATTTTTTTTGATTGAATTATTCATTATTATATCAAGAGCATGGCCCAAATTGCGACTCGACGACCAGCGGCGATAATTTAGTTTCTTAGAAATATAATGTGCCCATAATTTTTTCTTATCATATTCCGTTGCTTCGCCTTCTTTTGCATTACTCAATGCGTCTTCAATTTGAGAACCCCAGCCAATATCTTTACAAGCATACCTAACAGCATCTTCCTCATTTTCCTTATCAAAAAAATTGATTTTTACCGTTCCGATTTTCCATTCTTTTTCTATATGGCGTTTAATATACTGAATAAGTTTGTCGCTATCAATTAAATATTGAGGTATATTTTTTTTATTAAGACGGTAACGAATTATCATACTACTCGCATCTACATCTAGTTTATCTTTATATTTTATTGATAAATGTATATGGCAACCACCATTTTTGAAGGCTTCATAACGTTCTGGCTGTAACTGACGTTTGGGGCAGGTAATAGGGCGTTGCGTAGCAACGACCCCTGCCCCAAATGTGGCGGAGAAAAACACCACAAAGGGCGAAAGCCCGACTGGTGTTTTTCGTAGCCCGAGCCGCCGTAAGGCGGCGATGCAGTTACAGTCCTGTTATGCGAAGTACCACACTTTTCTACACTGTTATTTATCATTTGTTTATTTTAATTATTCCAGCACAAATTGATATTTGATTATATGTGATTTTATATTCTTCTGTAAATTTATTTTTGATTTCATCATATATGTAATAACACTCATCATCATCCCATATATCATTAACTAATGTTTTACATCTGATGAATTCTTCCCTTGTTTCAAATCCTATATCGCCGATAATTATTGAACCTTTATTATTCAATATTTTTATCAATTTTTCAATAAATTCAATTTTTGCATCATCACTTAAATGATGCATAGCATACGTAGAAACAATACAGTCAAATTTTTCTTTATTTATATCTTCAGGTAAACCTTCTGTAAAATCATATTGAAATAGTCTTGCCAATGGCATTTTTGCCTTACAAATTTTTAACATTTCACCAGAAAAATCTATTCCAGTAATTTTGCAACCATTATTATATAATCCTGAACTCAGTATTCCAGTCCCTATACCAACATCTAAAATATCTATCCAATTATTTTCAATAATAGTGTTAAAGATTGTGTTTATAAGTTTTTTATATCCAGCAAACGGATAGATATTTTCTTCGTCAGATAACTCAACCGACTGATCATAATTATCTGACCACAAATCAAAATCTTTATTGCTTAGCATTTCGTTCCTCCATTGTTATTTTATATAATTTTGATTATTTTACAAGTGCTTTTAATTGATTTTCTCAATTACTTCGTGTGGTATTTCGCATAACGTTCCGGCTGTAACTGACGTTTGGGGCAGGTAATAGGGCGTTGCGGAGCAACGACCCCTGCCCCAAATGTGGCGGAGAAAAACCGCACAAAGGGCGTTAGCCCGACTGCGGTTTTTCGTAGCCCGAGCCGCCGTAAGGCGGCGATGCTGTTACAGTCCTGTTATATGCCGTACACCCGTACATTATTTTCTTAATTATATATCTTTTTCATTATGCACATACAATTTTTTCTATTCAGTGCAAAAGCAATAATATAATAGTATAAAATTTCTAGCATAAGATTACCTAAATACTATCAATAAAATTTGTAATGACACGGGCATACTTGTCTATTTTAAGCAATAAAGCAAGATGCCCTCCGCGAATATCCGTAATAACT
>JAITUY010000078.1 GCA_031286095.1 Treponema sp. | reverse complement strand
ACAAGTCTTACGGTTTTTCAGGCTATAAGCCTGCGAACGCGGACTTTAGTCCGAAAGTTCGACAAAACCGCATTTTTTATATGAAGTTGTTCAGAAACTGAAGTTTCCGAACAACTCTACTTAAGAAATACCGGAAAATTCATCACGCAAAGCTCGCGGAGAACGTGACTTAATTACCTTGTTGTGCATCTGCAATATGTTTTTTTCTTATCTTTATTTATAGAAGAAGCATGAAAACAGCGATTGCTTACACATTACTTATAGCTCTTTGCGCCTTGGCTCCCTCTGCGTGAGAATATTAAAAGGTAAGTTCAATATAGATTGAGGTTGAAAGAGATAAACTTAAAATTGCTGAGCCGTTTATAACTTAACCGCTATTGAGCTTATCCTGTTTTTTGTGTAAATGGCAAAATATCATTAGAACGGAACCCGTTCTTTTCCGAACTCAATGGCGAACTGGTTTAATGCCAGCCCTCAATCCCGTATCGGCATCGTCCATTTTTCAGAAGCGTTTCTAATTGCCAAATACAGTATCTTAAAAATAGCATCGTCATTTACAAAAATCAATTTGTTTTTAATGACTTTACTCAAAGAAAAATTTAACGATTCAACAGCGTTAGTTGTATAAATCGCTTTGCGAATTTCAGGAGAGTATTTGTAAAACTCGCTCAAGTCATCCCAATGCCTCTGCCATGACTGGTATATCATTGGATATTTGTCATTCTATTTCTTCTTGAAATCTTCCAAAGCGTCACATCCGGCTTCCTCGCTGTTTACCGAATAAACAGCCTTCAGCCCCTCGTACTTTTTTTAAGGTCTTTGCAGGAAACAAACTTTGTCGAATTCCTTGTCATGCGGACAATGCAAAGCTGAACCAGCGTCTGCAGATAGATTGCGCGTAATGCGCCATGAAGACACGTCAGCCCGTCCATACAGTATGTCTTCCGCTCCCCGGTTCTTAATCTGCGTTAATACGCCTATCCAAAATTTAGCCTTTTCATTTTCCGCTATCAATAGCCCTTCGGACTTTAGTCCGAAACCTCCTTTTTCTGACACTCAAAATTGATCCCTAAAGCCACGTAAACGCTCTTATTACAACTTTTACCGTCCTCGCGGCTCTTGACGCGCAGGGAATCCAAAGACCAATAATCCCCAACGGGAAACATTGTTTGGGCGTATAGACCGCTAACAAGGGCAAGAAATATTAACATCAACAAAACACGCTTTTGTGTCTTTTTTAAAACTATTCCTTTTAAAAACAAAGTTTTATACTTCGTACCCCTAATCCGCCTTACTCCTTGCAATGTATTTATTATAATTTATGCTAAATTCACGCAATAGAATTACTAGGAAACTGAGGTTTCAAAACAGTTCTGCTATATTTTCTTTACACCCCGTCTTTTACAAGTTCCCGTAAACTGTTATAATAGTGTTATGGCAAAGATAAATATGAAAACCCCTCTTGTCGAAATTGACGGAGACGAAATGACCCGCGTTTTATGGGAAGTCATAAAGGAAAAATTGCTCCTTCCTTTTATAGACCTAAAAACCGAATATTATGATCTCGGGCTTACCAACCGAGACAATACCAATGACGAGATAACGGTTAAATCGGCGGAAGCCGTTAAAAGATTGGGCGTAGGCGTAAAGTGCGCTACCATTACCGCTAACACAGCGCGGCAGAAGGAGTATAATCTTAAAAATCTGCACCCAAGCCCGAACGCGACAATCAGAGCTATTCTGGACGGAACGGTTTTCCGCAAGCCGATTACTGTAAACCGTATCAAGCCTTCGATTAACACATGGAAAGCGCCAATAGTTATAGGCCGTCACGCCTACGGCGACGTTTACAAGGCGGCAGAAATGGAAATTGACGGACCGGGCAAAGTGGAGCTTGTTTACACAAAGCCAGACGGAACCGAGCGCCGCGCAAAAGTTGCGGATTTTTCAGGAAGCGGCATTGTTCAGGGTATGCACAATTTTGACGAATCGATCATAAGTTTTGCCCGCGCCTGTTTTTTGTACGCGCTTGCCGAAAAACTGCCAATCTGGTTCGCCACGAAAGACACAATTTCCAAAATCTACGACGGGCGGTTCAAGGCGATTTTCAATGAAGTATACGAAACCGAGTTTAAGGAAAAGTGCGCTGTCGCAGGCATCAGTTATTTTTACACATTGATCGACGATGCAGTAGCGCGCGTGGTAAAGGGCGAAGGCGGTTTTTTGTGGGCGTGTAAAAACTACGACGGCGACGTTCAAAGCGACATGATTGCAAGCGCGGCAGGAAGTCTCGCGATGATGACGAGCGTCCTCGTCTCCCCTTCAGGAGTTTTTGAATATGAAGCGGCTCACGGCACTGTTCAACAGCACTATTACCGCTGGCAAAAAGGAGAGAAAACCAGCACAAATCCCGCGGCTTTAATTTTCGCGTGGACAGGCGCGCTTGCAAAACGGGCCGAATTGGACAACATAAACGGTCTTGCAGATTTCGCTAAACATCTTGAGACAGCAACGCTTAAAACAATAGAAGACGGAATAATGACGGGAGACTTGGCAAAGCTTTCCGATCCGCCGCCACAGAAGGTTCTAAATTCATGGGATTTTATCGATGCGATAGCGTCTCGTATATAGGGAGTTAGGCGCAATAATTTTTGCAAAATCATAGGATAAAATATTGTTATAATTGATAAGATTATGGTTGACATAAGAGTATATTATTTTAATATATCATTGGAGGTAAAATTATGTCTTACATTACTTATATTATCATTCCATTTCTTGTATTAGGGACATTTTATTTAATAAAAATCCTAAATAAAAGAGCTGAAAAATTTATGGATGAAAATAATTTTAAGGTTCGTCAGCCAATAATGTTTTCATTGATAGGTATAACAGGTACTATTTTTTTTGGAGGGATAACCATATATATAATTTTATTCCCAAATGATACAGAGGAATGGTGGACATATGTAATATTTAGTTTTTTTGTTATTGGATGTTTGTTTTTTTCAATATTTTGTTTAAGCTGGGAAATAAAAGTTGAAAATGAAAAAATAATATTTTCTCCATTTGTTGGTATAAGACGGAATTATATCATTAATAATATAACAAAAGTTAAATTATATAGTAATAAAAAAATAAAAGTATATGCTGGAAAAAATAAATTATTTTCTGTTGAACCTACCTCAAAAGGTTATAATGTTCTTATTTCGCGTTTTAAAAGAGAACAAATTACTTTTGATATTGAACTAAATAGTTTGTCTTTATAAAATGCAAAAATACTGCACATAACAGGACGGTAAAAGTACGCCGCCTTACGGCGGCTAGGGCTACATTATGGCTAGTACTATGTAACATCAAAAACATTACAAGATAATTAGATAGAGCCTCTTTAGTTTGGCCCATGCATCTTTGGTTGTAAAATGCCAGTCAACTCCTCTCTGATTTTGATTACGCCGAGTATGCCAGGTAGCGAGTTCCTCATTCAAAGAAATATAGTAATTTGAGTTAATTGGCTATAACTTCAAAATAATTGTAAATGCCAGTATCGACAGATGT
>JAITUY010000131.1 GCA_031286095.1 Treponema sp. | reverse complement strand
GTCTCATGTCAGCTACGCTGACCAGTCTTGCGGTTTTTCAGGCTATAAGCCTGCGAACGCGGACTTTAGTCCGAAAGTTCGACAAAACCGCGTTTTTTATATGAAGTTGTTCAGAAACTGAAGTTCCCGAACAACTCTATTTGCTTTAAATTCCATGATTATATAACATTAATTTGTTAAACATCTGCAAGTTATGCGCTAAACATTAGTGAAGTTAGCTGTAAAAATAATTCAGCGTTAATACCAGTTTTCCATTGCCTGAAATTTTTCACGTACTTTTTGCAAGAGCGCAAGTTCGCGTCTTATAGTTTTGCCGTAGTCAAGAGTGCCGTTTTCTATTCTAAAAACTTCGTCTTCCCAGAATTGAACTTTTTGCAGGTTAATCCATCTGAACCGTCTTTCATTTGCCTTTTCATGCCATTTTAAGGCTTCGTCCCAATAGTAAAGAGCTGTGCGGTAACAAGTTTCCGCTGTTTTAAGACTTTCAAGGTTTTGCTCTTTCCACGGGGCGTTGTAAAAATACGCCTTGCGTTTGTTCCATTTGTTGCCCAAATAAAGGTACTGTTCGATAAGCTTTATATTTATATGCATATTAAAAAGATAGCGGTATTTTTCCCACTGGGTTTCGTCTTCGATAAGGGCGAGAGCGTAAAGCGGATTGCAGAAATCGGCCTTCATGGCCTGTTCCAGCCAGTAGATGTTTTCCATGGAGTCGTCGGGGTATTGAATATAATGCACATGAAATAGCCTGTAGTATTGTTCTTTGTAGGTAACAAAGTAACTGTTTATGGGTATGGAAACCGCGATAAAAATTAAAAGAAAAGCAGTCTTAAAAAATGTCTTCACTGTGCTTTAAATATCGGCATTTGTCGGATTATGCTCCATACCTTGTCCGCAACTTCTTCCACAGTTTGCGAGGCATCTACTGTTTCCACCCTGACGCCGCAATCCGCATAGGTTTCAAGCAGGGATTTATACTTTTCACGCACTTTAATCTGAAAATCAAGATATTCGTATATTTCAAGGGATTCGCGGTTTTTCATACGTTCAAGGGCGGTTTCAGGCTCCAGATCAAGGAAAATCAGCGTTCCGGGAGCGGGGAAGCGTGAATTAAGACTTGCAGGCAGTTCGTCCCCGCATTCAATACCTTGATAAACCAGAGAAGACATGATATATCTGTCGCTTACGACCAGTTCGTCCCGGTTTATATGCTCTAAAATACCGTCTTGTCCGTAAATATGCTCGTTTCTATCCGCGGAAAAGAGAAAAGCAAGGGTTTGCGGGGTAATTGGCGCTGATTTTGTAAGCGCGGCGCGGATTATTTTACCTATTTGCCCGTTAGTAGGCTCAAAAGTGGGGAAAAAGCATGGCTTGCCTGCTTTTTTAAGGCGTTCCGACAACAAAGACAGTTGGGTTGTAGTTCCGCTTCCGTCCCCGCCTTCAAATACCGCAAAATTAGGGATAATTTCCATATTTACGGTAAAAACTCTAGCATAAAAATGTAAAAAGCACAACGAAAAACCATAAAACACGATACTTTTCTCCGATAAAAGTGTTATAATGTTATGGAAAGTAAAATAGTAGGATAAGCCATTGTTAAAGACGCAGACTCGTATAATTTATACAAAAATTCTCGTTTTTACAGGTCTAATCGCCGTTTCGATTCTTGCTATGCGCCCTGTTCATTCCGCGCTGATCGATGCAATGAGTCATATCCGTACAAATTTCATCGAAAGAATAGAATCCCTTACCGGTATTGAAATACGCTATTCATCAATCCGCCCGACATTTTTTGGTTCTTTCGACGTTAGAAATTTATCATTGGTAAAAAATGAAAAAGCGTTTTTTTCCGTATCAAGAGTAAGAATTTCATTCTCACTGCTGGAATTGCTAAAGGGGAATAAAGCCGCCTTTCACAGTGTTCAGCTTGAACGTCCTTCGATTACGCTTGATTTACAGGAAGATAAGGAGATGTTTGAATTCCTGTCGTCGTTGAAAAACGATGAAAAGAAAAACAATAAAAAAGCGCTGGAACAGATCGCGCAATTTTTTCCGGGTAAGACCGATCTGCGCGTACAGAATGGTTTTATCAGCATAACCGACAGCTCTAAAAAATATCAAATTCAAAATATGAATATTGATGTTAAAGGAGACGGCGTACAGCTTTCGTTTAACGGAAACCTTGACGCTGAATTTATTTACGCTGATCTGTTTGACAAAACTTTCATCGTAAACAGTGAAGTGCGTACAAGCGGCGTATGTTCGGTTACCATGAACGAAGGCAAAGCGGAACTTGTTTTTTCATCGATTACAGGCAGTGAACAAGAAGCTGTAAAAAGAAAGGCGTCATTTTTCAGGCCATTCGCAGGCGAGACTGTAAGCGCAAAAGAATATTTTTCCGTACAGCCGTTAAGTTTTACCCTTGATTTAAAAGACGGAATATTTAACCTGAACACGTCGGGTGAAAATCTGCCTTATAGCGGGTTTGTTTATTACAATACCGGAACAAACGGCGTTGCGACAGAAATAAACTGCGATAATTTTATCCTTGCTAACTTTGTAAAATTTTCAGGACAGCATAACGATATTAAACGTCTGTTTTCCATGCCGGTAACAGGAAGCGCCTCGTTTTATTCCGATGGAAGCGCAAGGCGGTACAGGGCTGATTTCCAGGGTAGAGATTCTCAAAATTGTTTTTTTGAAATTAAAACTCACGGTAATGACAAATATATAGCGTTTGACAAAATTTATTTATTTGCGCCTTACAATAAAAAACAGGATAATTTTTTCAGCGGAGAACTGGATATTTCAGGCAGGGTAGGCTTTAGCCCTCTTACATCAAGCGGAACTATTTCTTTAAATAAATTCAGCCTTGGTACGGACGACTTTATCAACGCTTTTTTTACGGTTTCCACGCAAAATAAAGAGATAAGCATATCGGGTGAAAAAATCGGCGTAGGGCAGTTAACGCTTGCCAATTTGAACGTTTATCTTACGCCTACGGACAAGGATTTAAGCATTGTGGTGTCAAGTGAAGGCGAAAAAGAAAAAAAGGTCGATATGTTCGCTGTTCTTAACTATTCACCAATGCATTTTGAAGCTTCCACAGTTATCGGTTCGTTTTCAGTTTTGGACTTGATGCAAATGGCAAGTCCGTTTGTAAAAGCTGTAGCAAATCCGCCTGTTGGGAAAAGTTATCTTGACAGTTCAGCGATAAGTGCGGAAATATTTTTGACGACCGATTTTAAGCAAGTTGTTTATAATGTGCCGAATATGGTGTTTTCTGCGCAAGACGTTACCGGGCGTTTTTCGTTTTCAGGTACGGACAAAATGTTTACTTTAAGCGAAAGCGTTGTTTCAAAAGACGGAATGGATTTAATTGTCGGCGCTCAATATAATTTTACAAATCCTGCGGAAGTGGGTTTTATGTTAAACGCAAAATTTCAGGATTTGTCATGGAATGTAGAAGGCCAAATACTTGATAAAACCACGCTGATTATCCGTGACAAGGGCGGGCTTAATGTGTACGGCAATATGTCTAATTCCGGCGGCGTTTCAGGTTACATGGAAGGTGTTGATTTTCCGTTTTTGGTAAATAACAAGACGGTATATTTAAATTTTTATATTACTTTGCGTTATACCTCTAGTGATTTTTGGCATATCGATGTCGCGCGTTTTAACGCCCGCGATATTAATTCGTCTCAAGGGTTTAAATTTGTCAGTTTTTCAGGCGCTGTTGATAATGACGGCGCGAGTTTCAGGAATTTGATGCTAACGGACAATATAGGAGACCTTGCCGGCAGTGTAAATTTTTCATGGGACGCAGATTTTTCTTACCTTAACTTTCTTGTGAATTTAACAGACGGCCGTGAAGACGGAGAAAATTATTCCGCCGAAGGAACTGTTAAAAATAATCATTTTAATGTTATTGTTTCAGCGTCTGATATGCGTCTTGACCGCCTGATAAAAAATGATAAAGGAAGGAATGGAATCGGACCTGTTTTTTTAAGCGGTAAGGCGGAAGTAACGGGAGACTCGGTTAAATCTTTCAACGCCAAGTGCGATTTACAATCGCTTTATTTTAGGAATAATGCGCTTAAAGCTTCCGGCGCGATTGTGTTTACAAATGATGAATTTACAGCTACGGATATAAAACTTGAATATGATAAAGTGAAAGCCGTAATTCCTGAATTACAATTAAGCCGTGTTGAAAGTTACGCAAAATTAAAATGTGATATTCAGGGTGTTGTTTTAAATAAATGGCTGGAAAGTAATTTTGAGTTTAACGTAAATTTTAAAGAATTTGATTCATGGTTAGAAATGGATCAGGCGCTTACTTCAGTTAAAGGTTCTTTAAAAGCGGAAAAAATTCAATACGGATTTGAAGAACAGGAACCATTTGCATTTGCATTTGAGAATAACGGTAGCGTTGTTTCTGTTTCCGGCGGTCCAAAAAATATGCTGAAGTTTGAAATGGACAGGGAAGGCAATTTTTTTGCAAACCTTTCCAGCCCTATGCCGATACGAAGCACCATTGCTGGAGTTTATAAAGACGGAATTATTAACGCCCGTTGCGGCGATTTTTACATGGACCTATCAGAGATATGGACATTAATGGGAAATACCCCTGACTTTGCGATAGCGGGAGGCTACATTACCGGCAAAGTTGATATTCGCGGACCTATTTTAGACCCTGAATTTTTTGGCTCTGCAAGAGGAACAAGTATGCGTTTTCTTGTGCCAAATTATATAAGCGAGGAAATAAAACCTGTTCCTTTTAACGCCGTTCTGGAAGGAAATGAACTGGTTTTTGGTCCTGTACCTACGGCAGTAGGAAACGGCGGCGGAACTATAAGCGGCTGGCTGAGATTTGAAAACTGGGTTCCTGAAAACGTTGGTCTGGATATTAAAATTCCAAAAAATACTCCAATTCCGTATAAGCTTAATATAACAGGCTTTCTTGCAAAAGGAGATGTTTCGGGAAAATTTGATATGCTCCTTGAAAATAAAATGATGGAAGTTACAGGCAACCTTTTCGCAAATAATACCGAGATGGGACTTAATCTTGATGAACTCATGCAGACCCATTATGACGAAAAAATACCTGTAATTCCTACTGTTGCTAATTTAACTATTACAACCGGACCTGTGGTGGAATTTATCTGGCCGAATACAAGCTCTCCTATATTAAGGGTAAATCCTGAAATTGGAACTGTGATTGCGGTTTTTTCCGATTCAATGACCGGACAATACACGCTTAACAGCGATATAATGATTCGTTCCGGCGAACTGTATTATTTTAATCGCAGTTTCTACATACGGCAGGGAAATCTTATTTTTAAGGAAAATGATCAGCAATTTTCTCCGCGAATAAACGCAAGGGCTGAAATTCGTGAGCGCACAGATTCAGGACCTGTAACTCTTTCAATGATAATAGAGAATGAACCGCTGTTAAATTTTATTCCCCGTTTTGAATCAACTCCCTCGCTTACACAGCTTGAGATTTATTCGCTTTTAGGTCATAGTATGTATAGCATGAGCGAGAACGAAAGCAATGATGAGGCGCAACGAGCTCTTTTAAGTTCTACTACCGATGTTATATCAAAATTTTTCGCGAGTACTGAATTAGGGCAAATTGTCGGCGCTAGGCAATTTGAGCGCAAGTTAAGGAACCTTTTGAATTTAGATATGTTCAGTGTCAGGACTAAGATAATTCAAAACGCTATGGTAACAAACGCTTTTGGACAGAATACTGCCGGAAAAAATGCCGGTTTAGGTAACTATTTAGATAATGCATCTGTTTATTTAGGTAAATATATAGGGCAGGATATGTTTATCCAGTTTCAAGGCACGTTGCGCTACGATGAAAACAGCCTTACGAGCGGATTAAAGTTTGAACCGGATATTGGTATAGAGTTTACCACCCCGTTATTTAATATCCGTTGGGATTTGTTAATGTCCAGCCCTGAAAATTTGTGGATTAACGATAATTCTATTTCTGTTATTTGGAGTAAGTCATTCTAGGAGTTTTGATGCGTATTAAAGTTTTTTTTGTTTTGCTTATTATATTTACAGCGGTTTGCGGCTTCTCGCAACAGGAACAGCATGATTGGTTTACCGGAAAACCAATCAATGATATTCTTTTTTCAGGAATAAAAAAAATATCGCAGTCGGAACTGGAAGCCCTGGTTTTTCCCTATAAGGGGCGTATTTACGATGAAGATTTATACACCGAAATTTTAAACAAATTATTTGCGCTTAACTATTTTGTAAATATAAATATTAGCACACAGCGCGCGGACGGTGGAAATTCTGTAACTTTAGTGTTTACAGTTACAGAATTTCCTGTAATAGGCCGAATAATTTTTTCAGGGAATTCGGCTGTTAGGAAAAGCGAGCTTTGGGATATAATAACCACAAAGACGTCTGATTTTCACAATCAGGTAAAAATTCGCGCCGATATAGAGGCGATAAAAAATAAATATACGGAAAAAGGTTTTCCGGATGCAACTGTAACCGTAACAGAGACGCCAAGCGGAGATTCTTCGATAATGATTAACTTTGTTATTAACGAAGGTAATAAAATTACGATAAAAAATATTGAGTTTCAGGGGAATACAAAATTTTCCAGATCGGCTCTGAAAGGTCGGCTTTCCCTAAAGGCAAAAACGCTGTTAAACGACGGCGCGTTTCAGGAAGCGAAACTTCTTGCCGACATTGACGCTGTCGCCACGTATTATCATGATCGCGGCTATATTGACGCCGTCGTTAAAGATGTTACGCGCACTTATGATACTGACGCCAAAGGGACTAGTATGACTCTTACCTTTTTGATAGAAGAGGGAAATGTTTTTACTTTTGGAGGAATAACATTTGAAGGCAATGTTATTTTTTCCACCACGCAACTCGAAAAACTTATTTATTCAAAACATGGCGAAACATTAAATTATACGAAGGTAATGACGGATTTACAGCGGGTTTCTGAGCTTTACTATGAAAACGGATATATGTTTAACACTATAGACAGGGTAATGCATAAAGACGATCAGACAAACGTAGTTTCATATACGGTTTTTATTGTTGAACGCGGCAGAGCCTACATAGAAGAAATAAAAATCGTCGGAAACGAAAAAACAAAAACAGACGTAATCCTGCGTGAAATCCCATTGGAACCCGGAGATGTTTTTTCTAAAACAAAAGTCACGGACGCGATGAGAAACCTGTACAACCTGCAGTTTTTCTCTATGGTTATGGTGGATCCCCAGCCAGGGAGCGCCGAAAATCTTATGGTTCTGGTCTTTAATGTTGAAGAACAGCCTACAACCGATATACAATTTGGTCTTACTTTTTCAGGAAGCGCTGATCCTGAAAGTTTTCCTGTATCCTTAATGCTAAAGTGGAATGACCGCAACGTTGCAGGTACTGGAAATCAAGTCGGCGCTGAGGTAAACACATCGGTGATAGATACAACTTCCATATCGCTGAATTATCTGCACCGCTGGATTATGGGACTGCCGCTTTCAGGTGGGGTTGATTTAACGGCTGATTTTTCAAAGCGTTTTGTAACTATGGATAATGTGGCTCCGTTTTTTAACGGAGATGAAACCAATTTTGCCTATCCGGACGGCTTTCAATCTTACGAAGAATACAGGACGCATGATCAAGTGCCTCCAAGAGATTATCTTATGGAGTACAGACAGTGGTATCTTTCTCTTGGGTTTAGCACTGGTTACCACTGGAATACATTTTTGGGAATTACGAGTTTAAAAGGCGGAACTCGTTTTGGTATAGTTAAAAATGTTTATGATAATATATTATATAGACCTTTTGATCCTACTATAAGAGATAGAAATAACGAATGGATACCAAAGAATTCTTTTTGGCTTTCAGCTTCTCTGGATCAGCGTGATATTTTTTATGATCCTTCAAGCGGTTATTTCTTTTATAACAGCATAGGCTTTTATGGAATTTTACCAGACGAACGTGAATATTACATACGAGATGATCTTAAAATGCAGTATTATCATACCTTGCTGAATATTCCTGTATCCGAAAAATGGAATTTCAAAATTGTTTTTGCGATACAAGCCAGATTGGCTACAATTTGGAAGCACCCATGGCGTACGCAAGATTCTAATGTTCCTCCGATCGAGAGAGCAAATCAACTTTCTGTTGACGGAATGTTTGTGGGAAGGGGCTGGAATAATGAATACAGTAACAAAGGTTTGTTGCTTTTGGATAACTGGCTGGAATTGCGTATTCCGCTTATAACAGGAATCTTAGCATGGGATTTCTTTTTTGATGCCGCAGGTATTGAAACAATGCAAGGATACTATTTTGGAACGAATAAAGACGGAAACCCAAATTTTACAATTGATAACTGGCGCTTTAGTTTTGGAGGCGGTCTTAGGTTTACCATTCCGCAGTTTCCTTTCCGTATTGGTCTTGCGAAGCGTTTCAGATTCATAGACGGAGAATTTAACTGGGAACCGGGCGAACTTTTTGGTGATTTAAATAATCCCGCTAAGGGACTTGATCTTGTAATATCTTTTGTGTTATCAAATTAGGAGAAAGTTATGAAGAAAAGAGTATTGTTACTTGTTTTATTAAGCGTTTCCTGTGTTTTATACGCCCAACAGCTTACGCGAATTGCCGTAATAGATATGCCGAAAGTTTATACGGCGTATTTTCGTGATTCGCGTTTGGTAAGGCAGTTTGAGGAAAAAAGCGCCAAAGTACAGAGCGATATTGACAGAATGACAAAAGAGATACAGGAATTAAGGTCCAAGCATGCGGATGCGTTATTACGCGACGACCAAACTGAAGTTTTAAGACTGGAAACTTTAATAACCAGAAGGTCTGAATATTTAAAGGAATTTTACCAGACAAAGACGGCGGAGCTTGAAAATGAGAAAAGAAAGCTTATGCAGTCAGGTTCTTTTTTAGATCAGGTGTATGACGAAATCCGCTACATTGCCGAAAGCGAAGGTTATAGCATGGTTTTCGATTTAAAACAGTTTCCCGCCATACTTTGGTATAGCAATACAATTGATGTTACCGACAAATTAATCGCAAACCTGCAGAAAAAATCAAGATAACATGGACACGTCTCGATCCAGTCCAATGCTGGAGCAGTACAGGCGCATAAAAAATGAACAGAAGGGGAATATTCTTTTCTTCCGGCTTGGGGATTTTTATGAAATGTTTGCACAGGACGCGATTGAGGTTTCCGCTCTTCTTAATCTTACATTAACAAGCAGAAACGGTCTTCCCATGTGCGGTGTTCCGTATCACGCGGCAAGAACATATATTGCCCGTCTTTTAAAATTAGGAAAAAAAATCGCCATCTGCGAACAGCTAACGCAACCAGGAAAGGGGCAGAAAGTTCTTGAAAGGGATGTTGTGGAAGTAATAACACCCGGGACTACAGTAGACGAAGATTTTCTTGACAAAGGAAGCTCTAATTACACCGGCTGTCTTGCCTGTGCGGGAAAAAAATTTTCATTTTCATATGTCGAGCTTTCTACAGGCGAATTTTTTGCAAGCAGTTTTCCCTCGGACTCGCCTGAGATTTTGCGCCAGGAACTGGAGCGCCTTCAGATTAAAGAGCTTTTGATACAGGAATCGCTTTTGGAAGAGGATAAACAGGTGGCGGGCGCTCTTTACGACAGAGGCGGCATACTGCTTAACCGTTGGGCGGACTGGCTTTTTGATCCCGCGCAGGCAAAGACGCGCCTTGAAAAACAATTCTCTGTCGCAAACTTAAAAGGTTTTGGTCTTGACTCCGACAGCGCGGAAATAGTTTCCGCCGGCGCTTTGCTTGAGTATCTTGACGCCGCCTCGCGCAGTCTTTTGCCGCATATAAGGACGATAAAAGTTTACCGCGACAGTGAGTATTTGGGAATAGACGAATCCAGCCAGCGCAATCTTGAACTTTTGTGCAACCAGCGGGACGGCGACGTGCGTTTTTCTCTTTTGGAAGTTATGGACGAAACGCGGTGCGCCATGGGGCGAAGACTGCTGAAACGGCGTATCCTTCACCCTTTGCGCGATTTGGGCAAAATACAGGCGCGCCTTGATCTTGTTGAAAATCTTTACCGCGATCAGGGACGCTTGAGTGAGTTACGCGAACTTTTGTGGAAAACCCCCGATCTTGAAAGGCTGTGCTCAAGGCTAGCGATGGACAAGGCGCATGGCAGGGATATGCTTGCCGTTAAAAACGCTATTTTTTGTTTTAACTCCGTAATGGAACTTGGTTTTTCAGACGGTGTAAGTTTTGAAAGCGCCGGTTCTAATGAAACGGATAATTTTTCACCTCTTTCGCAAATTCACAGTTTGCTTGAAAGGGGAATATGCGAAGACCCCTCCGTGGTGTTAAATGAGGGCAATTTGATAAAGGACGGTTTTAACGCCGAGCTAGATCAGTTCCGTTCTTTGCGCGGCAAGGGCAGGCAGTTTATCGAGGATTATCTTAACGAAGAGCGCGAGGCTACCGGAATTCAAAGTTTAAAAATAAGGTACAACAGGTTAATCGGGTATTTTTTTGAAGTAACCAAAGCCCATCTTGCCAAAGTGCCGAAACATTTTATACGCAGGCAAGGTATAACGGGCGGCGAAAGATATTCAACGGAACGGCTTGCCGAACTGGAATCTGAAATTAACGGAGCGTCGGACAGGGTAGTGGAGCTTGAAAAAAAACTCTTTCTGGAAATACGCGATCAGGTAAAAAATGTTCTTGTTCCTCTTTCCGCCGCCGCCCGAAGGCTGGCGGAACTTGACGCCGCCCAATCTTTGGCGAAGGCGGCAGGCGTCAGGGGCTGGACGCGCCCCGAACTGAATGAAACCGGTAATCTTGAAATCTACGAAGGACGCCATCCTGTTGTAGAAGCGCATCTTGGCAGAGGTGAATACATACCCAACGATATAATATTGAATACGTGTGAAGGCGGTATTTCCTTTGCTATGATAACGGGTCCTAACATGGCTGGAAAATCTACATACCTGCGGTCTGCCGCGCTTATTACAATTATGGCGCAGACTGGCAGTTTTGTGCCGGCAAGGTCGGCGCGAATTGGAATATGCGACCGTATCTATTGCAGAGTAGGGGCTTCTGATAATCTGGCAAGAGGGGAATCGACTTTTCTTGTTGAGATGAACGAGACCGCTTTTATTCTGAACACTGCCACTCAAAAGAGCCTTGTCATCATGGATGAAGTAGGAAGGGGAACCGGTACAAACGACGGTCTTTCGATAGCGTGGGCGGTAAGCGAAGAATTGTTAAACCGTATCGCCTGCAGGACGCTTTTTGCCACGCATTTTCACGAACTTTCGATTTTGTCCCACCCCCGTCTTGCCAACCGCTCAATGGAAGTGCTTGATAAGGGCGGAAAAATTATCTTCCTGCGAAAACTTAAAGAGGGGCCGGCAGGCGAATCGTACGGCATCCACGTAGCCCGCCTTGCCGGTCTTTCTGAAAATGTGCTTGCCAGGGCGGAACAGATCATGGCTCTGCTTAAAGCCCGCGATGCCGATACTGTTAACCACCTTGAAAACAGGGTTAACGATACTAAAAATACCGGTTCAAGCGGTAAAAAAGCCGGTTCTATCTCATTAAAAAGCCAGTCCTCCCCCAAAACAGAAGAGCCTGGATTATTTGATTAAAATACGGAAAATACATCTCGCGGAGGCGCAGAGCCTTTTTTCAGAAGCTCCATTTTAATTATTGATATATATTGGACTTGTTCGACAACTGCGAACCTTCGGTTCGAGTTGGTTGTCTCACAAGTCTTGCGGTTTTTCAGGCAAGCCTGCGAACGCGGACTTTAGTCCGAAAGTTCGACAAAGCCGCATTTTTTATATGAAGTTGTTCAGAAACTGAAGTTTCCGAACAACTCTATTATATCCTGAAAGAAAAACGATAATATAACAAACAACAACTCCGCGTTTTTGCGCCTCCGCGCCTCTGCGAGAGACTCTTCCTGTATAAGAAATACTTTTAAATAAAGTTAATTTCCGGTAAAGCGCCAATCATCTGCGAACATATATATACGTATGAAATATTTAATTAAAATCCTTCTTTTGGTGAAAAACTTTCTTTTCCCGTCGCGGTGCGCCCTGTGCGAGACACTACTTACGGAAACGGCGGAAATACGGGAAGGGCTTTGCGAAAAGTGCATGGTTTCGCTTGTTACCGTACAGGGGGAAAAGTGCAAATTGTGCGGCAAGCCGTTAATCTCTGAAAGGGATATTTGCCTTTCCTGCCGTAATCAGGGCGCGAAAGCCTGTGACAGGCTATGGGTAATTTTTCCTTATACGGGAGTATACCGTAAATTGCTCCACGCTTATAAGTTCGCCAAAAATCTCGCGCTCGCTGTTTTTTTCGCTGGCAAGGCGCTGGAAGTTATTGCGGAAAATCCTGTTTTACAGGATGCGGTTATTGTTCCCGTACCGCCAAGACCGGGAAAGATAAAGGAAACAGGCTGGGATCAGGTTGATTATCTTGCAAAACATATCTTAAAGCAGTCGTGTTCCGCCGTTGTTCAGCGCTGTCTAAAAAGGCGGAGATCAAAAGCGCAGAAACAGCTTGACCGCAAGGGACGTATGGAAAATATGAAGGGTAGGGTGTATTTGCGGGAGAAGCCGCCTAAAACCGTTCTTGTTATTGACGATGTAATAACTACAGGCTCCACTTTGGAAGTTTGTTCGGACATTCTTAAAAAAGGCGGCGCTGAAAAAGTGTACGGCTTGTGCCTTTTTTATGATTAGTAGTCTTTGCCAGCTAAATGTTCACAATAACTTATTACCAAACATCCTCACACAGAGGTCGCAGAGATCGCGGAGGCGCAGAGGATCAAAGGTAATTAGCTAACCTGTATCCCTTTCATGTTATTTTTCATTAGGGCGTGTTCACACTAGAAAAAAGAGATAAAATAAGATAAAAATAAGGAATGAAACTAAAAGAAGACCAGTATAGGCAGATAGAAAAAGTCTTGCCTATACAAAGAGGAAACGTCA
>JAITUY010000094.1 GCA_031286095.1 Treponema sp. | reverse complement strand
TTTTTTTATCTCCTTTCCCTTGCGGAACAGGAGGGCGGTTCGTACTTTTCATAAATTCAAAGATCTTTTTAGTTTTGACGGGGTTAGTCTTGCACGAAAAACGCGCCTCCGCCTTTTTGTTACTGGGCGCAAAGGTATATATTATTTGTTTTATGTGCAAATAAATAACAAAATATTTTCAATAAAATTTTCTCCGTTTTTTCGTTTTTCTCGCCAGTGATTTTTGCTTAAAGTTTTATAAAGTTTCATCAGACATTCAACGGCTTTTTGAGTCTTGCAACATAAGATATTTAAGATGGTCAAGCAGTTGTTTTTCAATGTTTGCAAGACTTTATTATCGCTTAAAATGGCGTCTTTTTCTTGTTTGTACAGCATGCTTTGCAGATTATTGGCAAATTGCACGTTGACAATGATTAGAATCAGACGAACATAAAGCATCGTGGTATAACGTTCCTCCTTCATCTTTGGAAGCGAGTGCAATGCAAATATGGATTTCCAATTTTTGAACATCAGTTCCGCTTGCCAACGAAAACTGTATAGTGGCATAATTTTTTCTAAGGGTAAATTCTCTTTATCCGCATTGGTGATAAAGAGATTAAAGTTTAATAACAGTTTCGTTTTTTCTTTCATTTGAGAGCCTCTTTTCTTTTCTGCCTGTTGTTTACGGCGCAACCGTTCTGCATAGACGCTCTGAGGTACAAGCCCGATGTAAAGCCGTACGGGTAGTTTTTCTTTACCCGGAAAAACCTGCATCTCAAATTTTTCAACCGCAAGTGATTTCATGTTCGTCAGACATTTTTCAAAATCGATCTCATAACCGTTTTCATCATAAACGGTAATTGACGAGTGCAATCTTGATAGAAAAAACGCTCCTTTTTCGGCGAATGATCCTAAAACTTGTGTCGAAAAATATCCTAGATCGCGTATCAATATATCATCCTCACAAACATTTTTCGCTGTTTCTTTTGCGTCTATTTGGTCATTGCGGTTAGCGCTAGTGATGTTCAAATCAAGAAACTTACCCGTTTTTAAATCAAATTCATATTGAATACTTATGCCCGCTTTTGATGCGCTCCCACCACTACCTTCATATTTCTTCGCTAAATTGCTCGGCACGTTGAACCTTGTTGAATCTTTTATGCGTACGTGCCGAAACTCAGGTAGAAAATTATCCCCATATAGCGTAGCCGGAATTTGCTCCCTGATGATATCTTCCAATACTCGCTTTACAAAGGCAACAGTCTTTTCTGTAAAGCGTTCGTCTAACGACTGCTTACTGATATCTATTTCGTATTCACTCTTCAAATGGTTAACCAATTTATCCAAACTGCTGTGTTGCGACAGTGAAGAGGCGTAGAACAGTAAATCAAAAAATACTTCGGGCGTCAATTTAGACTCACGACAGAAAAATTTGGTCTCTTTTGCTATGTCCCGTATTCTTTCTAAACATAGTGTTTTATGTAATAATTCGACTTGTTTTTGTACACCCTGTTCGGATATAACAAGTCCATTATTTTATGTGAAAAATTATATGTTTATATATGTGTTGAATTTTAGATTGTTAGGGCTTAGCCTGACGGGTATGGCCGTTAGCATCGGCAAATACGAAGTAACGCAAGCACAGTGGCAGGCAGTTATGGGCAGCAATCCATCTCACGATTATGGCGTAGGTGATAATTACCCTGTTTATCATTTAAGTTGGAATGATATAGTAGGTACCACAGGCGCCACAATGACAATAAGTAACATGACCTACTACGAAAACGGCTTTATATACAAATTAAACAAACAGACAGGCAAAAAATACCGACTACCCACCGAAGCCGAATGGGAATACGCAGCTCGTGGCGGCAGCCACTGGACAGACTGCTACACCTACAGCGGCAGCAACACAATAGGCGATGTAGCATGGTATAGAGGGTACAACGGTGTCAAAAGTGCACATAAAGTAGGCTCAAAAGCGGCAAACCAACTCGACATTCACGATATGAGCGGCAATGCAGGGGAATGGTGTTACGACGTGTGTGGCAGTTATACATCGGAAGAACAGAACAACCCCACAGGTCAATCATCTGGCTCTGACCGCGTGTGCCGCGGTGGTAGCTGGCTCGGCAGCAACGGAACTTGCCGTGTTGCGTTCCGTGACTGTTTCAGACCAGACACCAAAGCATTAGCTTGGGGTTTCCGTCTCGTCTTAGTCCCCTAATTTTACCCGCAACATTCCCTTCCTTTTTTGTAAGCGAAGAGCAAAACGACAATAATCATCAATTGCACGACCCATTTCAATTAATCAATCAAAACATCAGCCTGTCAGCACACGTTGTCAGCCTGATGTTTTTTATAAGCAAAACTAACAATAATAAACAGAAAAGAGTTACCTTTGCGGCATCAAAATTGACGGAAATACGTAATTCCAATTAATTAGTATACCCTTTAAATCCATATAAGATGGAATATACAGCAATAATAAAGGAAACCGATAGTGGTTGGTACATAGCCCAATGCGAACAGATACCCGGAGCATTAACACAAGGCAAAACAAGTAAAGAAGCAATTGAAAACTTAAAAGAAGCAATAGTTCTCATCTTAGAAGCCGAAAAAGATCATGGCATAAGGAGAAATGAAGACAAAAGAATAATCCGTCGTGAACTTGTAACAGTTTAAATGAAAAGGAATAAACTTATAGAATATTTAGTCATAAATGGTTGTGTTTTTGACAGAGAAGGAAGCAACCATACAATTTATTTTAATCCAACAGCAAACAAGCTATCAGCAATTCCGAAACACAATGAAATAGATGATAACCTATGTAATGAAATATGTAAGCAATTGGGAGTTAAAAAAATAAAACAACACCGATCTATTATTATTTGAAAATTTATAATCAATCATAACACCAGCCCGTCAGCACACGTTGGCAGTCTGATGTTCTTTATAAGCAAAACTAACAACTAATAACTAAAGGGTTAAAAAAAAGTTTGGGGTGCTATTGAGCCCAAACTTCGTACTCGTACCAACTCGTCAGAAACAAAATATTGGCAGAACAAAGTACAGAAAGACAATTATCCGTCCCTTCATCCCCATTTTCACCCCAAAACCCATATCCACGCCTCCATTTTTCAGTAACATCAACAAGCCTTTTCCAACCCTTCACCACACCTTCTCCAATCCCACTCCACCCCGTCCAAATTGTCCAAATCGCCCCAACCCTCCCAAAATACCCCCCCTAAAAAAATAAAAAAAATTTAACTTTTTCTTTGCAAATCAAAATTCCTTTACTACCTTTGCCCATGTTTTCACAAACACCAACATAATGCAAAACCTTTACATCTCAACACATAACAACACAAACTATACGCAAGTTACCCCCACTTGCACCCATACAACAGCCTGTAATGCACCACTTTACACCCCCCCCCTAATGTTTGCACCAAACTTTTATAATCATAAATTATTTTTATATTTTCCTTTTTTTTTTTTTTTTTGTTTATTTCTTTTCTTTTTATGCTTTGGAATAATATGTTTTACAATTTCAGACTTCA
>JAITUY010000038.1 GCA_031286095.1 Treponema sp. | reverse complement strand
TGGACTTGTTCGACAACTGCGAACCTTCGGTTCGAGTTGGTTGTCTCACAAGTCTTGCGGTTTTTCAGGCTATAAGCCTGCGAACGCGGACTTTAGTCCGAAAGTTCGACAAAATCGCGTTTTTTATATGAAGTTGTCCAGAAACTGAAGTTTCCGAACAACTCTATTAATAAAACAATTATAGAGTAAAAGCCTGATCGGAACCGGTCAGGCTTTTTTTACAACAAACCAACATGAACGACTTCCTTATAAAATTGCATTTTTGCCGAACTTTCGGACAGCTCCCTGCTTATGCGGTTCGCGGTGAAAAAATCCCCTTACGCCATGCGCACAACCGCATCCTTCCATTTGCGGCCGCGGTCAAATTCGTTTAAAAACATTCCAAAACTTGCGCAACCGGGAGAAAGCGCGACAATGCTTCCTTTTGCGGCTTTTTCAACGGCGCAACAAACCGCTTTTTCCAGATTGTCAAAAGGGCCTGAGTAACCAATTCCATTTTCATCTAACAAACGCAAAAGTTTTTCACTGCCGCTTCCTTCGAGTAAAATTATAAAAGCGGCTTTTCCCGCTGTTTTAACGAGAGGGGAGAAGTCAAGATTTTTGTCAGTGCCTCCGGTTACAAGAACAAGCGGCCCTTCGGCGCTTAAGGCCTCGATACAGGCGGCGGCGGCTTCTGGAATTGTGGCGGCGCTGTCGTTGTAAAAGCGCACCCCGCCCGCAGTGTGGAACATTTCAAGGCGGTGTTCCACACCGTGGAACGAGGCAAGAGAATCGTGAATATCTTTCGCTTTTATTCCAAAGCCGTAAACCGCCAACGCCGCCGAGAGCAGATTTATTTTTTGATGTTCCCCTGGCGTAAGAAGACGGGAAGGGACAAGCGCCTCAATTTCGCCGGAAACGCCCTCCCAGTTTGTAAGACGCGCAAAAGCGGGGCCGCCGCCGGAGAGCCAGCCGCCGTTTATCCCTTCCTGCAAAGTGTTATGTGAATAGACAAGAGGGCGCGCCTTTGATTCGGCATGAAAACTTTTTCCCCAACTGTCGTCGCTTGCTACGGTGATGCCGTCTTTGTCCTGCCCTCGGTAAATGTTTCTTTTATCATCTATATATTCTTCCATCGATTTATAACGATCCTGATGATCCGCCATTATTGCTGTAAGAACCGCCGCGCATGGTTTTAACGGTCTGTCCTTCAAATCTCCAAGCTGAAAACTTGAAAGTTCCAGAACGACATTGTCGTCCCCTGTCAACTCGTCAAGAAATGTCAGCGGGGAGACGGTTATATTTCCGCCAAGAAACGCTTTGCCGTTATTTTTTACATTATTCAAAATATGGTAAAGGGCGGATGCCGTACAAGACTTTCCCTTTGTTCCGGTAACCGCAAAAAGCCTCGCGGGAGATTCAGCCAAAAACAGGGAAATATCTGTTTCTATTTGTTTTGCCGCCTGTAAGAAAGGTGAATCAGGTCTTACTCCCGGATTTTTAATCACAATATCGGCCTTTTTAAAATCTTCGATTTCATGTCTGCCCAAAACATACCGGACAGTCTTCCCATCAAGTTGTTTTATGGAAGGCTGTAGTACTTTTTCGTCTCTTAAATCGGTAACCGTAACCCCGGCCCCGCGTTTGAGGAAAAACCGCGCCGATTCCAGCCCTCCGCCGTTCAGCCCAAGACCCATAATAACCACTTTTTTCCCTGAGTAATCCATGTTATGTTAATATCATGCGGTTAATATCGTGTAAATGGGTTAGCCTTTTCAAAAACTCTGTTAGTTGTGAAAAAGGCTTTGGAAAAACTGCCCGGATGACCAGTTTTTCCGTAAAATTTAAGGTAGACTCTCCAAAAACTGAAGTTTTGGAAAATCATCAGGTATTTTATGTCTCAAAATGAAGTTTGCGTCCCAGCGTCCGTGCTGGACGAAAACGGTCAGCCGCATAATTTCGGCTGGTCAAGACAGCCAATTTTCTTTTACGACCCTGTTATGGTTTCCGCGCCGAGGCACAGGATAACGGAATCCGACCGTTATATCATACAGAGTCCCACTCATCTTATTGTTTTTGAAATCCGCGACGACAGCTGGATTGGGTATGTTGGGATTACTGTAATTTCCATGAGGGATAAAAAGCGCTCAACTCAAACTTTTAAGTCGTTGCTTTCGATGGGCGTTTATGATTTGCCGACAAGCAGTGTAACCGGTTCTGTTAAATGGCATAATAAGAAATCGCATCTTGATTTTATCAGCATGGAAGGCGGTATCAGGTTGATCAAGACTGAAATCCCGAAATGGGGGCATCGTAACCGCAGTTTGCGCGGCGCGCTGGTTTTGAGCGAGCCTTCCGATCCCCAGTCTTTGGTAACGAATCAGCCGTGGCGCGGCGAAAACAGTTCTTTCAGGTATGCGCGTTGTTCGCCATGGTATACGGTAGAAGGCGTAATTCAATTCGGCAGTTCGGAAATTGTTTTTACAAAAGGAAACGCGTGGGGCATTTTTGACTGGAGCCGTAGTGTGCGTCCAAAAGCGGACATTCGCTATTGGGCCGCCGCCTGCGGAATGAGCGAAGGCAGGCAGTTAAGTTTCAGCGTCGGTTACAGTTGGGCGGATTTTTCTCATGGGACTGAAAACGGTTTTTTTGTTGACGGAAAACTGCACAAACTGGATCAGGTAACGTTTCACATTCCGCCCTCCGACTGGCTTTCTCCATGGCGGTTTACCAGCAACGACAACCGCCTTGAGATGACATTCATTCCTCATCAGGAACGAACGGAACACCGTAGCCTGTTTTTTCACAACTCCACCCGCCGCCAGGTCTGCGGCATTTTTTCCGGCAAAGTTCAACTGGACGACGGCACTGTTGTTGAGTTTCAGGATTTGACGGGCTTTGCGGAGCGGAGCAAGACGCGGTTTTAGGGGAAGATTTTACCACGAAGAGGAGCTAAAGGTGTATCTTAAGCGTCTGGGTTTATAGTTCTTTTATTTTTTTCAGAGACAGCCCTGTTATTTCATTTACAAATTCAGGCGTTGAACCTTAAGAGCTTCTTCGCGAATAACAGCTTTTTCCTCAATTTATTCAGCAAAGGAATCGATAAATAATTGTATTGTATGTTCCTCCTTTCTCTTTATTATAACACCTTTATTCAATCGGTGTCGAATCTTATGCCCATTGAACTATCCCCCTCAATTCAGTTATATTAAAACCAGATGAATCTTGAAGCTTTTATACTTGGTTGCGGCGGAATGATGCCTCTGCCGAATAGACACTTAACTTCCGTGCTTTTACGGCGGGAGGGAGAGTTGTTTCTCTTTGATTGCGGCGAGGGGACACAGGTCTCCCTTAGGCGGCTGAATCTGCGGTGGAAAAAGATTTCCGTCATCTTTATCAGCCATACCCACGCCGATCATGTTACGGGTATTCCAGGTCTTTTAATGCTTTCGTCGCAGGTGGACAGGGATGATCCACTTTACATCATCGGGCCGCCGAAGATTGCCGAATATATCGAAACCAGCAGGCGCGTGCTGGATATGTACATCAATTATGAAATTATCGTGCAGGAAATTACATCGCCCGGCATCGTGTACAAAGGGGACGGTTTCCATGTGCGCTGTTTCCCGCTGAAGCATACGAAACCTTGTTACGGCTACACTCTGGAAGAAGAAATGCGTCCGGGCGAGTTTCATCCTGAAAAAGCCGAGGCGCTTAATATCCCTATGGGACACCTTTGGGGAAAACTGCAAAAAGGCGAAACAATCCATACTGAGGACGGCAGAGAAGTTAAGCCAGCCGACGTGATGGGATATCCGCGTATGGGAAGAAAATTCTCTTTTGTTACCGACTCGCTCGCCTTTCCGGAAATTTCCACCCATGTTACAGGCTCCGATCTTTTTGTCTGCGAGGGAATGTTTGAAAAGGAATTAGCCGCTGACGCTCACGAAAAAAAACACATGACGGCGGAAGAGGCCGCCAAAATCGCCTCGGCTTCCGTCGGCTTAAAAAAACTTGCGCTTATTCACTACAGCCCTCGCTATACGGAATTCAACTTAAAACAACTTTTAAAAGAAGCGCAGGAAGTTTTCCCAGATACGGTTCTTGCCCGCGACCGCATGGTTTTTCCCATCGAATATGTTGATTGAGATTCCCGATTGAAAATAATTTGCGAATATGATATATCGATCATATATGGAACAATTAGCAAAGATAGAAGTACAAAACCTTTCTAAACAATACGGACAAGTGCAGGCTGTTACCGGCGTTTCCTTTTCGGTCGGTTCTCAGCAGGTGCTTGGTTTTTTGGGGCCGAACGGCGCGGGCAAAACTACCATAATGAAAATACTTACGGGTTTTCATTATCCATCAAGCGGAAAGGCGTTTGTAGACGGTATCCCCGTGGACGAACAGCCGCTGGAAGTGAAAAGGCGGCTCGGCTACTTGCCGGAAAATGTGCCGCTCTACGGCGATCTTACCGTGGACGAGTACCTTTCTTTCGCGGCGTCGGCGCGGTTTATTCCAAAGTCTGAACGAAAGGCGGCAATAGACAAATGTCTTGAGGCTTGCGCCCTTACCGGCTATCGCGGCCGAAGGATAGAAACCCTTTCCAAAGGCTACCGTCAGCGGGCGGGTCTTGCGCAGGCGATACTTCACGATCCGCCCATTTTAATTCTTGACGAGCCGACTACCGGTCTTGATCCTAATCAAATTATAGAAATACGCTCGCTGATCAAGGAACTCGGTAAACGGAAAACCGTCATTCTTTCCACGCACATTTTACAGGAAGTTGAGGCGATCTGCTCTCAAGTTCTGATTATCAATGACGGGCGCATTGCCGCGCAGGGCAGACCTGAAGAAATTGCGGGTTCCATGAAGGGCGGCGATACTTGGGAACTGCTGTTAAAAGGCGCGGATGCGGACGGCGTAAGGCGCGGGCTTGCGGAACTTGGACAGGTTTCCAACACGTTAGTTGAAACTACTGACGGCGGCGTTGTGTCCGCAAGTTTTTTCGTGCCGGCAGGGGAAAAAAACTCAGGCGCGGATACGGGAGAGCGAATTTTTGACTGGGCTGTAAATCACAGGTATAAAATACTTGGAATGAACAGGAAAAAACTAAGCATAGAAGACATCTTTGTAAAACTTACAAGCGATGAGAAAAATCATCAGGAGCGCAGAAAATGAAAAAATTTATTCCGTATCGCGCCCTTGTTCTGGCGCGCAAAGAAATTTATCAATACCTTAACGCTCCGGCTTTTTACGGAGCGGCGGTTTTCTTCCTTCTGTTTTGTTCAATTTGGCTGTTTTTCGTTCAGCATTATTTTGCGGTGGATCAGGCGTCCCTTCGCCTGTACTTCGGAATTTTCCCGATAGTCTTCATTATAATAATTCCCGTTATTACTATGAAAAGCTGGGCGGAAGAAAGAAAAACCGGAACAGCGGAACTTTTACTGACAATGCCTTTTACCGAATGGGACCTTGTGCTTGGAAAATTTTTCGCGGTGCTTTCCGTCATAGGCATGATACTTATTTTGACTATTCCACTGCCGTTAACTCTTATACGGCTTGGAAATTTTGATGCGGGAATGATCTTCTGCGAATATTTTGGGGCGTTGCTTCTTGGCGCAAGCGCGTCCGCGCTCGGTCTTCTTTTGTCAGCGCTCTCAAAAAATCAGGCGGGCAGTTTTCTTGGAAGCGCCGTTGTTTTAATGGCGGTAATGCTTGTAAATCAGATAACGTTTTCCATGAACCTTCCGCAGTGGCTTTCTGAGTTTATAAACTTTTTTTCGCTGGCGTTTCATTTTGAAAGTTTTTCAAAAGGGCTGATCGATTCAAGGGACATGGCGTTTTTTGCGTTAAGTACGGCGATGTTTTTGTTCATCAACACGCGGGTTATCATTTTCAGGAAGTGGAGATAGGGGGTTATCATGAACAGAAGACAAACAACAATAATAACCGCGCTGTCTGTTGTCGCGTTTTTTCTCACCCTTATGGTGTCGGGTCGCCTTTGGTTCCGCCTCGATCTTACAAGAAGCAGGGCTTATACAATTTCCAGCGTTTCGCGTAACTTGTATACTGAAATACCGGATTATATTAGCATTACATATTATCTTTCCAGCAAATTAAGGTCGGTAATTTCCGCCCCCGGCGAGATTGAAGACACTTTAAGAGAATACGCCGCGTTTTCAAAAGGAAAGATCAGAGTAACAGTCCGCGATCCGTTAAAAGCTAACCTTATAACGGAAGTTGAAGAGCTTGGCTTACAGCCCCGTCAGGTGGAGACGGTTGCTCAGGATCAGTCAAGCCTTGTTACGGTGTATTCGGGCATAGTTATCGAATACCTTGATAAAATTGAAGTTCTGCCGTGGGTAATTTCGATAGACATGCTTGAGTACGATCTTACGTCCCGGATTCGCTCGATGGTAAACGATGTTGAGCGCAGGATTGGAATAATTGTGGGCGACAGCTTTCGGCAGTGGAGGGAAGATTTTAGTTACTTGGACCAGATGCTTTCTGAGTCGGGTTACAAAGCGCGCCTTATTTCACCGGGCGATGAAATTCCCGACAACCTTCCCGCAATTTTTGTGTTAGGCGGCGTGGAAGATTTGGACAACTGGGCGCTTTACAGAATCGACAGGTACATTCAGCAGGGCGGCAGGGCGCTTTTCGCCGTAAAGGGCGTTTACATTGATACTTTAAGAGGTTCGATTGAAGCCCGGCATCAGGAAGACAAGGGACTTTTGCAGATGATTGCGTCTTATGGCGTTATAGTTCGTCCCGAGCTTGCTCTGGATCGCAATGCGCTGACTTTGCAATACCAGACCAGAATGCCGTCGGGCGCGGTTCAATACAGAATTGTCCGCTATCCTTTGTGGATTGGCGTTATGCAGGATAACGGAAATCCCCAGCACCCTGTAAGCGCGAATTTTTCAGGCGTTGATCTTTACTGGCCAAGTCCGCTGGAATTGGCTCCGCCGGAAAATGTGCAGGCGGATTATCTTTTTACAAGTTCTCCCGAAGCGTGGATTATGAGAAATGAATTTTACACAAGCCCCGAAATGCCGTATCTTTTGGAAAAGAGCGCGGCGGAAACAAGAGGTAAAAAAAATCTCGGCGCGTCATTAACGGGTGAGTTCCCAAGTTTCTTCAGAGGTTCTCCGAAACCTGTACGGGAAGGCTCCGGCGAGACCTTGCCCGACATGCCTCAATATCCGGCGCAATCGCGGATTATCGTAATAGGCGATACCGATTTTGCGACAAATATTATTAACGCGACTAAAGCGAGACAGAATCTTGATTTCCTTATGCGCTCTGCGGACTGGCTTGTAAGCGACGACGACATTATCGGCATACGGAGCAAACAGCCGCATATAGGCAGACTGGATAAAATTTTAGATCCGGGCAGGCGTTCTGCGGCTATACGCTTTGTTCAGATTGTCAATGTGGGGCTTATTCCGCTTTTGGTTATTGCCGGCGGCTTGTTCCTCGCCTCGCGCAGACGCAAGCGGTCTAGGGGCGCGGAAGGGTGATTGTTTTCAAGAGACATCTCGCAGAGGCGCGGAGACCACAGAGGAAAGAGAAGAATTTTACCGCGAACCACGCCAAGTATGAGTTATAAGGAGATCAACAACTTCCGGTCATACAATACCGTTACTAAAGACGGCTACTCTATATAGTTGCTACATTTAACAAGTTGATAGATGAATGTGTTGTCCGCACCCGTTACGATAATCCATGTTACATCGTCGTCTTTTGAATACGCCATTTTTCCATATTTTTCCATTTTTGCCTCCGGCGGTAAATATGTTGCGCTCCATGTGATGGCTTTAATATTGGCGGAATCGCTGAATGGGTTGTTCTCTGCGGCTGTCCAAACAGAACCAGTAATAGGAGCAGGGGTATTGGTGTTTGCAGGATTGATTGGGTTGGTCGGATTATTTGAGGGGACTTTGAATGGTATAGTTGTTGGGATCGGAATTGCCGCCGCCGCAAGCAACGGCGAAAATTGCCGATATAACAACAAGTGTTAATAATTTAGATGGTTTTTTCATAATTCACTCTTTTTTCCGGCGTTAAACACGCATTTTGCTAATTTATACAAACATGTAAAAAGGCTAAATGCCAAAAATAAAGCGGTATGGCACTTAATCATCTTGTAGATATAAATTAAGAATGGCAAATATTAGAATTTGCCAATATGGTTGTGTACGCTTATTATTGCTTTACAGGCAAGCAAAAAATGACGAACCTTAAGCAATTATTGGCATTTAACCTAAAACATTACAGGCTTAAACTTGGTCTAACACAGGCAAAACTGGCTGAAAAAGCCGAGGTTTCCACGCAGTATATGCCATGATTGAATTGGATCGAGAATCTCCCAGTCTTGAATTACTGAGACGGATAGCCGCCGCCCTGTAAATAGGTAATTTAGATTTATTCACGCTCCCTCCATTTCCGGCGGAAAACGTAATAAAACTCCGAAAAAATTTTTGACCGATTTGGAAAAAGAAGTGGCAAAATCGGTCAGCAAAGCGGTGCAAAATGCCGTAATGACGGTTGTTGACGGTTACTTGATAGAATAAACCGGTTCGGTTTTTGCGCGGACAGGCATGACCAGAATACTTTGTGTTAGCGTGATTTTGCTTGTTGATTTTAAAAAAAAAGCATTTTTGTCTAATTTTCTGGCTAATCGAACTAAAGTCCGCGTCTGTGTCCGCGTGCTTATAACCCGAGAAAATGCAGGACTGTCAGCGAAGCTGACCATGGGACAAGCGACTCGAACTGAAGGTTCGCAGTTGCCGAACAAGTCCAATATTCGTTCAACCGGCATTCAAACATGGATACACATAAGACGGCATAGAACGGGCATTTGAGACGAAAATATAAGAAGGTCTATTGAGGGAAGAAGATGATATATATGCCATTATTGGTTTTGATACTATTGCTAATCTAATAGAGGTTTTTTATAATAGAGTTGTTTCGGAAACTTAAGTTTCTGAACAACTTCATATAAAAAACGCGGTTTTGTCGAACTTTCGGACTAAAGTCCGCGTTCGCAGGCTTATAGCCTGAAAAACCGCAAGACTGTGAGACAACCAACTCGAACCGAAGGTTCG
>JAITUY010000230.1 GCA_031286095.1 Treponema sp. | reverse complement strand
AAGCCTTTATCTACACAGCCCCTGCAAAAGACTTTAAGTGCGCCCTCGCACACAAGCCTTTTGCAGGGGCAATCTTTTTCCGTAGCCTCAACATTTACCCGCAATAACCGCCAATCCGTACCGCCTTCGGCTGGTACGGACAGGCGGCTTAAAAACACGCTGATAGCTTTTCATAACGCCACGGCAAAAGCCCCGCCGACCTTATCTTCAAAGACTACTTAAATGGCTTGTAAATAGTTATTGGTAATTAAGCCGTTATCCAGTAAACGGCATCGCTTTTGCCGTGGCGAATTCCCTGAAAACGCCCGCCTTCAACGGGCGGCCTGATGGTACGCCAAATGACCATTGACTGTCATAAATCACGAATTCGGAAAGTCCCTATATATATCTTAATTTATTCTTTTTTCTTTTTTTAATAAAATAATTGTCATAAAAAATATAAATAAAGTAATATAGGAAGAAAATAGAAAATCCATGACAGGACAAGTTTATAACTGTCATTTTTGACAGTTCCAGCCGTCATTTTCTTCTTTAGTCGGCAAGGACGCAATTTTTATATACGGGGAGCGCGCGTCCCCAAAACTGCCATATTTTGCTATTGCCAAATTTTTTCATGTCAAAAAAAGACGATTATTAGCCTGTTTTTCACAAGCCCCACAGGGGCGCATGGGGGAAACCACCGTAAAAAAGAAGTAACTGGAAAAGGTGTTTTCTAAAAGCCTTGGTAAGTCAGGCTCCAAAACATTCGTTTGTTGCCTGATAGTCCCTGCCATCTTGCTTGGAAAACTCTATAATACTCAGAACTAAATCCACTATGGTTACTTCTGAGCTAATATTAATCACGGAGACGGTACTTTTCAGTAAACCCAGCAACTGTGTGTTCAGGCTGTTCAAAAGCTGTACTTCTCGTCACTTTAGTGAGGTCGTTTATCCGTAATGCCAAAAACCAATTTGCCGCCACCGCAATTGGACAACGCACAGTAGTATTTTACGGCTTCTATTACGGCCATGAATAACCTAAATTATGTATTCTAAACCCCATAGCAGTAACACTAACATTAAATTTTGCAGCCATTATAGCAACTATATCTTCATCCATATCTATAAAATCTTCATATTTTTCTAATTCATTTCGTATTAAATCTTCAGGCATCAATAAATTGGCAGCAAATTGATTAGCCTCAATTTCAATTATGTCTAAACCTTGTGTCGATTTTATATTCCGGTAATAAGATTTTTTATCTACATGAATAATACCCAAAAGATGGTGAAATTGATAATGACCGAGTTCATGTGCAATAGAAAAACGTTGCCGAGGTAAAACATGTTCTTTGTTAATCAAAATAATTGGTTCTGTTCTGACATCTAAAATTCCTGATATATCTTCTGGTAATTCAATAGCATATATTGTTACATTTAAGTATGAAGCTATTTTATTTACATCAATTGGCAATTCATTACAACCTGTTGAATTTAATAAATTACTTGTTATTGTTTGAATACTTTGCTTCTGCATATTCCCCTCCTGTTTCTTTAACTTTATCAAGAAGATTACGTAATTGCTCCTTGTCTGTAAACCTATCTCTTGATAATGTATCAAATTCTCCCTTTGGTAATACATCAAAAATCGAGGTTCTTAAAACCTCGCATATTTGATATAAAACAAAGATTGAAGGAGCTTGTTTTCCTGATTCTATCTGAGCAATTGACGATCTTGTTAGATTTACTTCAATTGCCAAATCCTCTTGATTTTTTTTTATTGCTTGCCTCCTTTTTCTTATCTGGTCACCAATGTACCGATATAATTGCCCCTTATCCATCATAACTTATAGAATATTACATCAATTTTGAGAAAATGTCAATTAAATTGACATTTTTTACTAAATTTTTGTATTTTGGCAGTAAATATGGTTGACAATAACTGTTATTTCATGGTAAAAATTAAATATCACTGACACATTTTTGACTCTTTAAGAGCCTTATGTGTTAGATTTGGGAGATTCTGTTGCCAGACCGAAAAAAAATACCAGTTCCAAAAAATATTCTCCTCTGGGTAAAAGCCGGTGGACGTTGCGAATTTTCTGGGTGCAACAAGATATTATACCACGATGACTTCCTGCCGTTTAAGGAACATAAAATTGCTGACAAGGCACACATAGTAGCAAATAGCCCTAAAGGGGCAAGAGGCGATCCGGTTTATTCTTCAGTATTAGCGACAGACATAAATAATTTTATGTTACTATGTAAGGATTGTCATGATCGTATAGATACCAATGAAAACCTCTTTAGCGTTGAATGTCTGAAACAGATGAAGCGGCTACACGAAGAACGTATAGAGCGTGTAACAGGAATATCAGTGAACAATAAAACAACTGTTATTACATATTGGGCAAATATCAGCAAACAAAAAAATTCAATCGATATCAACAATATCATGAATGCAGTTATAGCTGATGAAAAATATCCCATCGATTCCGATCCAGTCGATCTTAGTTTACCAGGACATGAATCATACGATAATGAGGAATTGTTTTGGGTGATTGAAGAACGTAACCTTGAAAAACGATTTGACGCAAAACTAAAAGACATGATTGCAGACAAGTCTAAGAATATGCTCTATTCTTTATTTGCTCTTGCTCCAATACCGTTGTTAATTAAACTTGGGTCGCTTTTTACTGACAAGACAAATGTTCATGTGTTCCAAAGGCACAGAGAACCAAAAGACACTTGGGAATGGTTAAATGATTCCGATGAGTTAATTTTTCTAATTGACGAACCTAAAGATATTTCCACTAACGTGGTTCTTGTTTTGTCTATAAGTGATACAATTTCATTAGAGGATGTAATCAAGGTTATTGGTGATGATGTATCGATCTGGACAATTAAAATTGTGAATCCTAATAATGATTGTATTCGTAGCAAAAAAGACTTGCATTCATTCAGAGAGATTTTTAGAACTACATTGCGGAGAATAAAAACCACACACGGTACAGATAAACTGATCAATATTTTCCCTGCAATTCCTCTGTCTGTAGCAGTCGAAATGGGACGTGTTTGGATGCCAAAAGCTGATTTACCAATGGTGATTTATGACAGAAATCGGGGAAAAGATTTATCTTTCAAAAAAATACTTGAAATAGGAGTTGAAAATGAGTAAAACAACTTTGGAATTGACCGCTGAGACATTAGAATTGCCGGAATCTGCTTACGAAACCGCAGTATCTCGTTACGAAGATTTTGGTGAGTTTCTGTCTAAAGACTCGTCAATAAAACAATATGGTCCAGAAGTTTTTTCGCAAGGATCATTCCGAATTGGAACAGCAATTAGACCAATTGTACCAACAGATCCATACGATCTTGATTTGACTTGCAAATTTACAACGGGAATATCTACATCAAACATTACACAAAAAAGGTTTAAAGAATTAGTTGGTGTTGCCATCGATGAATATATTGTAAAACGTGGTATTAAAAAACCAAAGGAACAAAAACATCGTTGCTGGCGAATTGAATATCAAGATGCATTAAGTTTCCATATGGATATTGTTCCGGGTATTAAAATGGGTGATACGTCTATTCTTCGTGAGAGTATGATAAAATCCAACATTTCAGCGGTTTCCGCTGTTGAATGGGCGAACTTGGCATATAATATTACCGATGACAGAAGTTATAACTATGAAATGATTTCTTCCGATTGGAATATCAGCAATCCTGAAGGTTACGCCAGATGGTTTGAAAGCAGAATGAAAATTAACCGAGAATTGAAATTGTCAATATATGCCGAGGTAAAAAAAATCAAAACGTTTGAACGAAAAACTATTTTGCAACGATGTGTTCAAATCTTGAAGACACACAGAGATATTATGTATAAATATCAGCCTGATTTAAAACCAATTTCAATAATTATAACCACACTTGCTGCCCTTGCTTATAACGGAGAAAGGACATTAGAAGATGCACTTTCTAATATCGTTGAAAAAATGAGAACTTTTATAAAAAGTACAGGTATCCGAATTGCCAACCCAACTCGTCCTGACGAAGACTTCGCTGATAAGTGGAAAAACAATCCTGCTCTTGAATATGAATTCACAAGATGGAATATGCAAGCAAGGGCAGACTTTGACCACATAATAAATAGCCCATATTTGTATAGTTCTATTGAAAAGGTTAATAAAAGTTTAAATATCAATTTAAATGAAAGCATGTTAGAAAGTGCTTTCACAAGTAAGAATATAAATATTCAACCTAAACGTGTGGAGATAGATGATACACCTCCAAGACCGCATCTTTGCAAATGAAGAATTGGGATGTTATAGGAATAAATGAATTTCTTCGCGACAACCCGGAAATGTCAATCAAGAATTTGTCTAATACTTGTCTTGTCATTGCCGGGAATTACAGTTGCATTGCATATCATGAAAAAGGTGGAGATACAGATTTAAACTATAATCTACAAATAGAAATTCCGGCAGAATTTCCTAAAGCTATCCCGATTGTCAGAGAAAATAGCCATTTAATACCACGTGATAAAAAACATCATATAAATCGTGATTACATCAATAAAAAAGACAGTCTTTGTCTTGGTTCAAGAATACGAATACTACAAACAATTTCTAAGTACCCAACAGTTACAGGTTTCGTAGAAAAATGTGTTATTCCTTTTTTATATTCGGCAAAGAAGGGCAAATTTGTCTTTGGTGAACTTGCTCATTACTATGAAGGTATTGTCGAAGATTATGAGGATATATTTGATGTCAGCGGAAGTCAAAATGTTCTTATGGTTCTAAATTGTTTGAGTAAGAAGAAACGAATAGCTAACAAACTTTTTTGTCCATGTGGTTGCGGAAAAAGATTAGGTAAATGCACCTTCCATTTAAAAATTAATGAAAATAGGCATTTGGCATCACGATTTTCATTCAGACAGGAATACGATCAGATTTTTCAAGAAATATTGCTTAAGCAGAAAGCAATGCATATTTTATACAAATAATTTAAGGAAATTGTTAAACCGCTTTATATGTGTATCATTATCGGAGAGTTATTTAATACTTCCAGCCAAACTCTATCCGATTTCAACCACCTGGATATTTTTCTGATAGTTTTTTCAATGTTTTTCAACTGTGATTTCCCTCTGATGGCACACTCCCAAATAATACAAATTCTCCAACCGGTAGCATGTAGAAAATTCAAAACTTCCGCATCACGTTTTCTGTTTCTGTCTATTTTATCAATCCAAAACTTGGTATTCGATTTAGGTATTTTGAAATTTTTACAACCAATATGACCATGCCAAAAACAGCCATGTATAAAAATCGCTGCATTATATTTTTTTAGGACAATATCAGGTTTACCATAAATTTTACTATTGTTTATGCGATACCTGTAGCCTGACTTAAAAAGACCTTTCCTTATTAATATTTCTGGCTTGGTATTCTGACTGCGAATACCAGACATCATTTCACTTCTTTTTTCTTTATTAACAATATCCATATTAGGCAACAAGCGGTTTAATAGCTTCTGCGATAACATGGAAAAGAGGCACTACAACAGAATTTCCAAATTGTTTGTATGCCCTTGTATCAGAAACAGGAATGATAAAATCATCAGGATACCCCATCAATCTGGCACATTCACGAGGTGTAAGACGACGGGGATTTTTCTTCTTCCCCTGATAGACAAGAATTTCAGAACCGTCTTTGTAATACCTTGCAGATAAAGTCCTAGCTATATCATCTTCCGTAACCAGACCAAATCCAAAACCATTACCGGCGGCTTGATGTTTCTTTGCGTAATTTTGTAAATACTCCCAAAGGTGGTCGGTGAGCGTATACTTATCCTGTACTTTGTTTTTCCTGTAATTGTAGTATTTTTCTCCATCGTGTTCCAAAAATGGCTCGGCATCACCTTTCTTGTGCAAGACATGAGAAAGTTTGATTTCTCCCTTTGGAGGAATAATAATGTTTTCCAGTGAAAAAAGAACTGGCTCACGGAAACCAACTATAACAATCCTCTCCCGGTGTTGTGGAACCCAACACTGACCATCAATTACTTTATAATCAATAGTATACCCAAGCTCCTGTGTCAAAGTTTCCGTGATTACCTTAAAGGTATTCCCCTTGTCATGTGATTTAAGATTTTTGACATTTTCTAGAACGAAAGCTTTAGGTCGTTTTCCTCTTATTATTCTGGCGACATCAAAAAAAAGCGTTCCCTGTGTTTTATCGGCAAAACCTGTAGGCCTGCCCAATGCGTTTTTCTTTGAAACCCCGGCTATAGAGAAAGGCTGACATGGAAATCCGGCTAATAACAAATCATGATCTGGTATCTGACTTAGATCAACTTGGGTAATGTCACCGGTAATTGGTTCATCTGATGGGAAATTGACGGAATATGTTTTTTGGGCGTAACTATCCCATTCACTGGTAAAAACGCATTGTCCCCCTGCCTGTTCAAACCCTTTTCTGATACCTCCAATTCCAGCAAACAGGTCGATGAACTTGAAACTTAACTTTGTATCTACTGATTTATAAATCATAACTTTTCTTTGAATCATTTCAAACATACGCTCGGCATAGATATTTTTTAACTCTACTTGCCTGTTTAGCCACCTGTGGACAGTACTTGGATTTACCGAGCATTCTTTGGCTATTTCGGTTATATTATAAAAACGTTCTATTTGTTCCAAGACAGATGAAGTTTCAAAAGCTGTATTATTCATATCCCCTCCCAAAATGGATAACTTTCTTGCATTATGCAAAAATTATTCCCTTATGTCAATAACTAATTGAAAAACTAACTAAACTTTCAAAAGAAGTCGAAAATATATTATGTATTTTGACAATTTTGAACAATTGGGCAGATTTTTCCTAGAATTAGGCGTAACAAGGGCTTTTTTCAAACCCCTGTCAGAAAATGACAATACAAAACAGCAAATTTACTTGGGTAGCAGTTTTCAGGTATTACAACAGATACCTTTTGGCACAATCAGAGAATATCCAGAAAACAAAGACCCCAATTACAAGGCAAGTGTCGATTTTTGGTGGATTAACGATCACGGACAGACTTCACACGCTCCCAATACTCAACTTATCCTTTACACTCGTTATCCCGAAGTCCGGCTTTCAGGGTTTCTTTCTAACTGTCCAACAGCCCCACGAGAACATTTACAGCCACTTAAACGTGAAGAAAGAGCAAGCAATAACGGTAAAGATGGTCGTGTATTGATCTTTGGTATATGCCCTGATAATAAGGTCTACGGATTTTTAGCCATTAAGAATTCCCCATTAGCAAAATCTATTCTGACGGCTCTATACTCTGAAGATACCGGAAAAACTATTCAAGAATTCCCGATAAAAGGTGTTTCGGATACTGATAAATCAGAATTGATAAACAGGCTGCATGATATTGTGAATTCTGGTTGGCATGAATCTGTCAGGCTGGATATAAACGGTAATATACGTTTATATAAAGCATCAAATGGAGGCGGCTACACTTTAGAGGCCTTATTCGGGATTATCCCGAACGGAATAGCAGAACCAGACTTCAAAGGATGGGAACTTAAAACATTTTCTGGCACAAGGATTACTTTAATGACCCCAGAGCCAGATCAAGGGTTTTATCACGAAGTTGGAGCAAAAGAATTTACACTGAAATATGGTCATGATGCTCCCAATGTCATAAAATACTTTACTGGTACTCATAAAGTAAATGTTCAAAACCCAACATCCAAAATGACTTTAGCTATCAAAGGTTACGATCTGCAAAAGGGAACTATAAACGATATGTCAGGCGGCTTATATCTGCTTGATAACAACAATAACCCTACTGCGATATGGTCATTTAACGGTCTAATCACTCATTGGAGCCGCAAGCATTCAAAGGCTTGTTATGTGAAATGTAAAACAGAAGAAAAGAATGGAAAAATAGGCTACGTTTATTATTCCCCGGTTTATTTGGGAGAAGAAACTGACTTAACTCTGTTTCTAAAGACAATGCAATCAGGCTTAATTGTTTATGACCCTGCAACAAAGGTATTGCTGAATGCACATGGTAAAACCAGTATAAAAGCAAGAAGCCAGTTTAGGATAAATTTTGCAAACTTAGAGAACCTCTATGAAAGATTTTACGAACAAAATGTTTAAATAATTTAATTTTAAAAAATTTCCGTAAAACCACTTTCTCATGGTTTGCAAGAAATCATCGATCTCTTGCGACAGTGAGTGCCGTGTAAAAATCCCTCATTCACTATAAAACCTGTCACATTTTAGCTTCACAACCGCCCATTCGGGAAGCTGGCTACGTTCTTTCTTTCGGTTGTAAAACATAATATCTTTGGTAGTTACCAGTTCCATTTCCCATGCAAGAGCAACCATTTCTTCTCGGCTGCCCGCATGAAAGGCGCTGTATAAACTGTTCAGGTGGTTGTAAACCGTTCTCCTGGATATATGCAGCGCTTCGCCAATTTTGTCAGTGGTACACCCGCAGCACAGCATGACAAGGCATTCTTTCTGCCGTTTGGTTATTTTGCTATTGGTGTCCGGCCATTCTTGGCAATGATCAATCAGTTTTTGAACCTTCGGAGAAATATACTGTCCGCCCTCTCTCACAATCTGCAAACCCCGGTGAAATTCCTCATACCCTTCCCACAGGCTAATGTATGACTTCGCCCCTTCCCAGATGAAATTCGGAGCGCGGCTCACAGGGAAGTCGTGGACGGAAAAAACAGCGATATTAAGTTTTGGGAACAACTTCACCAGTTCCCCGATTCTGCAAGGCGTAGCGTCCTGATAAAACCAACTGTCAATCATTACCAGGCGGGGATTCTTGTTACAGACAACCGTATTCAACGCGTCATTTTCCTTGTCCGTAACCGTAACGTCTTGAAAACCCATTTTTTCAAGCCGTTCTTTATACTCCGCATGAAGTCCCGCCGCTCTGCTCAATACCAACACGCCGCTCATTTGTTCCTTCCTCTTCATTATTGAAATTCACCTTCAAAAAACAGGCTTTTTCAGTCTTGCCGTATGATTTCACCTTTTTTTCTCCGTCATACGTTTTCCCCTGAAGGAATCTGGTATTTTACCCGCCTTTCTCAAGACGGATTGCCCTTAAAGAACGCATCCGCGCTACCAGTTTTTCTCTCTCCCCGCCGGTTTTCGGTTTGACAGGCGGATGCCTGTAAAGCCAGTTTTCTTCGGCTATTTTTCGCTCCGCGTTTGTTGCGTCAGGCTCTATACCTGTTATTTTCTTTCCGATAATGTAGCGTTTTTCCAGCATGGACAGGGTAAAGCATCCCGCCGTTGCGGACACGCCTGTTTTTGCGATCTTCCGCTGTCGTTTTACCCATTCTGGTGAATCCTTCAAACAGCAGACAGGCTCATCGGCAAACCATACGGTTTGTGCCGCTTCCGTATCTCTTGGACATATCGGCGCGGAACAACCTTCAAGGTATTTACAATTCGTGCTTACAGAGGCATTATCAAATCTCGCCATGCTTCATCCCCTCCGCCTTCCTGCCTTCCATCCAGATTTCGATCTCGGAAGGCTTGAACCGCACCGCCCTGCTCAATTTGTGATAAGGTATCTCCCCTTTCGCTACATAGCGGTATACAGTCTGTTCCGATACCTGTATCGCCGTCGCAACTTCGTTTACTTTCCAATAGGTTTCCATGCATCCCCTCTTACATAAAAAATAACTGCCTGTCTCCACGAACGATATTACCCGTCCTGGTAGGTTCTGTAAAAAAACAAACAAAAAACTAGCCGCCTTATAAAAAATACTCTCCCTTTGTTCAGAAAAATATTATGGAAAAGTATATTTTTTATGGACATCAATCTTCCCCGATAACGGTCATATACATAAAAAATACCTGTAAATCACCGCGAGCGTTACTACTAAAAAGATAGATTTTCAAAGAATCTGTTGTCCTATACCCTAAAAATAGACTTATACGATTCAGAAATGAAGTTGGATTTAGTGCAAATTTTAGTAAAAGATGTTTCTGCAAACGTTTTTTACATTCAGCCATATTTCATCTAGTAAACAAATAAAAAT